>JAKADK010000002.1 GCA_021820665.1 Actinomycetes bacterium | reverse complement strand
GTTCGGCTGGGCTGCCCGCCCCCGGCCGGGGGCGACCGGGCTCACGGTGTCACCGTCCAACCGGTCACCCCACCGTCGTTCCTCTACCCGTCTCGGCGTCCGGCAAACGTCGGAAGCTGGCGATCGGTTGACTCCACTCACGGCAGGTGGGAATATGGACAGAGGTCCTACCTCTATGCCGGATCCGCGTCTCCGCCCTGGCCCTTGTCCGTTCCGTCCCGCCCGCGTCGTCGAGATCGAGCCCGTTCTCGTGCCCGTTCTCGTGCCCCGGAACGGGCTCGTCGAGTGGTCGGATCCCCCGGGCAGGATCGCAGGTGCCACCTCGGAGCGTTGCAGGCGGGCACGCATGAGCAGCACCTTCCATCGAGCGCCACCGTCCAGAGGCGCTCGAGCCACGAGCAGGCACACGGGCAGACGACAGAGCAGAAAGTGAGCAAGCACAATGAGCAATGACGAGAAGGTCCGCTGCGCGGTCGTCGGCCTCGTGCAGGGCCTCGAGGACGTCTACGTCACCTTGAACCATCCGCGCTACGAACTGGTAGCGGTCTGCGATGCGGACGCCGCGAAGCACGCCTTCATCACCGGTGCCGTCCGCATCGAAGATACCGACCACGACCTCAGGACCTCCCCACTTCACTCCAGGCTTATCGCCCAGATCCGGGAGGCACCGGCGGCAAAGGACGTCAAGCTGGAAGAGATCTACGATCGGCTCCTCGCCCGGGACGACGTCGACGCGGTCATCCTCGTGGTGCCCGATCTTCTCCACGAGGAGTACACGATCAAGGCGCTCCGGGCCGGTAAGTACGTGCTCTGCACCAAGCCCATGGCCCTCACGATGGAGTCCGCGTTCCGCATCGCGGAAGCGGCCATGGCGACGAGCGGCCACTACATGCTTGGCTTCCAGATCAGCTACAGCCCGTTCGCGAAGACCGTCCTCGAGGTCCTGGAGTCGGGAGCACTCGGCACGCTGCGCCAGATCCGGTTCGACTACCACCGCTCTCCCTGGCGGCCGTCCCACTCGCGCAAGCACGCCGAGGTGGACGGGGCGATCATCAAGGAGAGCACCCACTGGCTCGACCTGATCTACCGCCTGAACGACCAATTGCCTTTCACTGCCGTCGCCGGGTTCGGCGGCCTCGACCTCCTCGTCGACAAACTCGACTTCGAGGACAACGGTGTCGTCATCGTCGACTACCCCGGTTTCCGGGTGAGTCACAGTTTCTCCTACTTCAGGGCATCCAAGCAGTTGGAGGACGTTCTGCTCGTCGGGGAGAAGGGCACCCTCCGGGGGTCGTTCTCCGAGCTCCTCCTTGAGACGGACGACGAGGAACGGCGGATCAAGGTGCCCGGCCACAGCATGACCTACGAGCACCACCGCGGTTATGTCGAGATGCTCGACGAATTCGCTCGTGTCGTGCTCGACGCCAGCGAGCCGTACTCGAACTGGAGGAGCGGCCTCGAGAACATGCTCACCTGCTACGCCGCCCAGATGGCGGTGGCCGACGGTCGTACCGTCCGCCGGGAGGAGCTGTCCGACGTCGACTGGCGGCTCCGGTACCCTGACGCGGCACGCTGAGCGGTCGACCCCGACGAAGGACGTACGAGCGGCCGACCAGTGAACCGGTGTCCATCGGGCGCGGAACGCCGATCGATCGATCGCCGTCGGCTACTTTCGCTATCCTGCCGCGCCCCCGCAGCAGCGCCAGCACCGGTCGAGCAGGACACCCAGCACCCCGTCCCCGGGAGCCTGCCTGCTGGCGGAGCCGTCGGGCCCAGTCTGGCACGTCGGGGCAGCCATCCACCGGGCGGCGACCCTCCGAAAATTGTTGACAGGTCGCGTGAACTATGTTCCAATGGACAGAGGCCAAACCACTAACCACTGTCCACTCTGCTTGTGAACAGGGTCGACAGGGCGACAGAGAGGACAGTGAGGTACCAACGTGCCGCATTTCGAACTTGACCCAGTGATCTCGCGCCGCAGCCTCTTGGGGCTCATGGGCGCGGGCGGGATCTCGGTGGTGGCTGCCGCGTGCGGGAGCAGCTCCCCGAAGAGCGCTTCGGTCTCCCCGAAGAGCTCCGCACCGGCTGCGTTTGACCCATCCAAGGTGAACGGCACGATCGACCTGGCCCGATGGCCGGTCGGAAGCAGCAGCACCGGGACGATGGCAAAGATCATCGCCGGATTTGAGGCAAAGTACCCTGGAGCAAAAGTGACTGACACAGTCACGGCTTCTGCGGAGTACCAGTCAACTGAGCTGACCGTGCTTCGAAACAGCAGCGCCGGTGACATCTTCACGGCGTTCCGAGGTGGCCAATTCACAAGTTTTGTAGATGCCGGACTCTACATGGACCTGTCGGGCCAGCCGTTCATTAACAACTTCCAGTCGAAGTACCTGACTTCTTTCGCATCCGGTGGCAAGCAGCTCGGTATTCCCTATCTCCTCCTGTTCCTCATGTTTGTCTACAATGAATCGATCTTCGAAAAAGTTGGAGAAACAACGCTTCCGACCACTTGGGATGGCTTCTTGAGTCTTTGTGACAAGATCAAGTCCAAGGGGATCACACCCATCGCCTGGCCTGGCGGTGACGCCAACAATCGCGCCCAGATCATGAACTCCATGGTAATGAACAATGCGCCGGTGCCCGATATGTTCGCTGAAATCCAAACAGGTAAACTCAAGGCCACAGATGCTTGGTTCATCAAGACACTAAAGCAATTCGTCGAGCTCAAGCCATATTTCGAGCCTGATTCGACGGGAACGGCCGTGGGACCGTGCCTGGAGCTGTTCGCTTCCGGAAAGGCAGCCATGTTGGCGACCGGAGACTACGACATTGCCGCCGCACGTAGCTTGGGTGCCACCTTCCCCATGGGTGTGGTTTCCCCGGTGACGGTGAACTCCAACCCGAAATATCTTGGCGTCTACAATCTCACCTACATCCTCGGTGTGAAGGCATCAACCTCCGAGCCAAATACCGCTCTTGCCTTTCTCGACTATCTGTCGCTCCGTGGTCCTGCAGGTACCTTCGCCAACGGCGAGGACGATCATGTGACGGTGAAGAACGTGGACTACACGAAGCGTGATCTTGCTGCAACGGCACTCTGGTTGAACAAGCCCACCATCTTGGCGCCGAACTACCAGTTCGACAGCGTCGAGATGGGAGATGCGATGATCCAGGCTGCCATCGCCGTCGTCAATGGCACCTCCCCGGAAGCAGCTGCGGCGGCAGCCCAGAAGACCATCGACCAGCTGCGGGCGCAGGCGGCCGCGTAGTACGGGCGGTCGCCCCCAGGCTCAGCGCCGATTACGACGTCGGCTACCGTATGGCCGTGCCTTCCTCAGGCGAAGATCCCCCAGTGGAATCTCTGATGCGGGTCAGCGGAGGATCGGGCAACCGAGGCTACGGGGCGCGAACATGAGAGAGCGAATGTGAGCAAGCTGACATTTGAGCGTATCGCCTCCCAACAACGTCGCGGTCCACGGCGGAGCAGTCTGGGGAGCGGATGGAAGCTCGCCCTCTTTTTCGTGCCAGCGGTCCTGGTGTATGGATTCCTCGTCATCTATCCGACGCTACGCGCCTTTCAGTACTCGATTACCAACTGGAACGGTTACTCGTCAAACTACAATTACATAGGCTTCACCAACTTTCGTCTTCTCTTTACGGAGGACGGCTTGTTCACGAACGCGTTGAACAACAGTGTCAAACTCATGGTAGCTGTCGTCATCGTGGAAACCATTGTTGCCTTCGGATTAGCCGTTCTATTGAGTAATAATATTCGCTCATCCAGGGTTGTCAGAAGCGTGATATTCTTTCCGGCTATTCTCTCAGCGGTTTCCGTTGCATTCGCGTTTACATTTGTCTACGCGCCAGATGGCGGACTCCTCAATACCTTCTTCCATGACATCGGACTAACCTCGGTTCATCTCGACCCTCTGGGCAGTAACCGCTACGCCATCTATTGGGTAGCCGGTGTGCAGGCCTGGCAGTACGTGGGGGAGATGGTTCTGTTGTTTGTCGCCGGGCTCCAGCAGATACCGCTGGAATTGTACGAAGCTGCATCGATCGACGGCGCATCGCGATTGCGGCAACTGCGTCACGTCACTCGCCCGTTGATCATGCCAACGGTGGTCCTGGTAGCAACATTCACGATGATTCAGGCCTTCCAGGCGTTCCAGTTGGTCTACGGCCTCTCTGGGAATCCACCGGCGTCGAATGTGGATATTCTTTCCACCAGAATTCTCACCACCTTTGCTGATTCAAAATTAGGATACGCTGCGGCAGAGTCGATCGTATTTATGCTGATCATTGGTACAATTGCTATCCTCCAGCGGCGATTGCTCAGAGCCACGCGGGGGGCATCGTGAAGATCCGAGCCACCGCACGGAGCTCGCAGGACGTGGCAAAGAGTCTTGGTGAGATCAATATTTACCTTCTCCGGTTACGGATCGAGCAGCGGCATTGAAACCAGAATCTTCGCATCTGAAGAAGAAGCACATCAGTCCGTACTCGACCGTCCGATGGGTGATCTTGGTGATCACCCTGCTGATCATTATGGTACCGCTTATTTTTGTCATCGGGGGGTCGTTCAAGACGAGCGCCAACCTATACCAACATCCGTTTGGGCTCAGCTTTCACCCGACGTTCAGCAACTATCGGGCTGTTATCCATGACGGTGGCATGCTGCGGGCGCTCTTCAACAGTATTATCGTCAGTGTGATCACAACAATTGCCGTCGTTGTTATCGCATCGTTGGCATCTTTTGGCGTTACCTTCTTGTCAGGTTGGAGAGGAATACTTCCCTACGGGTTCCTGGTCATCGGTTTGGCAATACCCGCACAAGCGAGCATCATTCCGCAGTTCGTGTTGTTCCGTGAGCTTCATTTGCTCAACAGTCTGTTGGGTCTCATAGTGATCAATACTGCGCTACTGGCGCCGATCGCGGTGTTCATCTTGACAAGCTTCTTTCGCAAGTTTCCGGTTGGAGTGCTTGAAGCGTCGGTGTTGGATGGTTGCTCGACGATGAACGTCTTTCGTCGCGTTGTGCTTCCGCTTTCCAGAGCTCCTTTGTCGGCGGTGGTCATTTTGGTATTTCTCGGCTCGTGGAACGACTTGCTATACCCATTACTCTTCATACAGAGCCCGGTAAATCGAACCTTGCCATTGGCTCTTATCGATCTCCAGGGCCAATACGTCACGAATTATCCGGTATTGTTTGCCGGTGTTGTTATTGCTTCGATACCAATGCTGATTCTCTATGTCGTCCTGCAGCGGCAGTTTGTGGCAGGTATCATGGCCGGCTCGTCTACAGGATAAGTTCATCGGTTTGGTTAGGGCATACCAGCCAATCATGTGGAGGCAGATGAAATGGCGACCATAGAGCTTGAGGGTATCCGTAAACGGTACCCAAATGGATTTGCAGCGGTCAAAGGAATCGACCTGGCTATCGCCGAGGGAGAGTTCATGGTTCTGGTTGGCCCTTCCGGTTGCGGTAAGACCACCGTCTTACGGATGGTTGCAGGATTGGAGACGATTTCAGAGGGAGTGCTCCGTATCGGCGGTCAGGTCGTGAACAACGTGGAGCCACAAAAGCGCGACATTGCCATGGTGTTCCAAAACTATGCGCTGTACCCTCACATGACAGTGGCAGAGAACATCGGTTTCTCCCTCAAGATGAAAAAGATGCCAAAAAAAGAAATCGAGAGCAAGGTGTCGAATGCGGCGCAGATCCTCGGTCTGTCGGAGTCGTTGAAGCTCAAGCCAGGGCAGTTGTCAGGCGGTCAACGGCAGCGAGTGGCGATGGGAAGGGCAATTGTCCGAGAGCCGTCAGCATTCTTGATGGACGAGCCCTTATCTAATTTGGATGCGAAGTTGAGGGTTCAAATGCGGGCCGAGGTCAGTCGTATTCAGCATCGAGTGGGTGTGGCAACGGTCTATGTAACTCATGATCAGGTGGAAGCGATGACCATGGGTGACCGGGTGGCGGTGATGAAAGACGGGACGATACAACAATGTGAGAAGCCGCAATCATTGTATGACTATCCGACGAACATGTTCGTTGCTGCATTTATCGGTTCGCCGTCGATGAACTTGTACCAGGCCGGTTTGGACGAAGCAGGTGAGTTCATTCACCTGGGTTCGCAGGCTCTCCGGGTACCGCCAGCGGTGTTCGAGAAGCACCAGAAGCTTCGTGACTATCGTGGGAGAGACATCGTGGTCGGTATCAGACCGGAGTACCTGCCCGTGGCGACGGAGCGTGATGAGACGACGTTGACGGCGGACGTCGATCTCGTGGAAGCGTTAGGAAGCGAGCTCATGGTCCACTTTGCCATCGATGCGAAGAGCATGACGGCAGAGTACGCCTATGAAGGGGAGGACCACTTGGCAGGTAGCGGTTCGGGGATCGCTCGTGTGGATGCACGGACTGCCGTTGTGCCCGGAAAACCAATGGTGTTTGGGAGTGATCTGAGCCGGTGGCACTTCTTCGACAAGGTAACCGAGGAGGCGATGTGAGCCGGACGTGCGCGCGCCAAAGGGGTCGGGAATCGTGGAAGGCTTAGCATGACGGACGGTGGTGGGAGCGCCGGCGACGGTCCGGCGGAGTGTTTCCTGGTCCGGTCGATCGAGTCGGTCGAACGCTCGGGCGACGCCGTCGACCTTCGCTTCGTAGCGGTCCGGTACGAGCGCCTGGCGCCGCTGCCCGGGGTGATCACCGATGAGCCACCCGCTGACCAGGGTCTCGAGCGGCGATTGCCGAACGCCCCGGACCTGGAGAGCCCACGGACGGGTACGGCGCCGGCGGACATCCGGCCAGTGGCGACGCGTCGCGGGACGCTGCGTGTCCGGGCTGCAGGCGCGGACATCCTCCGCCTGACGGTCGTTCCCGGGGGCCCGTGGGACCCGACAGCCGACGGTCTCGATGACGGGATCCTGTTCGATCCGCAACCGGGTCCGGCGACCGTCGAGGTTGTCGAGGACGAGGGATCCGTCGTCGTGTCGACCTCCGCCCTGTCCGTCCGCTTCCGCCGGCGTCCCTTTGGTTTCGAGGCGACTGGCGACGATGGCCAGGTCCTGTGCCGGAGCGGGGGAGACCGGCGCCAGGTCGCGGGGTTTCCCCTGGCCACGGCGCTGGCGTTCGGCCCAGGGCGCACGTGGATGAGCTTCGAGCTGGCACCCGGTGAGGAGATCACCGGCCTTGGCGAGCAGTTCGGATCGGTGGTGCACAACGGGAAGGAGCTCTCCCTGGTCGCGACGGACGCGCTCGGGGCGGGGACCGGCCAGGTGTACAAGGCGGCCCCGGTGCTCCATTCGTCGGCGGGGTACACGGCGTTCGTGCATTCGCCGGGGCCGCTCACGGTGAAGGTCGGGACGCCCTATCCGTCGGTGATGGAGATCGAGAACGAAGAGGATCGTCTCGACCTTTTCCTCATCGGGGGGGACGCCCCGAAGGCGCGGCTTACGGCGTACACCGGCCTGACTGGGCGGATGCCGGTGCCGCCCCGGTGGGCCTTCGGCGTCTGGATGTCGCGCTGTCGCTATCGCACCCGAGCGGAGCTCGAGGAGGTGGCGGCGGAGCTCCGTACGCGTGCCGTCCCCTGCGACGTGTTGCATATCGACCCGGACTGGCTGGAACGGGACCTGTTGAACTGCGACTTCGTCTGGAGCGACGAGAAGTACCCGGACCCGAGGACGATGATCGCCCAGCTGGGCGATCAGGGTTTCCAGATCTCGGTGTGGGAGCTCCCCTATCTCGACCCGGCTTCGCCGCTCCACGCCGAGGCCGAGGCGGCCGGATATCTGGTCCGCGGTCGGGACGGGCAGCCTGCCAGGGTGGCCCGGACGTTCTCCCGCGACGGCCGGCCTCGGGCCCTCGTGGACTTCTCCAATCCCGAGGCGCGAGCGTGGTGGAAGTCGCTCAATCGCACCCTGCTCGATCTCGGCGTCGCCGTGCTGAAATGCGATTTCGGGGAGGGACTGCCCGACGACGCCATGATGGCCGATGGTCGGCCCGGTCGGGCGTGGCGGAACCTCTATCCCTTCTGGTACAGCCGCACGGTGGCCGAGGAGGTGGGGGAGACGACGGGACGGGCTCCGCTGGTGTGGAGCCGGAGCGGTTGGGCGGGGTCCCAGCGCTATCCGGCCCAGTGGGGTGGCGACCCGGAGGCCAGCGTTGCCGGCCTGGCGGCCGAGCTCCGTGCGGGGATGAGCTGGGCGCTGTCGGCGCCGGGCCTGTGGGCGCACGACGTGGGCGGCTTCTACGGAGACGATCCGAGCCCCGAGCTCTATGTCCGCTGGGCACAGGTCGGCTGCCTCTCGCCGCTCACGCGGTTCCACGGGCTGAGACCCCGCGAGCCGTGGGTCTTTGGGGACCAGGCACTCGACATCGTCCGCCGGTTCATCCAGCTCCGGTACCGGCTGCTGCCGTACCTCCTCAGCGCTGCAGGGGAGGCGAGCCAGTTCGGCTGGCCGGTCCTCCGCCCGCTCGCGCTGGAGTATCCCGGCGAACCGTCGTTGCGGCACGTCGACCACGAGTACCTTCTCGGGCCGCACCTCCTCGTGGTCGCCGTGCTCGACGACGCGCCCGGTCCGTCGCGTGTCGAGGTGACCCTGCCCCCCGGGGAGTGGGCCGACTTCTGGAACGGGGAGGTCCATGCCGGTCCGGTCCATTTCTCGCGCCAGGTTCCGTTGGATCGGATCCCGCTCTTCGTACGGGCGGGGGCGATCATCCCCATGGGCCCGGACGGGCAGCACACCGGGGAGATCCCCGAGGACGAGTGGCATCTGCACTGCTGGCCGACCTCTCGCACCTGCCAACCCACCACCACCGTCTACGACGGGTCCGACGCCTACCACTACCGGCTGGTGGGAGCAGCTGGCCGGTGGTCTTCCGCCCGCCTGCACGCAGACGAACCGCATGCGCGGGCACGGACGGCCACCGTGCACCTCCCGGGCGGGCTCGACGTCCAGGTGCCCGTCACGACGTAGCGGCGGCCCGCCGGTCCTCCCCGCGACAAGGCGGGTACCGTGGCGTTCGGGAGCCGACGCGTGCTCGAGGGGGGACGGTGGGGACCGGGCTCCGGCAAGCTCCCGGCGCGGTGGACATGCCGGTCTGGCCAGCGGACCGGGCGACCCGGTGCGCACGTGGCGGCTCTCAGCGGAGCGGGCGTGTGCTCACGGTCGGGGTCGGGCCGGGCGCCGATGCGCTCCCACGGCCTGGAGCGCCTCTTGACCTCCGAGGACCAGGTCGAGGTTGTGGGCGAGGACGGTGGTCACCTGCTCCTGGGACTCGTGCGTGAGGCCGGCGACGTGGGGGCTCAGGACCACGTGAGGGTGGCGTTCCAACCGGCCCGGAACAGGCGGCTCCTCGACCCGGACGTCGATGCCGGCGCCGCCCAGCCGACCCGACTCGAGGGCGTCGCACAGCGCCTCTTCGTCGACGAGGCCGCCGCGGGAGACGTTGATCAGGTACGCCCCCGGTCGCATCGCTGCCAGGAACCGGGCGTCGACCATCGACGCCGTGGCCGGCGTGAGCGGCACGTGGAGGGACACGACGTCGGCGCGGCCGAGGAGCTGGTCGATCGTGTCGAGCCGCTCGTGGACGCCGGGAGGGAGCGGCTCGTCGCTCGGGACGGCGGGGTCGAACCCGACGCACGCCATCCCGAGCGCCCCCACCACCGAGGCGAGCGCCCGCCCGGTGGCGCCGAGCCCCACGATCCCCCAGGTGCGGCCGGACAGCTCGATGCCCAGTTGGCGGTCCCACCGGCCGTCGCGCACCCGGCGGTCGTTCCCCACGACGTCTCTCGCCAGGGCCAGGGCCAGGGCCAGGGAGTGCTCGGCCACGCTGCGGGCGTTGGCGCCGAGAGGAGCGACGACGACGATGCCCAGCTCATCGGCGGCGGCGACGTCGATGTTGTCCAGGCCGACCCCGGCTCGAGCCACGACCTCGAGGCATGCCGCGTGCTCGAGCAGGGTCCGGTCGACCGCCGTGCGGTTCCGCACCACCAGGGCACGTGCCCCGCGTACCGCATCACCGAGCGCGTCACGGTCCTGCCACAGATCGGGCTGGAGCTCGATCCCGTACCGCGTGGCGAGACCGCCGAAGGCGTCACCCCACACGTCTTCGGCCACCACCACCGCTCCGGGGTGGATCGGCTCCTGGTCGGGGGCATTCGGTGGCGTCGGCACGGGACGGGTCTCCTGACGGTGGGCCGACCGGGGCCGGCGGGACGGGCAGCGGGTAGGCGCCACAGCGGGAGGGGCACCGGATGACCAGAGGTCATACCACTGCTATCGTCTCACTGCGGGGAAGTCGTGTCAACGTGACGTCGACGTGAAAAGGAGCAGGAGTGGAGACCACGGTCGGTGCGATGAAGCAGTTGGTGGCGGCGGTCCTCGGCGCGGCGGGCATGCCCGAGCGCTACGCCCAGCGCACGGCGTGGGCGATCGTCGTCGCCGAGGCGCAGGGCCGGGGGTCCCACGGACTGCTCCGAGTGCCGTTCTACGTGGACCGGTTCGAGGCCGGTGGCGCCGATCCCGCGGCCGAGCTACGCATGGTGACCGACACCGGCCCGGCCGTCGCCTATGACGGGGGGAACGGGCTCGGGCACTGGCAGGTGTGGGAGGCGGCGGTGACGGCAGCGGCGCGGGCCGAGCGCTTCGGGATCGCGGCCGTGTCGGTCGGGAACTCGGGGCACTGTGGGGCGCTCGGCCTGTACGTCATGCCCATGGTGGAGCGCCGTCTGTTCGGCCTGGTGTTCTCCAACGGACCGGCCGTGATGCCGCCGTGGGGTGGCCACGCTCCGGTGCTGTCGACCAGCCCGCTGGCGATGGGCATGCCGGGACCCCCGCGCCCGGCCGTGGTGGACCTGGCGACCACGAGTGTGGCACGGGGGAAGATCGCCGAGGCGGCGGCTGCGGGGACGGAGCTCTCCGAGGGCTGGGCGTTCGACGAGTCGGGCGTACCCACCACCGACCCGGCTGCCGCCCTGCGAGGGATGCTGGCCCCCATGGGGGGGGCGAAGGGCTTTTCCGTGGCCTTCCTGGTCGAAGCGCTGACGGGTGGCCTGGTCGGGCCGAACCTCGCCGGTGACATCGCGGATCCGCTGGCGGCCGGGTCGGCGGGGTCACCCCAGCGCATCGCCCACCTGGTGGTCGCGCTCGATCCCGTACGGTTCGATGTCGACGGCCACGGGGCCGACCGGCGTCCGCTGCTGGCCCGTCGCATCGAAGCAGCGGGCGGCCGCCTTCCCGGGGCCGGTCGGCGATCGCCGGGGGAGATCTCCGATGCGGACCCACTGACCGTGGCGGACCCGTTGGCGGCCCGGCTGGCCGACCTTGCCGACGCGGCTGGTGCGGGGCGCCCTCCGGGGTGGTGAGCCCTCTGTGTCGGGGTGAGGTGCCCTACGGAGTGGTGAGCTGCTCTGCGTACAGGGGTGAGGTGCCCTACGTGCAGGGGTGACGAGGGTGGTGTCGGGGCTGACCAGCAATGGCGCGCGGTGGCATCCGGAGACCACGGTCGGAGCGACGCAGGTTCATTCGGGTGCAGCGAGGAGCGGTGCAAGCTCGCCGGCGAGCCGGCGGGTGGCCTCGGGCGACGCCGGCACGAGCGGAGAAGCGACGTGGGGCTCGCAGAGATGGTAGAGCGCCAGGGCGGCCTTCCACCCCGCCGGAAATCCCGGACGGCGGCACGCCAGCACGATGGCGAGCAGGCGTTCCTGGAGTGATCGGGCCTGCGCCCACCGCCCGCCGGTGACGGCCCGGTACAAACCGGTCACCATCCCGGGCACCAGGTTGACCGAGGCGGCGATCGTGCCCGCTCCTCCGGCCAGGAGGCTGGCGACCAGCAGGGTGTCCGAACCCGTCAGCAGGGAGAACGAGGCGTCGTGCGCCGTGGCTCCCGCCACCGACTGGAAGTACTCGAGATCCCGGCTCGAGTCCTTCATCCCGACCACCCTCGGGTGTGCGGCCAGCTCCGTGACGACCCCGACCGGCAGGACGACCTTCGTCATGGCGGGGATGTTGTAGAGGAGCAGCGGGAGCGGCGAGTGCTCGGCGATCTCCGCGAAGAAGCGGTGGACGGCGGTATCGGAGAGGGGGTAGTAGAACGGCGGGGGGACGAGGGCCGCTGTCGCACCGGCCCCGGCGTAGGCCTCGAGGTCGGCGACCGTGTCTTCCGGCGTGGTGCTGACCGTCGCCGGGATGACCATCGTCGAGGGTGTGACCAGCTCTGCGACCGCGGCAGTCAGCTCGGTCCGGAGCTCCCGGGAAAGGAGGGGACCCTCGCCGGTGGACCCCGCCGGGCAGATCCCGGACGCCCCGGAGCCGAGGATGTGGCGGACCAGGCGGGCCAGCGCGGTGTGGTCGAGCGTGCCCCGTTCGGTGAGCGGCGTGGCGAGAGCCGCCATCACTCCGCCCGGTGGAGACGCCGCGGCGGCCCCGGCGTCGGGAGCCGGCCCACCTGGTGCCCCCGCGGTCTCGGGCGGGCCGGGAGGGGCGGCGCTCATCGGCGACCGCCCGGAGCTTTCCCGGGCCGGGTGGTGTCCCTCCCGCCGGGCGACGCGGGGATCGTGGAGGTGTCTGCCCGGGTCAGGGTGCCGAACGTGGCGAACGGGTCGGGCTCGCGCGAGAGGCTGCGTCCCCCGTCGACGACGAGCATCGTGCCCGTGACGAACGAGGCCGCGTCCGACGCCAGGAACACGCAGGCGTTGGCTACCTCCTCGACCGTGCCCATGCGACCGAGCAGCGTGGGTGCGGACCCGGTCGGGGCCCCGCTCGCCGCCAATGCGTCGACGGTGGAGCCCGAAGCAATGGCGCCGGGGGCGATGGCGTTCACGCGGATGCCGTGCGGTGAGAGCTCGACGGCGAGGGCTCTGGTGAGCGAGATGATGCCTCCCTTCGTGGCGACGTAGCTCGCGTAGGTCGGCACCGGCAACGCGGCCTGGATCGCCGCCAGGTTGACGATGGCGCCACCGCCTCGGCGCGCCATGCCCGGCGCCACCGCCTGGGCCAGGAACGCGGTGGCGGTCAGGTTGGTGGCGAGGATGCGCTCCCATTCTGCCTCGGTCACGTCGAGGAACCGGTGGCGGACACCGTGGTCGGCGGCGTTGTTCACGAGGATGTCGACCTCACCCAGGCCCGCCACCACGTCGCCCACCAGCTGGCGGCGCTGCTCGGGACGACTGATGTCGGCCACGATCGCCACAGCCCGTCCCCCGGTGGCCACGATCGCATTGACGGTGGCATCAGCGCTGTCGGCATCGCGGTCGACGACGGCGACCGAGGCGGAGGCGGCGGCGAGCTGTCGGGCGATGGCGGCGCCGATGCCCCCTCCCGCTCCGGTGACCAGCGCGACGGTTCCTTCGAGCCAGCCGGCCATCGAGACGGCCGGCTGGCTCGGGCCGCTCACGTGGGGGCTGCTCATGTGGACTGTCGGGGGATCGCCGCGCCCCGGGTGCCGACGAGGAAGTCGAAGTCGGCACCGCGATCGGCCTGGAGCACGTGGGACCGGTAGAGCTCGACGTAGCCGCCGTCGGTGCGGTCGAGAGGCGGCGACCACCGCCGCCGGCGCTCGTCGAGAACCTCGTCTTCCACCTCGAGCCGGAGGGAGCGGCTCTCGACGTCGAGCACGATCCAATCCCCGGTCTCGACCAGCGCGAGCGGTCCGCCGACGGCTGCTTCGGGGGCGACATGGAGCACCACGGTCCCGAACGACGTGCCGCTCATCCGGGCGTCGGAGATCCGGACCATGTCGCGCAGCCCTTGGCGGACGAGGGGCCGGGGAAGCGCCAGGTTCCCGACCTCGGGCATGCCCGGGTACCCCTTGGGCCCGGCGTACCGGAGCACGAGGACGTCGTCGGCGGCGATGTCGAGGTCGTCCCGGTCCATCGCCTCGTTGAGCTCCTCGACCGTGTCGAAGACCCACGCCCGGCCGCGGTGGGACAGCAGGCCCTCGGAGGCGGCCGAGAGCTTCAGGACGGCGCCGTCGGGACAGAGGTTGCCATGGAGCACGATCGTGCCCCGGCCCGGGCCGAGCAGTGGCCGGTCGCGCGTCGTGATCACCGAACGGTCGAAGCATGGGGCTCCGGCCAGCTGGTCTCCCAGGGTCCCCCCGGTGACCGTGCGCGCATCGAGATGGAGGAGATCGGCGATCTCGGCCATGACGGCCGGCACGCCCCCCGCAGCGGCGAACTCCTCCATCAGGAACTCCCCGGTCGGCTTCAGGTTGACGAGCGTGGGGACGTCCCGTCCGAGCCGGTCGAAGTCGTCGAGCACCAGGTCGACCCCGGCCCGCCCGGCCATGGCGAGCAGATGGATGATCGCGTTGGTCGACCCCCCGATCGCCACGTTCGTCTTGATCGCGTTCTCGAACGCCTGGCGGGTGAGGACCTGCGAGGGCCGGAGGTCCTCGTGCACCATGGCGACGATGCGGCGCCCGGCAAGGTGGCCGTAGACCTTCCGAGCGGCGTCGACGGCGGGAACCGCTGCCGACCCGGGGAGCTGGAGGCCGAGCGCCTCGGTCAGGCAGGCCATCGTCGACGCCGTCCCCATCGTGGTGCAGTGCCCGTTGCTCCGGGAGACGCAGGCCTCCGAGGCGACGAAGTCCTCGGGGGTCATGGTCCCGGCCCGCACGTCCTCGGAGAACTTCCACAGGTCGGTCCCCGAACCGACCTGCACGCCCCGGAACCGGCCGTTCATCATCGGACCGCCCGTCACGACGATCGCCGGGAGGTCGGCGCTCGTTGCTCCCATCACGGCTGCCGGCGTCGTCTTGTCGCAGCCGGTGAGGAGGACGACGCCGTCGAGGGGATTGGACCGCAGGAGCTCCTCGATCTCCATGGCGGCCAGGTTGCGGTACAGCATGGCGGTCGGGCGCATCAGCGTCTCCCCCAGAGCCAGGGTGGGGAACTCGAAGGGGAACCCGCCGGCCTCCCACACCCCCGCCTTCACCGACTGAGCCAGGTCGTGGAGGTGGGCGTTACACGGGGCGAGGTCCGACCAGCTGGCGGCGATGCCGATGACCGGTCGGCCGTCGAAGAGGTCAGCCGGGAAGCCCTCGGACTTGGTGTGCGACCGGTGGTAGAAGCCGACCTTGCCGGTGGCACCGAACCAGGTGGCGCTGCGGAGCTCGGGCACGCCTCCTCACAGACCGATCGACAGGTAGCGAGTCTCGACGAACTCCTCGAGGCCCTGGCGCGCCCCTTCCCGGCCGAGCCCGCTCTGCTTCACGCCGCCCATGGGGGCGAACGCCACCGACGGGAGGGGATGGTTGCAGCCGAGGATCCCCACCTCCAGCCGCTCGGCCATCGTCCAGAGCCGCTTCAGGTCACGGGTGTAGAAGTAGCCGGCCAGGCCCATCTCGGAGTCGTTCGCCCGGCTGATCACCTCTTCGTCGGTGTCGAACGGGAAGACGCCGGCGACCGGTCCGAAGACCTCGGTCGTGGCGAGGCCGGTCGTCTCGGACGCGCCGAGGAGGAAACCGGGGCGCATGTAGCAGTCGCCCGGGGGGATCTCCGGCGCGTCACCCAGCCATCGGGCCCCCGAGGAGAGCGCCTCGTCGACGATGGCAGTGACCGCCTTCACCCGATCGGTGTCGATGAGCGGGCCGATGTCCGGGTCGTGAGGACCGAGCGGGTCTCCGACCGTCAGCCGGGACGTGGCGGCACCGAGCCGGGCGGTGACCTCGTCGAGGACCGGGCGCTCGACGAAGACGCGGTTGGCGCCGATGCAAGACTGCCCGTTGTTGCGGAACTTCGCCACGAGGAGCCCTTCGACGGCCGCGTCGAGGTCGGCGTCGGCGAAGATGATGAACGGTGCATCTCCGCCGAGCTCCAGCGCGCAGCGCACGACCCGGTTGGCGGCCACGGCCATGAGCCGGGTGCCCACCGACGTGGACCCGGTGAACGTGAGCATCCGCACGGCGGGATGGGCGAGGAGCGCGTCGGACTGCTCGCCGGCCGGACCGTGGATCACGTTCACCACTCCGGGCGGCAGGCCGGCGTCCTCGAGCGCCCGGAAGAGCTCGAGGACGGCGAGCGGCGCCTTTTCCGAGGCGCGGGCCACGACCGTGCACCCGGCAGCGAGCGCGGGCGCCACCTTCCTTGCCTGGATGGAGAGGGGGAAGTTCCACGGGGTGAGGGACGCCACCACCCCCACCGGCGTGGTGATGGTGAGCTGTCGCCGGCCGGGATCCTCGGGAGTGAGCACCTCGCCGTGGGGTTGGCGAGCCGCGTCCGCGAACCACCGGAAGTACTCAGCGGAGAAGCGCGTCTCGCCAATCGCTTCCGCCACCCGCTTGCCGGTCTCGGCCGCCAGTAGGCGTCCGATGGCATCGGCCCGCTCGTCGAGGAGGTCGGCGGCTTTCCGGAGCACGCCGCCCCGATGGCGCGCTGACCGGTCGGCCCAGGCCGCAGCGGCGGCGTCGGCGGCGTCGGCCGCCGCCGCCGCGTCGTCCGCACCGCCGTAGCTCAGGCGGGCGATCGTCTCTCCGGTGGCCGGGTTCCGCACCGGGAGGGTGGGGCCGCCGTCGGGGTGGTGCCACCGACCGGCGATCCAGGGAGGAACGACCTGGCCGGACTCGATCAGGGCAACGGTCTCGAGCACCGGCCGCTACGCGCTTCGGTAGAGCTTGGTGATGACGAACTCACGGTGGCCGATGGACTCTGCCGCGGTGAGGCGTCCGTTGATCGTCCGGTCGACGAGGTCCATTAGCCGGTCGCCCGCCTCGGTCAGGTTGTAGTCCTGGCGCAGGAGGCCGGAGACGTCGAGATCGATGTGCTCGGCCATGGTCGAGGCGGTGAGCGGGTTGGCGGTGATCTTGATCACCGGCTCGATGGGGTGGCCGATGATGTTGCCCTGCCCGGTCGGGAAGAGGTGGATCACGGCACCGGCCGCGGCCATCAGGGTGACGCATTCGGCCGCGGCCGAGGAGGTGTCCATGAAGTTCAACCCCGGGCGGGTTGGCGCACAGGCCGGTGCGAGCGCGTCGACGACCGGAACCGACCCGGTCTTGGCGATGTTGCCCATGGCCTTTTCCTCGATGGTCGTGAGCCCACCGCGGATGTTCCCCTGGGTGGGCTGGGAGCCGAGCAGGTCGACGCCGGCGGCGACCACCGTCGCCATGTAGTCGTCGAAGAACCCTTGGAATTTGGCCCGCACGTCGTCGTCCACGCACCGGGCGGCGATCAGGTGCTCGCCGCCGGTCAGCTCGGTGGTCTCGCCGAAGAGCACCGTGCCGTTGGCCGCCACCGTGCGGTCGACCGCCTCGGAGGTGGTCGGGCAGGCGCCGAGCCCGCTCGTGGTGTCGGACTCCCCGCACTTGATCGACATCATCACCTCATGGCGCTCCACGGGCACGCGGTGGATCTCGCTCGCGTCCTGGAGCAGCTTCGCCCCCTGTCGAGCGCCTTCGGCGATGGTGTCGAGGTCACCGTGCCGCTCGATGGACAGCCGGACGACCGGCTTCCCGGTCTTTTCGATGCCGTCTGCCACCCGGTCGGTCCACGCCGGCTCGATGCCCACGACGACGGCTGCGGCGACGTTGGGGTTCGCACCGGTGCCGATGAGCGTCCTGAACGTGAGCTCGAGGTCCTCCCCGAACTGCAGCCTGCCGTAGGCGTGAGGGATCGGCAGCAGGCCGGGGACGAGCCGGGCGATGCCCTCCACCGCCGCGTTGGACAGGTCGTCCACCGCCAGGACGACGACGTGGTTCCGGATCCCGACCCGGCCGTCGGCCCGGCGGTAGCCGGTCAGCGCTGCGTTTGCCATTTGGTGCTCCTGAGGTTGTGGACGTGGACGTGCTCGCCGGCGGCGATCGCCTTCCTGGTCACGCCGATCGGCTGGCCGTACTCGACGACCTCCGCGCCCTCCGCCAGGTCGACGAGGGCGACTTTGTGGCCGAGGGGGATGGGCTCGGCCACGGCGATCTCCCGCCGTCCGTCGGCCCCGAGCACGGCCAGCGCCGCTGTCCCGGGCTCGACGTCGCGCACGGCGACAGCGACGGCGTCTCCGGGTTCGTGGGCGAGGAATCCCAGTTCATCTCCCATAGGGGCTCCCGACGGGCTGGTCCGGATCGACTGGGCGCACGATGCTCTCCTTTAAGGTATGACCTCTTGCCAGCTACGGTAACCCACCAACCCCGGGCCGTCAACCATTGGTGCCACAGCTCGCCGTGATCCCCGTCTCCCGATCCCGTCACCCCTTCGCGCCATCCCGGCGGACGCGGTCCAGCGCCGCTTTGCGGGCCCCGAGGATATGGGCAGCGGCGGCAGCGCTGGCGGCCTCGGGGTCGCGAGCCGAAATGGCCTCGAAGAGGACCCGGTGGTCGCGGCGCGACTGCTCGACCCGACCGGGTATGGCCAGCGTGGTGTCCATCCCGGCGGCCAGCATGTCCTGGAGGATGCCCAGCGTCTGGCGCAGGAAGCGGTTCTTTGCCATCTCGACGATCCGGAGGTGGAAGGCGGCGTCCAGACGGCCCAGGGCGTCGAAGTCGGTCGGTTCACGGCGGGCCTCCTCTTCCGCTTCGAAGGCGTGGCGCAGTGACTCCAGCTCCTCGGGGGTGGCGTTGGTGGCCGCCCATGCGGCGGCCGGTACCTCGAGGACCTGGCGCATGGCGAACAGCTCCTCCAGGGAAACCTCGAGGTGGGCGAGGCGGGCACGAACGGCGTCCTCCTCGCCGTGTCCGACGAACACGCCCTGGCCGTGCTTGACCACGACCCGGCCGTGCGCCTCGAGCGTCTTGACGGCTTCCCGGAGCGCCGGCCGGCTCACTCCCAGGAGCCTCGCCATCTCGCGCTCCGCCGGGAGCCGCTCGCCCGGTTCCAGCTGCTCGGCGGCGATGAGCTCTTCGATGCGAGTGACAATGCGGTCGGTGAGGCTGCCGGCCTCCTTGATCGGGCGCCACAGCGGGTCCATCGGCCTCCTTCGGTGATCCGGGACGCGTGCGCCGGGCACCCAAGCGCTGCTCCAGCCCTCGGCCGTGTGCGATCCGTTCCTCTGTTACTGCCCTACGGACACCATGATACCCCGGAACCACGCTCTAGGTAAGAGGTCATATCTATTACCGCTCTATTGCCCGTCTGCCACCACGTGATCGGTGGTCGTCCCGTGCAGTCCCATCTCGCGCAGCCTGCCCCGCCGTGGCATGCCGGTCCGGCCGGCGGGCGACGCGGTGGCCGCAGCGGGGGCACGGGCCAGACGTGAGCCCATCGCGCCGGTGGGACCGTCGAGCGGCGGGACGTGGGTGGCGCTGCGGATGGTGGTCGGCCTGCGACGCATCACGGCCCGAGCGTCCGAGCCCCACCCTGTCGGCTCCGGGGGAGATCGACGCGCAGGGTTGGCGCGCCAACGGCAACGAGAGCTCGGCGTCGAGACGCGCAACAGCCCCGTCCGCCCAGGCTGTTGACCGGGGCGGACGGGGCTGTTGCTCGCGGGCTCAGCCGGTGGCGGCCATCCCCACGACCGGCTCGTCCAGCGGCTTGCCGCCCATCGACCCGTCGAACTGGGCGTCGCCGAAGGCGAAGATGCCTCCGTCGGCCGCCACCTCCCAGTAACCCCCGCTGTCAGGGGTGGCGGCGATGCCGACGATGGGCTTGTTCAGCGGCTTGCCGCCCATGGAGCCGTAGAAGCCGGCGTCGCCGAAGGCGAAGATGCCTCCGTCGGCCGCCACCTCCCAGTAACCACCGCCGTCAGGGGTGGCGGCGATGCCGACGATGGGCTTGTTCAGCGGCTTACCGCCCATCGACCCGTAGAACTGGGCGTCGCCGAAGGCGAAGATGCCTCCGTCGGCCGCCACCTCCCAGTAACCCCCGCCGTAGGGTGCGGCGGCGATGCCGACGATGGGCTTGTTCAGCGGCTTGCCGCCCATGGAGCCGTAGAAGCCGGCGTCGCCGAAGGAGAACACCCCACCGTTTGACGTGACGAGCCAGTAGCCCTGTCCCTCGGGGGTGGCGGCGATGCCGACCACCGGAGACCCGAGCACGCTGGCCGGGAGGGTGGGGAAGGTCGCGGCGTCCCCGAAGGGGAGCACGGTCCCTGCTGCCGTCACCATCCAGTACCCTCCGCCTCCGGGCACCTCGGCGACGCCCACCACCTTGGAGGTGGCCGTGGCGCTGGACCCCGCACCGGACCCGTCGAAGGCGCTCCCCCCGAAGGCGAACATGCCCCCGTCAGCGGCGGCCATCCGGTAGCCGGGCGGGTTGGCCACCGAGACCTTTGCCGATGTCAATGCCTGCTCGATGGCCTGGGCGAGGAGCCGGTGGCCATAGAGGGTCGGATGGACGTTGCACGTGCCGTTGGGCAGCTTCACGAGGAGCCCCGCCGCGCACGTGCTCCCGCCGAAGGCGGAGGACGGCGTCTCGAACGCGGCATACCCGTTGGCGGTGATCACCGGAGGGTTGACCGACGTGCTCGGCTTGTTGATGACGGCGTTGAGGTACTGGGTGCCCTCGTCCCCCGCCGTGCTGGCGTAGTCGGTCGAGTAGTAGTCGAGGGTCACGATCGGCCCCGTGTAGCCCGTCCCCCGCAGGTCCTTGTAGATCGTGGTGAGGTTGGTGTCGATCTGTGTCGCGAGGTTCGCCAGGGCGGTCGAGGTCGTGCAGTTCTTGGTCCCAGGGGTCGCCTCGCAGATGAAGGCGTCGTTGGCCCCGATGTCCAGGGTGATGAGCCGGGTCGTGGGGTGGGCCTTCAAGAACTGCTCGGCGAAGGCGATCTGGGACCCGGTGTAGGAAACATGCAGCGGGGAGGTGGTCCGGTACCCACCTGGCACGGGATTCGTCGACGAGCTGGGGTTGTAGCTGTTCTCGCATCCGTTGGACTGGGCGGTCGCAGAGAGCATCGACGCCGTCGTCTCCCCGGGGCAGGAGGCGTTCACCAGGACCAGGTTCTCTGCCGCTGCCACGTCGGTCGGATAGCCCACGAAGTTGTCGGCGTTCGCGTACTGGGCGGTGGTGGTGACCTGGGGCGGTCGGTACCCGAACGCCACCGAGTCGCCGAGGGCGAGGTAGTACCCCGGGGTCGAGAAGTAGGCCCCCGGGGTCGCGGTGGTCGCGGTTGTCGCCGTGGTGGCGGACGCGGCCCCGATGCCGGCCCCGAGGAACCCGGTGACCAGCGCGGCAGCGAGGGTGACGCCAACGGTCGCCCGTGTGATGCATCGCCGGGCGAACTGTCGGTACCAGCCGTGATGTCGTGGCTCGCGGGCCTCAGCCTCGGTGCCCGCGGCCATTGGTTCGTTACGCATGTCTTCTGCCTTCCCCCTTGCGTGTCGTGACCGACCGTGTTGTGTCCCCGAGGGACGCTGCCGGATGGTGTCGACCCTATCCCCTCCGCCCCCGGCGTGCCGGGTCCTCCCGCGGGGGACCGGGGGAATGCCTCCGCTCGAGTTGGTCGGGAGCCTGCCCCCAGGTGCCGGCTGTGGCCCGGTTTCTCGTCGCGTCCCAACCATTGTCGACCGGTACGACCGGGGGTACGGCCACGACGGCAACGGGTTCGAGGTTCACCACGGGCTCACCACGGGGTCACCACGAGCTTCGTGCGACGACGGACCAGTTGCCGTCGTGGAGCACTTCGCCGTCGAGCGCTTGGGCGAGCCGGGTTCCGGCGGTAGCGCCTGTAGACCCGATGCCGTGGGCGTCGCAGGGCTCCCGCTCGTGCCAGTGCCGTCGCAGAGCTCCCGCTCGGGCTCACGCCCCGGGGCGCAGGGCCCGAGTCGCCGGCCGCTCGCGCCGGTCCGGGGTGGCTCGGTTGCGGCCCTTGGCGTGGCTCGCTACAGTGACTTTCTAAACGAGTCGGACTCGTATCGTAAGTAAAGAACCGATCGCCTCTGCCGGGGGACGGCAGGGACGAAGCCGATCGAGCGAAGGGAAGCCGATGGACGAGAACCGAGTGCACCGGGAGAGATGGGCAGTGCTGGCCGTCCTCTGCATCAGCCTGCTGGTGGTCAGCCTGGACAACACCATCTTGAACGTCGCGCTACCGACGCTGGTGCGGGACCTGCACGCCTCCTCCAGCCAGCTCCAGTGGATCGTGGACGCCTACACGGTCGTCTTCGCCGGACTGGAGATCACCGCCGGGAGCCTGGGCGACCGGTTCGGGCGCCGCAAGGCGCTCTTCGGCGGCCTTGCCCTCTTCGGCCTGGGCTCGGGCCTCTCGGCGTTCTCCCACTCCGCCGACGAGCTGATCTTCTTTCGCTGCCTGATGGGCGTGGGCGGCGCGTTCGTCATGCCCTCCACCCTTTCGATCCTCACCAACGTCTTCACCGGGCCGAACGAGCGGGCGAAGGCCATCGGGATCTGGTCGGGCACGTCGGGCCTTGGCATCGCCATCGGCCCCATCATCGGGGGGTGGCTCCTTGCCCACTTCTGGTGGGGATCGGTCTTCCTCGTGAACGTGCCGATCGTCGCCGTCGGTCTGGTGTCGATCGCGTTCTTGATCCCCGAGTCGTCGGACCCTGCCGCCCGCCGCTCCGATCCCTTCGGCGCGGGGCTGTCGATCGTGGGCCTCGGTGCGTTGCTCTACGGGATCATCGAGGCCCCGGTCGACGGGTGGTCGAGCGGATCGGTCCTGCTCGGCCTGTTCGGCGGGGTCGCCGTGCTCGTGGCCTTCGTGTTGTGGGAGCTGCACTGCGACCATCCGATGTTCCGCATGGAGTTCTTCCGCAATGCCCGGTTCTCGGCAGCCAGCGTCTCCGTCACCCTGGTGTTCTTCTCCCTCTTCGGGGCGATGTTCCTCCTCACCCAGTACCTCCAGTCGGTCCTGGGCTTCACCGCCCTCCAGGCGGGGATCAGGATCGCCCCGGTGGCGGTCATGCTCGGCATCGGCGCACCGGTCTCGTCGGCGATCGTCCGTCGCATCGGCACGAAGTGGGTGGTGGGGAGCGGTCTGGGTCTGGTGGCGGTGGGGCTCGGTCTGCTGACCCACCTCTCGATCGCTTCGGGCTACGCGCCGGTCTTCGTCGCCATCCTCGTGCTCGGGACCGGGATGGGCTTCACCATGGCACCGGCCACCGAGTCGATCATGGGCTCGCTGCCCCGCGAGGAGGCCGGCGTCGGTTCGGCCATGAACGGAACCACGATCCAGGTCGGGGGCGCTCTCGGCGTGGCCGTGCTCGGGAGCCTGCTCGACCAGCGCTACCGGACGCTCGTGGACCAGCACGTCGCCCAGGCCCACCTGCCTGCCGCCATCGCCCGGGAGGCCAGCGCCTCCCTGGGCGCGGCGCTGGCGATCGCCGCCCACGTCGGTGGATCGGCGGGAGCGGCCTTCGCCCGGGTGGCGAAAGAGTCCTTCGTCACCGGTGTGAACTTCGCCGACGTCGTGGGGATGGCGGTCGCCGTCGCCGGCATCGTCGTGGCCGCCGTGTTCCTGCCGGCCCGGGCACGGCCCGTGCCCGGCGAAGGACGTCTCGACGGACCTGTCGACGGACCTGTTGACGGGAAGGCCGCGTCCCGCTCCACTGCGGGGCCGGGAGTCGGCACCGACGCCACCGAGGACTCCGTGCTCGCCCCGGTGCCGGGATCGCCGGCGTCACCGGGTCCGGATCGTCCGGAGGACGGGCGGTGACACGGCCGGGCCGGCCCCGGAGCGCGGCATCGCACCGTGCCATCCTCGACGCCACCATCCATCTGCTGAGCGAGGTCGGGTACCCGGCGCTCAGCATCGAGGCGGTGGCGGCTCGGGCCGGCGTGGGGAAAGGCACCGTCTACCGCTGGTGGTCGTCGAAGGCGGAGCTGGTGGTCGAGGCGGTCCACGACGCCGCGCTGGGGATGGTAGCCGAGCCCGATACCGGCAGCCTGCGGGGGGACACCCGGGAGCTGGTGGCGGGCCTGGTCGCCCTGGCGTGCTCGCCGCTCGGTCGCGTGCTCGAAGCGCTCTCGGCCGAGGCCGATCGCAATCCGCAGCTCCGTGAGACGTTCGACTCGGTGGTGCTCGCCCGGCGCCAGGAGGTGGCTACCCATCTCCTGGACCGCGCCCGCCGCCGGGGTGAGGCCAGGAGCGACCTCGACGTCGCCCTCGTGTGCGACCTCGCCGTGGCCACCGTCTTCCACCGGGCGAGGATGGATCCGGGCGCGCTGGACGGCGGGTTCGTCGACCACCTGACCGACCTGCTCGTGGCCGGGGTGAGCGGCGACCCGGCCCAGCACCCGGACCGGCTCGCCCGATCGGTTGGCTAGCGTCGTCGCATGACCACGGGTGACGACCAGAACGCGGCGGTGTGGCAGTCCCGGGACGCCGTCGAGAAGTGGGTGGCGGTCGAGGGGGAGCGAGAGGCCGCACGCGCCGCCCAGCGGCAGCTCATGGCCGATCTCCTCCCGTTCGGGCCCGACGAGCCGTTCACGTTCCTCGATCTTGGGGCCGGGACGGGCGCGGCGGCACGGGCCGTTCTCGGCAGCTACCCCAGAGCCGAGGCCGTCCTCGCCGACTTCTCCGACCAGATGATGGCCGAGGGGGCTCGCGCCATGGCCCCCTACGACGGCCGGTACCGCTACGTCGCCTTCGACATGATCACCGATCCCTGGGCGGGTACCCTGCCCGACAGCTTCGACGCCGTGGTGAGCTCGCAGTGCGTCCACCACGTCCCCGACGAGCGGAAGGCGACCCTCTTCGCCGAGATCCACGCCCACCTGGCGCCGGGCGGCTGGTACCTCAACTTCGATCCGGTGAGCGCCGACGACCCGATCGTGGCGGCGGCCTGGCGGCGCGCCGCCGACCGGGCCGATCCCGGCGCCGCGGCCAAGGCCGCCCACCGGACCCCCGACGAGCAGGCTCGCTGGGAGAACCACATCCGCTACATCGCACCGCTGGATCGCCAGCTCGGCTACCTGCGCGCTGCCGGCTTCCAGGCGGTCGACGTCTTCTGGAAGCACCTGGACTCGGTGATCTACGGGGGGTGCCGCGTCCCCCAGCCGACCTGACCAGGTCCGTGCCACAGAGGGTGGGGGGCGGCCGCTCCCCGGGTCGGCGAACCTCTCGCACCCCCGGGTGGCGGGCGGTGGCCGCTGCCATGTTCGGGGTGGGGTGGGGCGCCAACCAGTTCGCGTCGCTGTTGATCGCCTACCACCAGCACCAGGGTCTCTCGGTCGGAACCGATCAGGCCCTGTTCGGGATCTACGCCCTCGGCCTCGTGCCGGCGCTGCTCGTGGGTGGGCCGGCATCGGACCGCTACGGACGGGGCGCGCTCATGCGGCCGGCGGCGATCCTCTCAGTGGTGGCCACCGGCGTGCTCATCGGAGGCGTCGGCTTCACGCCGTTCCTGTACTTGGGGCGGTTCCTGGCCGGGATGGCCAGCGGCGTGGCGCTGGCCGTGGGGAGCGTGTGGGTGAAGGAGCTGTCGGTGCCCCCCTACGACCCGGTGGTGGGCGAGCAGGGAGGGGCCCGGCGTGCGGCGATCGCCCTCTCGGCCGGGTTCGGTCTCGGTCCCGTCGTGGCGGGGCTGCTCGCCCAGTGGAGCCCGGACCCCCTCGTGGTGGCCTACCTGCCGCATCTGGCGGTGATGGCCCTGGTGGCCCCTGGCCTGTGGTGGGTCACCGAGACGGCTCCTCCGGCCAGCCGGAACCTGCCGAACGCCTGGTCCCGGCTCCGTGTCCCCCTGGCCCGGCACCCGAGGTTCGTCTCGGTGGTCGTCCCCCTGGCCCCGTGGGTGTTCGGTGCTCCTGCCGTGGCCTTCGCCGTCCTCCCCACCGTGGTGGCCGGCCACACCACCGGGTACGGTGTCGCCTTCGCCGGCGCCGTGGCCGGGGTGACGCTGGGCGTCGGTGTCGCCGTCCAACCGCTCGCCCGCCGTCTCGACCGGGCCGACAGCGTGCGGGGAGGCGTGGTGGGGATGGCGGCGATCGTCCTCGGCATGGCCTTGGCGGCCCTCGCCGCGGCCAGGACGAGCCCGGTGCTCGTCCTCGTGGCCGCCGTGGTGCTCGGCGCCGGCTACGGGCTGTGCCTCGTCTCCGGTCTCCTGGAGGTCCAGCGGCTGGCCACCCCCGGTGCGCTCGCCAGCCTGACGGCGGTGTACTACGCCCTCACCTACGTCGGCTTCGCCCTCCCCGTGGTGCTGTCGGAGCTGACCGTCTTCGCCGGCTATCCAGCCCTCCTGGGCGGCCTTGCCGTCCTGGCTGCCGGTTGCCTGGTCATCATGGCGGTCCGGTCCCCTGCCCGCCCGGCCGACCTACAGTGGCGGGAGGGAGCCCGGGGTGCCGGTCCCCGGGGTTCGACGGGCGCGACCGGGAAGGGGTGCCGGAAGGGGGAGTGATGGGCACGACCGATGCGCACGGTGATCGCCGTTCCCTGTGGGCGTGGTGCCTGGAGTCCGAGGAGCCGACCGACGCGGAGCGGGCCGCCCTGGCCCGCCGGCTTTCGGAGCAGGCCGGTGCCCCGATCGTGCCCGTACCCATCCCCGACCTGGCGGACGCCATCCTGCGTCGCCCGCGGATCACGGTGCCCCGGGCGATGGCCGACTGGTGCTCGACGGAGACCTGGACCCGCGCCTTCCACACCTACGGCTCGCACGTCACCGATCGGACCCGTGCCTTCCATCTCGACTTCGAGACCCCGCCCGACGTGGTGGCCGAGCCGAGGAACGAGCAGGAGCTCGCCTCCACGCTCGACTGGTGCGTCGACCGCGGCTACGTCGTCGTCCCCTTCGGCGGTGGGTCGTCCGTGGTCTGGGGGGTGAACACCCCGGAGGCCGACGCCGTGGTGACCATCGCCACCGGCGCCATGGACCGGGTGCTCGAGGTCGACGAACGGTCGCTCGCCGCTCGGATCCAGGCCGGTGTGCTCGGTCCCCGGCTGGAGGACCAGCTCCGTCCCCTCGGATACACGCTGCGCCACTTTCCCCAGTCGTTCCGGTTCTCGTCACTCGGCGGGTGGATCGCCACCCGGGCCGGAGGCCACTACGCCACCCAGCGCACCCACATCGACGACTTCGTGGAGTCGGTCCGGATGCTCACGCCCCGGGGATGGTGGGAGTCGCGCCGGCTCCCGGGGTCGGGTGCCGGGCCTTCCCCCGACCGGATCGTCCTCGGGAGCGAGGGGACTCTCGGCATCATCACCGAGGCATGGATGAGGATCCAGCGCCGCCCCCGGTTCCGTGCGTCGGCCGGTGTGGCGTACCCCGGCTGGCCGGAGGGGGCCGAAGCCGTGCGCCGGATCGTCCAGTCCGGTCTCACGCCGGCGAACCTCAGGCTGCTCGACCCGTCGGAGGCCGGTCGGGCGGCCGGGATGGACGGTGTCCAGGCGCTGCTGATGCTCGGGTTCGAGTCGGCGGAGGTCCCCCAGGGTGACTGGATGGCCCAGGCGGTGGCGATCGCCCGGGAGGCTGGGGGGCGGGTCGACGACGCCGACGTCCTGGTCGATGACGGCTCCGGGCGGCCGACGGGTCGGGGTGGTGCCCTCGGGGCATGGCGGGAGTCGTTCATCGGGGTGGGATCCGGTGTCGGCACCGGGGTGGAGACCGGTCTCGGGATGGTCGCCGACACGTTCGAGAGCGCGGTGACCTGGGATCGCTGGCCCGACTTCGACGCTCTGGTCCGGGAGCGGGTGGAAGAAGCCCTCCGCCAGGTGTTCGGGCACGACCCGCTGCTGTCGTGCCGGTTCACCCACGTCTACCCCGACGGGCCGGCGCCCTACTACACCTGGGCGGGGGTGGGCCGGCCGGGATCGGAGCGCACCATGTGGGCCGAGGTGAAAGCCGTCGCCGCCGATGCCGTGCTCGAGGCGGGTGGGACCATCACCCACCACCACGCCGTGGGCCGGATGCACCGCCCCGCCTACGACCGCCAGCGCCCGGACCTGTTCGCGGACGTCCTGCGGGCGGGAAAGGCGGCGGTCGACCCGGCCGGCCTGTTGAACCCCGGGGTGCTGATCGACCCGTGATCGGGCACTGGCGGGGACGCCGGCCACGGCGGGCCGGTGTGACGGTGTGGGCCGGCGTGCTCCTGGCCGAGATCGGCCGAGTCAGGTGACGAGGACGAGGAGCCGGTCGGCCGGCGCGAGCACCGGGTCCTCCCCGACGCCGAGCACCACGGCGCCGTCCACCACGGCCCCCAGCACCAGGCCCTCGGCCTGGCGCCGCACCTCGGCCAGGGGCTGACCGTGGAATTGTGGTTCGAGGTCGATCTCGGCCAACCGGTAGCGGTCGGTGCCGAGCATGCGCAGGAGGAGGTCGGAGGCGTGGGGGGCCTCGAGGCTCTTCGCCACGGCATGGCCGACGAGCTCGTTGACCGAGATCGTCCGGGTGACGCCCAGGTCGTGGAGCGCGGTGGCGACGTCAGGGGACGACACCACCGCGATGACCGGCAGGTCGGGTGCGAGCTTGCGGAGGATCACGGCAATGATGAGGGCGTCCCCGTCCTCGGAGGTGGCGATGAGCGCCTCCCGGGCGCGGGCCGGCTGGGCGCTGGCGATGATGCTCTCGGCGGCCGGATCCCCCTCGATCAGATGGACGCCCTCGGGCGCCTGGGCCTCTCCGGTGGCGGGATCGTGGACCAGCACCATCGGCACGTTTCTCTCGGCCAGCTCTCCGAGCATGAGGGGGACGAGGCTGTGGCCGCCGAAGATGATCGAGTACGGCTCGTTGGGCAGCGATCGGTCCATACCGAGGAGCCTCCGGAGGTGGGATGAGGTTGCCGCCACGGTCAGGACGCCGAAGACCCCTGCCAGCAGGGGGATCGCCGTGACCATCTCCCCGACGGCGATGATCCGCCCGACGGCGTTGTGCGGGGTGACGTCACCGTAGCCGACGGTGCTCGCCGTGGTGAACGCCCAGTACACGCCGGTCCCGAAGGACACGTGCTGGGTGAGGGCGAAGAGCGCAGCACCGAGGAGGATCGCGGTGGCGGCGAGCACGAGGAGGAGCGCTGCCTGGCGCCGGGTGAGCCGCGTCACGATGCGCCTCAGGAAGATCGGCACGGCGCAAACGTAGTCGCGGGTCGGAGAACGGGTGCTCCGGGTCAAGGTCGGTGTCCGCCGCCGTGACGCCGGCGGGTGCCCGGTGCGGGCAGATCCGCTAGACCGTGGTCATGGAACTCCGCATCTTCACCGAACCCCAGCAGGGTGCCACCTACGGCCAGCTCCTCGCCCTGGCGAGGGAAGCCGAGCGTCTCGGCTTCGGTGCCTTCTTCCGGAGCGACCACTACCTCGTGATGGGGGACGGGGACGGCTGGCCCGGCCCGACGGACGCGTGGACGACCCTGGCCGGCCTGGCCCGGGAGACGACGTCGATCCGGTTGGGCACGCTCGTGTCATCGGCGACGTTCCGCCTGCCGGGTCCACTGGCGATCACCGTGGCCCAGGTCGACGCCATGAGCGGTGGTCGGGTCGAGCTCGGGCTGGGTACCGGATGGTTCGAGGCGGAGCACCGTGCCTACGGGATCCCGTTTCCGCCCCTCGGCGAGCGGTTCGAGCGGCTGGACGAGCAGCTCACCGTCGTCACGGGCTTGTGGGCGACCCCGCGCGGCGAGCGGTTCGACTTCGCCGGCCGGCACTACCGGTTGACCGGGAGCCCGGCGCTCCCGAAGCCGGTCCAGTCCCCGCACCCTCCGATCATCGTGGGAGGGGCGGGCAGGGTCCGGACGCCGCGGCTTGCCGCCACGTTCGCTGCCGAGTACAACGTGCCGTTCCACCGCCCTGACGACACCGCCGCCTCCTTCGAGTACGTCCGTCGTGCCTGTGAAGCCACCGGTCGTGATCCGGGGAGCATCGTGATGTCGGCGGCGCAGGTGGTGTGCTGCGCGGAGGACGGCGCCGGTCTGGCTCGCCGCGCGGCGAGGATCGGCCGACCGGCCGGCCAGCTCCGGGAAGAGGGACTGTGCGGGAGCCCGGCCGAGGTGGTCGACAAGCTGCGCCGGTTCTCCGAGATGGGCGCCGGTCGGATCTATCTCCAGGTCCTCGATCTCGACGATCTCGACCACGTCCGCCTGCTGGGCGAAGAGGTCCTGCCGGCCGTGGCGGGATGGACGGCGGGGTAGGTGCCAGCCGTGGTGGGGAGGGCCTGTACCGGTGGGCCGGGTCGCCCCGTCCTTAGGCGGCCGTCCCCACGATGTGCTGGTTCAGGTGGATCCCGCCCGTCGACCCGCGCGCGGCGCCGAAGGTGAAGGCGCACTCGTCGGCAATCTCTCGTCCTCGTCCTCGTACATCGACGAGTCGTACCAGGCGGTGCCGAACGGATCAGTGATCACCCCGTCCTGCTCATGGCTGAGGAGGTTGACCATCGCGTCCGCCGGCGGGCCGCATTGCTGGTGTAGCTCGCCGGGAAGGCGTAGCCGCTGGGCGCACAGTAGATGGGCACGACGGCGTTCGCGCCGACCGTGGTGCCCGTCCCCATGACCGGCCCGCCGTTGGAGAGGAGCGGGGGCGTGCCGCCGCCGTAGGACGGCGCCGACCCCGTTCGTTGCTGTAGACGCCGCCGCCGTCGGTGCCAACGTGCCCGTGGCGCCGGGCGTCGACCCCAGGAGCATGAGCACCACGCTCCGTCAGGGGTGACGCGCCTCACGGCGGTACCTCACGGGACGTCGTTGTACGTAGGGATTCTCTGCCGGTTGCGTTTCATGCATCCCGGACACGGGCACTCCCGGCCCACTCGAAGCTCACCGCCTATCGGCGGGCCAACCTGGCGCCTCGTGCAGGCGGGTCCCCGAGCGCCTGGCGCCTCGTGCAGGCGACGGCGAGGCCTGGGTCAGGCTCCACCGGCGGGCGGGTCCGGATCGCCGTCTCCCGCCGACAGGTGGAGCGCGGCGGCGAGGTGAGGGGTGAGGGTTCCTTGCACCACGACGGAGAACACGACGACCACGACCACGATCCCGTAGAGGCGGGAGGCGTCAGGAACGTGGGCAGCGACGAGGAGGAGGCCGAGGAGCAGTGGCACCGCACCCTTCAAGCCAGACAAGAGGACGAAGGAGCGCTCGGTCCTGGGCAGGTCGACGGGAAGGAGGCTGGCACCGACCAGGACCGGCCGGACGGCGAGGACGAGAACGGCGCCCAGGACGATCCCCGGCAGCCACACGTCGGTCCGGGCGAGCTCGGAGAGGTCGACGGTGAGTCCGAGCACGGTGAACACCACCATCTCGCCGATCCCGGCGGCGGCGACGTGGAACCGCTCGAGTCGGCGACCGCTCCGGTTCTGCCGACCGCTCCGGTTCTGCCGACCGCCGAGCACGATGCCGGCCGCGAAGACGGCCAGGAAGCCCGATCCGTGCGCCAGGGTCGCGCCCCCGTAGAGGAGGACGGCACCCGCGGCCGTCAGGAAGGGTGTGAGCCTTCCGCCCGAACGCTCCCCTCGGACCACGAGCCGGCGCAGCATGCCACCGCCGACGACTCCGACGGCTGCGCCGACGGCCATCGCCGAGAGGAACCTACTGCCCACCTGGACCACCGCCGACATCCCGAGGTGGCCGGCACCGAGCACAGCGGCCATGAGGGCGATCCCGACGGGGTCGTTCACGCCCGACTCACCGGCGAGGATGGTGCCCGCCCCGCCCGCTGCCACGCGCTCCCCGAGGACGGAGAACACGACGGCGGGATCGGTCGGGGCAACGGCGGTGCCGACGAGCAGCGACTGGTACCCGTCGACGCCGACCGCGAGGTGTGTGACCAACGCGGCGCCGGCGATGGTGAGGGCCGTGCCGACCACCCCGGTCAGGGTGATCGCGCCCGCCTCGGCACGGAACCGCGGCCATCCGACCTGCATGCCCCCGTCGAGCAGGATGGCCACCAGCGCGACCGTGACGATCCGCTCGACGGTCGTGTCGGTGGGCGCGTGGACGCCGGGGACGATCCGAGCGGCCAGAGCGGCGCCCAGGAGGAGGAAGGCGGGACCTGGCAGCGCCACCCGTCGCGTCAGCGCCGCCGAGCCCAACGCCAGGAGCCCGATGAGGAGCACGAGGACGAGCGCAGAGGCGAACGCCGTCGCATCGCCCACGCTGGTGCTCCCTCCGGTCGGCCTGGATCAGGACTCTGCCGACCAGGCTTCCCGGCGCACCGGGGCTCATGGTAGCTCCACCGGTCGGAGAGGCGCGGCCGTCACCCGTGCCACGTCGCCCCGGGAAGCGGTAGCCGACAGCTCCGCCGAGCCGGTCGATCAGTCGAGCCGGCGGAGCCCGTTCCGATAGCGGCGCCCGTTCTCGACGTAGAGCGCGCTGCCGAGCTCGATGAACGGCGCCGAAGCGGCGCCGGCGTCCGGTCGGATCTTCGCCGGTACGCCCAGCGCCATTGCCCCCGGGGGGACGATCGTGTCGTCGGTGACCACGGCGTTGGCGCCGACGACGGCCCCGGCACCGACGACGACCCGGTGGAGCACGACCGACCCGGAGCCGATGAGGCAACCGTCTTCGACCGTACATCCCTCCAGGTGAGCGATGTGCCCCACGACGCATCCTGCCCCCACCGTGGTAGCCAGCTCGGCTGTGGCATGGACCACGGTGCCGTCCTGGATGGAGGTGCGGGGGCCGACGGTGATGCGCCCGTAGTCGCCCCGGAGGACCGCCCCGGGCCAGATGGTGGTATCCGCCCCGAGGGTGACGTTCCCGATGACGACGGCGTCCGGGTGCACGTAGGCGGCAGGGTCGATGGTCGGAACCTGGTCGTCGAGCGCGTAGATGGCCATGGGCCGGCATGCTACCGGGGCATGCCCATCGCGGCAGCCCAGACGGACGCACCCGCGGTGCGCCCGGGCCCACACCGGTGGCCTCGACCGCCCGGGGCCGGGTCTCCGGAAGAGAGGCCGCCGCCCCCGCCGCCCCTGTCGCCCGGCTACTTCTTGGCCGCCTCGTAGTACGGATTGGTGCCCGAGGCGTGGTCGGTGACGTCCACGACGCGGACGATCTCCGGGACCGATTCCCGCAGCGCCACCTCGATGCCCTGGCTGAGGGTCACGGCCGCCATGCCGCACCCGGCGCACCCGCCGCTCAGTCGCAGGTAGGCCGCACCGTCCTCGACGGCCACGAGGTCGGCCCGTCCGCCGTGGGCGGCGATCGACGGGTTGATCTGCTCCTCCAGCACGAGGAGCACGCGCTGGGCGACGTCGCCGCTGAGGTCGGCCGGCGGTGCCGACATGGCGGGGGAGGCCATCTGGGGCGGCCGGTTGGGATTGATGATCACCAGCCCTTCCCCCTGGCCGTCCGTGCTGACGTCGAGGAGCGAACCCTGTACCCGGTCCACGCTCGTGGCCGGGACGACGACCCGCAGGCCGTCCTGCTGGTGTGTCCAGTCCTCCGCGGCGGCGTCGGCTGCGGCCTGGAAGTACATGTCGTAGGTGTAGGCCGTGGCTGTGGACCCCGAGACCTCGAGCCACAGTGCCAGGTCCTGGGCATTGTCCTCGCCGGCCAGCACCTCGGTTACGACCGTGTAGGCCTTCTCGCTCACGCGGAGCACGGGTGCATCATCGAGCTTGTTGTCATCCATCGCGGTCTGGCCTCGCTTCTCGTCCGTCGCGAGCATCATAGGGGCATGCCGAGAATTCTCCTGTTGCTGCCCACCGCCACCCACCGGGCATCGGACTTCCTCGCCGCCGCCGCGGATCTCGGGGTCGAGGTGGTCGTCGGCTCAGAGCGCCGCCAGGCGATGGCGGCGGCCATGGGCGATCGCGCCGCCGTCGTGCCGCTCCGGCCCCCTGGCGCGGCGCTGGAGGCGATCATCGCGCTGCACGCTCGTGCTCCGGTCGACGCCGTGCTTGCCGTCGACGATCAGGGCGTCCAGGTGGCAGCGCTGGCGGCCGAGCGCCTCGGGTTCCGCCACAACCCGCCCGGTGCCGTGGCCGCCACCCGCGACAAGGCCGTCATGAGACGGCTTCTCGGCCGGTCCGGCGTGCCCCAGCCGGCGTTCCGGGTGGTGGACCCCGGCGGCGACGTGGCGGCAGCGGCGGTCGCCCTGGGGTTCCCCTGCGTCGTGAAGCCGGTCTCACGGTCCGGCAGCCAGGGGGTCATCCGCGTCGACCACGCTGCTGGGGCGCGGGAGGCGGCCGACCGGGTCGCCGCCATCGTCCGCTCGGCGGGCTGCCCCCCCGAGCCGCTGCTGGTGGAGCGGTTCGTGCCCGGTCGGGAGGTCGCCCTCGAAGGGATCCTCTCCGATGGGCACCTCCACGTGCTCGCCGTCTTCGACAAGCCCGACCCGCTGGACGGGCCGTTCTTCGAGGAGACCGTCTACGTGACCCCGTCACGCCTGGGGTCCGGCCTGCTCGCCCGGGTGGGTGCGGTGGCGGCCGACGCCGCCCGAGCCCTGGGCCTGCGGGAGGGGCCCGTGCATGCCGAGGTCCGGCTCGCCGACGGGTCCGGGACCCCGTTCGGGGTGGCGGGAGACGGGACCGGCGGGCACGACGGCGGCACGACCGGCGGCGCCACGGTGATCGAGCTGGCGGCCCGCTCGATCGGAGGCCTGTGCGCCCGCACCCTCCGGTTCGGGGCCGGGGTCCGCCTGGAGGAGGTGATCATCCGGCACGCCCTGGGCATGGATCTCGGCCCCCTGGCACGCGAGGCGGGGGCCTCTGGGGTGATGATGCTCCCCATCCGGGCCGGCGGGATCCTGGAGCGGGTGTCGGGCCGGGACGAAGCGCTGGCCGTGCCCGGCGTGGTCGGCCTGGAGATCACCGTCGCACCGGGCAAGCCTCTCGTCCCGCTGCCCGACGGCGATCGCTACCTCGGCTTTGTCTTCGCCCGGGGCCCGGACCCGGAGGCGGTCGTCCACGCCCTGCGGCAGGCTGAGTCCCGGCTGACGGTCCAGGTGCGTGACCACTGAGGCACCGGCCGCCGTTCGGGAGGCAGCGAGGCACCGATAGGGTCCGGTAGGTGCGCATCCTCCTCGTGTCGACCTACGAGCTCGGCCACCAGCCCGTCGCGCTCGCCGCGCCGGCGGCGGCACTGGAGCGCGCCGGCCACGACGTCCGCTGCTCCGACGTGTCGGTGGACCCGCTCGATCCCGCCGACGTGGCGTGGGCGGAGCGGGTGGCGTTCTCGGTCCCGATGCACACGGCGTTGCGTCTGGCCCTGCCGCTCGCCACGTCGATCCGGGAGCGGCGGCCGGAGGTCCCGCTGTGCTTCTACGGCCTGTACGCCACGGTACCGACCGACCTCGCCCTGGTCCCGCCGTCCGACGCCGTGATCGCCGGGGAGTACGTTCCCGGCCTCGTGGCCTGGGCGAGCGGTCACGACCCGGGCCAGCCGGTCCAGCTCGGTCGTCGCGACCGGGGGTCCGACACCCCGCTGCCGGCCCGGCGCCTCCTTCCCTCCCTCGATCGGTACACGCGCCTGGCGGGACCGGACGGGGAGCACCTGGTCGGGTCGGTCGCCACCACGACGGGGTGCTCCCACCGGTGCCGGCACTGCCCGGTGCCCGTGGTCTACGACGGACGCGTCCGACCGGTCGAGGAAGCGGCGGTCGTTGCCGACGTGGACCAACTGGTGGCGGCGGGCGCCCGCCATCTCACGTTCTCCGACCCTGACCTGCTCAACATGCCCGGCCATGCCCGGCGGATCGTCCAGGAGGTCCACCGGCGCCATGCCGAGCTGACCTTCGACTGCACGGTGAAGGTCGAGCACATCCTCCGGCACCCCGACGTGTGGCCCGAGTGGCGGGAGGCGGGCTGCGTCTTCGTCGTCTCGGCGTTCGAGTCGGTCGACGACACCCTCCTTGCCGTCCTGGACAAGGGGCACACCGCGGCCGACGCCTCGGCAGCGGTCACGCTGCTCAGGGCCCACGGGATAGAGATCCGCCCGTCGTGGCTGCCGTTCACACCGCTGACCACGGCGGCCACCCTGAGCGACCTTCTCGACTTCGTGATCGCCCACGATCTCGTCGCCAACGTCGATCCGGTGCAGTACGCGGTCCGCCTCCTGCTCCCGGAAGGCTCCCTCCTGATGGACCGCCCCGAGATCCGTCCGTTCGTGGGCGCCTACGACCCGGTCCATCTGGGGTGGTCGTGGCTCCATCCCGATCCCGGCGTCGACGGGCTGCACACCGAGCTGTCGGCGCTGGTCGAGCGGAGAGTGGACCAGGATCCCCTGGTCACGTTCGGAGAGATCGAAGAGCGGGTGGCTGCACTCGGTGGCCGGCGCCGCCCCCGTCCCCTCCCGGGCGAGGTCTCCCGCGGCCCGGACGGGGCCAGGTTCCGACTGACCGAGCCGTGGTTCTGCTGCAGCGAGCCGACCGCCGCTCAGCTGGCTCCCCTCGCCGTTCCGTACTGACGGCACGCTCCGTCGCCGGCGTCTGCGGTTGGCGAACCGCGGCTGACTGGCGAACGGCCCTCCGGCGGTCCCTGCCGCCTCAGTCCCCTGCCGCCATCTGGCGCAGCATGTAGGAGAGGATCCCGCCGTTCCGGTAGTAGTCGGCTTCCATGGGGGTGTCGATGCGGAGCCGGGCCGCGAACTCCACGACCCGGGACCCGTCGTCGGCCCGGACGGTGACCTCCTTGGGCACCGTCCCGTCCGTCAGCGACGCGATCCCGACGATCTCGTAGGTCTCCGTGCCCGTCAGCCCCAGGGATGCCGCGCTCTCGTCGTCAGCGAACTGGAGGGGGAGCACGCCCATCCCGACCAGGTTGGACCGGTGGATGCGCTCGTAGCTCTCGGCGATCACGGCCCGGACGCCGAGGAGAGACGTGCCCTTGGCCGCCCAGTCCCGCGACGAGCCCGAACCGTACTCCTTTCCGGCCAGCACGACGAGCGGTGTGCCTTCCGCCGCGTAGCGCATGGCCGCGTCGTAGATGCTCATCTGCTCGCCGTCGGGAAGGTGGACCGTCACGCCGCCCTCCGTCCCCGGGGCCAGCTGGTTGCGGAGCCGGACGTTGGCGAACGTGCCCCGCATCATGACCTCGTGGTTGCCCCGTCGCGCCCCGTAGGAGTTGAAGTCGGCGCGGGCCACCCCGTGCTCCGCCAGGTAGGCAGCGGCCGGGCTGGAGGGCGCGATGTTCCCGGCCGGCGAGATGTGGTCGGTGGTCACGCTGTCTCCGAGAAGGGCGAGGACCCGGGCCCCGGTGATGTCCTCCACCGGCGCCGGTTCCGGCGACAGCCCCTCCAGGAACGGCGGGCGCAGCACGTAGGTCGAGTCGGGGTCCCAGGAGAACGTGGCCCCGGTGGCGGTGTGCACCTGGCGCCACCGCTCGTCCCCCTCGAAGACCGAGCGGTAGCGGTCGCGGAACATGGCCGACGTCACCGACGTCCGGATTGCCTCGGTCACCTCCGCGGCGGACGGCCACAGGTCGGCCAGGAACACCGGCTGCCCGTCGGACCCCACCCCGAGCGGGTCCGCCGTCAGGTCGATGTCCATCGTGCCCGCCAACGCGTAGGCCACCACCAGCGGGGGGGATGCCAGGTAGTTCATCCGCACGTCGGGATGGATGCGACCCTCGAAGTTGCGGTTGCCGGACAGCACCGACACCGCCGAGAGCCCTCCTGCCTGGATCGCCTCGGAGACGCCCGGAAGGAGCGGCCCGGAGTTCCCGATGCACGTGGTGCACCCGAAGCCGACGAGATCGAATCCGGCCTCGGCCAGCGGTCGGGTGAGGCCGGCCCGGTCGAAGTAGTCCATGACGACCCGTGATCCGGGGGCCAGGGTGGTCTTCACCCACGGTCGCGCCCGCAAGCCCCGGTCGACGGCCTTCTTCGCCAGGAGGCCGGCCGCCAGCATCACCTGCGGGTTCGACGTGTTCGTGCAGCTGGTGATGGCCGCCACCACGACGTGCCCGTCCTCGATCTCGGTGTCCACCCCGCCGGGCAGCGTTGCCCTCTGCGACCGCTTCTCCCGGCCCAGCACCCGCTCGAACGCCGCGCCGGCCCCTTCCAGGGCCACCCGGTCCTGGGGCCGTGCCGGGCCGGCCAGGCTGGGCACGACGGTGGAGAGGTCCAGCTCGATCGTCTCTGAGTACACCGGAGCATCGGCGTCGGGCAGGTGGAACAGCCCCTGTGCCCGGGCGTACGCCTCGACGAGGGCGATGTGCTCCTCGTCGCGGCCGGTGAAGCGGAGGTAGTCGAGGGTGACCTCGTCGATGGGGAAGATGGCGCAGGTGGCGCCGTACTCGGGGGACATGTTCCCGATCGTGGCCCGGTTCTCCAGCGGCACGGCGGCGATGCCCGGCCCATAGAGCTCGACGAACTTCCCAACCACACCGTGGGTGCGGAGGAGCTGGGTGATGGTGAGGACGAGGTCTGTGGCGGTCGTTCCCGGCCGCTGCTCACCGACGAGGCGGAGCCCGACCACCGGTGGCAGGAGCATCGAGAGCGGTTGGCCGAGCATGGCCGCCTCGGCCTCGATGCCTCCGACGCCCCACCCGAGCACGCCGAGCCCGTTGACCATGGTGGTGTGGGAGTCCGTCCCGACCACCGTGTCGAGGTAGGCGCGGCCGTCATCGGTGGCGAAGACCACCCGCGCCAGGTACTCCAGGTTCACCTGGTGGCAGATCCCGGCGCCGGGCGGTACCACGCGGAACCCGTCGAAGGCCTGCTGGGCCCAGCGAAGGAGCTGGTAGCGTTCGATGTTCCGCTGGTACTCGACATCGACGTTGCGGTCGAAGGCGTCGGCCCCGCCGGAGAACTCGGCGATCACCGAGTGGTCGATCACCAGCTCGACGGGCACCAACGGGTTCACCCGCGTGGGGTCCCCTCCCATGGCGGCGAGCGCGTCGCGCATCGCCGCCAGGTCGACGACGCCGGGAACGCCGGTGAAGTCCTGCATGAGCACCCGTTCGGGCGTGAAGGCGATCTCGGTCGCATCCGCACCGCCGATCCCGTGGCGTTCGGGGTGGCGCCCCCACGCCGCCACCGCCTCGATGTCGGAGGCGTGGACGTGCCTGCCGTCCTCGTGCCGGAGCAGGTTCTCCAGGAGCACCCGGATGGAGTAGGGGAGCCGGGAGACCCCGAACCGCTCCTCGAGGGCGTCGAGACGGAAGATCTCATAGGTGCGGTCGCCGACGGCGAGGGTCGATCGGGCGCCGAAGGTGTCGAGGGGCGGGCGGGCGTTCGAGGGCGAGGTGCGATCAGCCATAGCCCCATTCTGCTCGCATCGCGGGGAGAGGGCTAGCTGCCAGGCCGGCTGGCGCCCTCCGGGGCGTTCTCCGTGCCACCCCCACTGGCGTCGAAGCGGTAGCCGACCCCCCGTGCCGTCTGGATCCAACGGGGTTGGTTGGGGTCACGCTCGACCTTCGAACGCACGCGCCGGATGTGCTCCGTGACAGTCGCCCGGTCCTGCCAGGCCTCGGTCGATCCCCACACGTGCTCGAGCAGCTCCTCCCGGCTGTAGACGTGCCCGGGCGCGCTGGCCAGGAAGGCGAGCAGGTCGAACTCGCGCCGGGTCAGCTCGACGGGCTCTCCGCCGACCGTCACCCTCCGAGCGGTCCGGTCGACGACCAGGTCGCCGAAGTCCAGCGTCTCGTCGTGGACCTGGGCGGCACCGCGACGGAGCACAGCCCGTACCCGGGCCTCCAGTTCGGGCAGGGAGAACGGCTTGACGACGTAGTCGTCGGCCCCGAGGTCGAGGCCGCGGATGCGAGCATCCTCGGTGTCCCGGCCGGAGCACACGATGACGGGCACCTCGGTGCTCCGGCGGAGGCTGGCGAGGACCTCGGTCCCGTCGATCCCCGGTAACCCCAGGTCGAGCAGGACGAGGTCGACCGGGGTGCTGGCGACGATCCGCAGCACCGCCGGTCCGTCGGCGGCGTCGACCACGTCGTAGCCCATCCGCTCGAAGAACCGTCCGGTGGCGACGCGGTTGGCCTCGTCGTCTTCCGCCACGACCACCACCGGGCGCCCGTTCCGGGGCTGTGGTGATGCGGCGGAAACTGTCGGTTTACCGCTCATCGCCGTCAAATCATCACTCCTAGTCCCCAACGTCGACCCTCTGTGACATCCCTTGCCTACCAGTTGTCACGAGGTAGTGCACGGTTGTGCGTGCTTTGATCGTAGTGCGAGGGCTTCGCCCCGAAGGAACGGGTGATGACGCGAGCAATGGCCCTCCCGGCACCCCGAGGAGGCGGACCGTCACCGGTGGCCGGTGCCACCGGTCTTCGTCCGGGTGCTTCCCGGCGGGGCCGGCGCGCCCTCGGCGCGACGGCGGTCGCGCTGGTGTCGGTCCTGGGGCTGGGAGCAACGCTCCGCGCCACCGTGGTGACCACCCTGTCTGTCGTGCCGCAGGACGGGCCGTTCGTGGTCTCGACGCCGGCCGGAGTGCCCGGTCTCGCTTCCCGAGTCCCGGTGATCCCGCCTGGTGGGTCGGTGGGTGCGGTGGCGGACGTGACGGACCTCGGCACCGGGCAGGTGGGAAGTCTCGCGCTCGATGCGATCGTCACGCCGGCAAAAGGGTCGGTGTCGAGGTCGGGTGGGTCTCCGGTGTCCTCCGCCAGCAGCCCGGCCGCCGCCGGCTTCGCGGTGACGGTACGCGAGTGCTCACGTCCGTGGGTCTCGTCGTCCGGGGGCGGCGAGCTGGTCTGTCCGGGTCGCACCACGGTCCCGGGCCGCACGCGCCCCCTCCACCTGGGAACGAACCCCATCCTGCTCGGCGGTGTCCCCACCGGGTCCACGGCGCGCCTCGAGGTGGTGGTGGCGGGGGTGGCGACCAGCGGAGCCGTCGGTAGCGTCCACATTGCCTGGCGGTTCGACGCGTCGACCGTCCCGGACTGACCGGGGCCCGGGTCGGCCCTTGCTCGGGGGCCCGGGTCGGCCCGGACCGGTCTGTTCACCGGTCAACCGGCTCCCTCCCCGACTGAGCTGGACCGCGCTGCCCGGTGGACTGCCCGGTGGGATCGGCCGTCCTACCTCCGGCCGGCGACGCTCCCGTGTACCGGCTCACGAGGTCGTAGAGCTCGTCCACGTCGATGGGCTTGGTGAGGTAGGCGACGATGCCGCCGGCGATGGCGGCGTCGACCTGCAGCGAGGTCACGTCGGCGCTGACGACGACGACCGGGATGTCGGCGGTGGGCTCGTGGTCGTGTAACTGGCGGAGCACCTCGGTTCCGGCGAGGTCGGGGAGATGGAGGTCGAGCAGGACGAGGTTGGGGTGGTGCTGGCGGGCCAGGTCGATGCCCAATCGGCCACGAGAGGCGGTGATCAAGCGGAGCGAGGGCAGTCGGGCCAGGACCCGAGAGACGAGCCGGGCGTTGGAGGCGTTGTCCTCGATGTGGAGCACGGTGGTGACCCGATGGTCGTCGTTCCCGCGCGCGGGTCCGGAGGGCTGCCTGTCGCCGGCAGCTCGTCCCGCCGGCTGTCCCGTACCGGTCGCCGTGTCGCGGTCCGGTGACATCTCCGATGCGGCGGGGAGGTCGATCCAGAACGTCGACCCCTTCCCCGGCGTGCTCTCGACACCGATGGTCCCGCCCATCATCTCGATCAGCCGCCGGGAGAGCGCGAGCCCGACGCCGGTGCCCTCGACGCCGCTGTGCTCTGCCCCGAGCCGCTCGAAGGGGACGAAGAGGCGGTCGATGGCGTCCGGTTCGATGCCGATGCCGGTGTCGCGGACGGCGAGACGGACCACGCTGCCGTCGCTGGTGGCAGTGCCGGCGCCGGCCAGAGAGACGTCCACGGTGACCGAGCCGAGCGGCAGGTTGTACTTCACGCCGTTCCCGACCAGGTTCAGGATCGCCTGGAGGAGGCGCTGGTGGTCGGCCCTGACCGTCAGGCCGGCGGCGGCGTCGGGGTCCCAGTGGATGCTGATCCCGGCCAAGGCGGCCGAGGGCCGCATCAGCGCCACGACTTCGGTGACGACGTCGGCGACGACGACCGGGCCCACCGCCATGCGGATCGTCCCTGCTTCGATGCGGGAGAGGTCCAACACGTCGTTCACCAGTTCGAGGAGGTGCTTTCCTGCTCGCTGGATGAACTCCACGCTTTCTGCCGACTCGGCCGGCAGGGCGTCCATGGCCAGGAGCTGGGCGAACCCCAGCACCGCGTTCAACGGGGTCCGGAGCTCGTGGCTCATGCGGGAGAGGAACTCGCTCTTCGCCTGGTTGGCCCGGACCGCCTCGTCGCGGGCTTCGACGAGGGCCTGCTCGAGGCCGACGCGTGCGCTCACGTCCCAGCTCCCGGTCACCGTCCCGACGATCCTCCCGGTGCTGTCGTGGAGCGGCCGGACGCGTGTCTCGAAGAAGCGGGGAGTGCCGTCGAACGCCGTTGCCCGAATCTGGAGCGAGGTACCGGCACCGGCGTTCGTGGCGTCGGTGGGTCGACCGGTGGTGCGGACCTCGTGGATGATGGCCCGGAGCCGGCGGTTGTCCTCGGAGTCGAACGGGAGCGCCTCGGAGGAGTTGAGGTGCTCGAGCACCGCGTTCCGCTCACCCGGCGCCAGCGGGCGCCCGAAGAGATGCTCGAACATCTCGTCGACGGGGCCCATCAGCTCCACCGCCCGGTCCTGATCGTCGCCGATCACGAACAGGACCGGCGCCGCGTCGAGGATCGCCTGCAGGCGGCGGAGGTCGCGATCGCGGGCCTCCTCCGCGTCGTGCTGCCCGGTCCGGTCCACGATGAAGCACGTGAAGTCGCTCCCGTCCGACAGCACCTCGTGCACATCGAGCGCCGCGATCACCCGCCGGTCCGTCCCGTCAGGGTGGCGGTAGCTGCACTCGATCCTCTCCGAGCGTCCGGTGCCCTCGCCTCGCAGGAGGAACCGGTCCTCGGTGGCGAGGGCGGCGTCGCTGAACCGGCCTCGGAAGCTCTCCGGGGACGCCACGATCTCCTCCCGGCCGTATCCGAGGAGGGACGACACATTGGGGCTGGCATAGGTGAGAGCGCCGGTGGCCCGTTCGAACCGCATGGCGACAACCGGCCCGTTCTCGAAGATCGCCTCCATGAACAAGACGGCCTCCCGGAGGACCCGCTCGCGCGACCCGGTCGTCTCGATCGCCCGGGCGAAGGCCTTCCCGATACGACCGATCTCGTCCCGGCCCCGGGGGATCTCCCCGAGCGCATCGACCTTCCCGAGCGCATCGTCCCCCCCGACCTGGGCGACGCCGGCGATCGCCAGGTCGAGCGCCGCCATGCGCCGGGAGATGGAGATGGCGAAGAAGGCGGCGGCGAGGCCGATGGTGGTGGCCGCAGTGGCGAGCGTGGCGAGCGTGGCGTCGGAAACGTCCCGCTGGAGGGCGGTCACGGTTGCCTCGTCCGTCGCCACCTGATGGCTCAGGTCGGACGAGGCTGCCGTTGCCGCCGCTTCCACCGGGCGCCCGGCTCCGGCGGCAGTATCGAGCGCCCGACCCGTCGGCGTCGTCGTGGCTGTCGCCGGGGTGCCCGGACCGGGAGCCGTGGACCCGACCGAGGCGAGGGTGGTGGCGACCGCCGACAGCACGGCCAGCGACGTCGTCGTGGATGCTTCGAGGGAGCGGAGGGCGCTTGCCGTCCGGGGAGGGAGGCCGGAGCGGCCCGCGAGCGCCTCGAGCGTCGCAACCGCCCGGGAGACGGCCTCGGCCTGGCGTCTGTAGGCGACCAGGTCCGAGTGGCGCCGTGTCTCCCCGTAGGCCCCGAGATCGCTCTGGGCGCTGGCGAACAGGGCGCTCACGGGTCGGACCGCCGCTGCCGTGGCGGTCGCGGCGTCGAGCGACCGCTGGGCGTCCTGCTCCCGTCGGTTCGTCGACCAGAGGACACCCGTGCTCACCATGATGGCCAGGAAGGGGACCAGGCCGATGACAAGGGACTTCCGGAGCAGTGACCAGTCGTCCCACCGGCTGGTCACGAGCGGGTCCGCCGATGCCCGGTCACGACGGCGACCGGCTCCCCGATGCTCCTGAGGCCGTCGCGCCACCCGGCCGACCGACGCTCCTGCTCCCGTCGCGGCCGCCGGGACACCCGTTCCCCGGTCTTCCCGGAAAGCGTCGCCATGGTCCCCCTCCATCTCCCATGAGCGAGCATAGGCCAGGGTACGATCGGCCTCGGTGGTTCGGGCGCAGGCGTCGCCTCCACCCGGAGGGCAGATGGACCAGCGACCAGCGCCGGTCAGCGTCGTGGTGGTGGAGGATCACGCGCTGGTGGCCGACGGGCTCCTTGCCCTACTGGCCGAGGAGGCCAGCGTGCGTGTCGTCGCTTCCGCGTCGACCGCCGCGGAGGCGCTCGCTCTGGTGGAGGAGGCGCGACCTCAGGTGGTGCTCATGGACGTCCGGCTCCCCGATGCCGATGGCATCGACGTCGCCGTGAGGATCAAGACCAACTGGCCGGACGTCGAGATCGTGGTGCTGACCGGCCTGATGGACGACACCACGCTTTCCCGGGCCGTCGAAGCCGGATGCTCGGGGTTCCTCACGAAGAACCAGCGCATCGAGGACGTCGTGGACGCCATCGTCCTGGCGGCACGGGGGGAGACCACCATCGCCGCCGGGGACCTCGCCCGGGTCCTGTCGCGGATGACCCGTCACCCGCGACCCCGTGTCGGCGTCAGGCCCCGGCTCAGCGACCGAGAGGCGGAGGTCCTCGGCCTGCTGGCCGCGGGGATGTCGACCGAGGGAATGGCTGAACGTCTCTCGCTCAGCCCCCATACGGTGCGCAACCACGTCCGGAACATCCTCACGAAGCTGGGAGCGCACTCGAAGCTCGAGGCGCTCTCGGTGGCGGTCCGGTCCGGGCTCGTCAGCATGGACGGCATGTAGGCGCGTAGCTCGCTGGTCGCCGATCGCTCCGGTGGGAGCGATCGGCCGTCAGGCGGGCGTCGCCCCATCCCCGCTGCCGGCCCCGACGTCCCGTTCCGACCCGCCGCCGGCCCCGCTGTCCCCTTCGGCCCCGACGTCCAGCTCCTTCTCGGTCGCGGCCTGCTCGTCTCCGTACGGGATCTGGAGCTCCACGGTGGTGCCGGCCCCCGGTGTCGAGTGGATCTCCAGCACGCCCCGGGCGAGCTCGGCGTGCTCCCGCATCTGCAGGAGCCCGAAATGGCCGATGGCGGTCGCCCCCAGCCGGAACCCGACGCCGTCGTCCTGCACCCTGACGAAGGCGCCCTCGGCGGTATCGGACAGCTCGACGACGATCCTGGAGCAGCCGGCGTGCTTGGCCGCGTTGGTCATCGCCTCCCGAGCGATCCGGTAGATGATCGCTTCTTCGGCCGGGGGCGGCCGGCGCGTCAGCCGGTCATCGAGCTGCCAGCGCACGCCGGTTCCGTGCTGGTCGAAGAGGACCCCTGCCAGTTCCTCCAGGGCGCCGGCCAGTCCGGCACCGTCGAGGGCCGGCGGCCGCAGGTCGAAGAGCAGCCGGCGGAGCCGGTCGGTCGCCTCACCCAGCGTCGTCTCCACGCCGTTGAGCAGCTCCACGGTGTCGGGGTCCTCGAGGTGGCGCCGGAGGAGCTGGAGGCGGAGCCCGACGGCGGCGAGCACCTGGAGGGAGTCGTCGTGGATCTCGGCGGCGATGCGGCTGCGCTCCTGCTCCCGTGTCCGGATCAAACGGGTGAGCAGCGCCTGGCGCTCGGCGTCGCTCGACGAGAGATCGTGCACGCTCCGGCGCAGCCGTGCCGCTGCGTCCTCGGCCTGCCGCGTCCTCGTGCCCAATGCGTCGACCAGGTGGGCGTTCTTGATGGCGATCGACACCAGGCCGGCGAGGGTCTCCGCCACGGTCACCTCGTCGGTCGTGAACGGCATCCCGGTCTGATGGCGGACGACGATGAGGCTCCCGGCGGTCCTGGCATCCTCGGTGAAGGGGATGATGGCCAGCGCGGCGATCGGGATGCCCTGGGCGATGGCGCGGGCTATCCGGGGCGAGAACGCGAGGATCTTCGGTGTGATGGTGTTGAACACCACGACCTGCTGGGCGTGGGTCACCCGGCGCAGCGGCGCGCTCGGCTCTTCGGGGGAGCCGTCCCACAGGTCCTCGATGACCCGGGTGGCAAGGGTCGTGTCGACCTCCGCGTCGACGGCGACCCACGGACGAGCCGGTTGGTCGTGGAGGCGGACGACGACCGTGGCCCCGAAGAGGTCAGCGGAGCGCTCGGCGACGTGCTGGAGCATCTGGTCCGGGCGGGACACCAGGCTGTTCATTCGTTGGGACAGCCGGTGGAGGGCCGTCAGGCGACGGGCCTGGAGGAGCAGGGCCGCCTCAGCTCGGTGGAGATCGCTGACGTCGCTGACGAGGACGATGGTCTCCTCGACCCGGCCGTCGGTGCCGAACATGGAGTTGGCGGCGTACCGCACCAACGCTTCGGAGCCGTCCGGGCGCCGGAGGTGCCCGACGGCCGATCCCGGCTCGGCACCTCCCCTGCCCTCGATCCAGCGGCGGGCAGCAGGCAGGTCCTCGGCGGCGATGAACTCGGTGAACATGCGACCGGCGAGGTCGTCCCTGCTTACCCGGAGCAGGTCCGCCAGCGACCGGTTGGCGTACGTCATCCGACCGACCGGGTCGAGCATGCACGCACCCACCAGCGAGGTCTCCATCACCTGGTGGAATCGAGCCTCGCTGGACACCAGCGCCGCCGACGCCTGCTGGACGATCTCCTGGTCCCGGGCGATCGCCGAGATGCCCACGACGCGTCCGCGTGCGTCGCGGATCGGCGCGAGCGTGACCGACAGGATCCCTGTCGTCCCGTCGCTCCGCCACCTCCTGACCAGGTCCATGGTGACGGTCTGCCCACCCGCCGCCGCCGCCGTCATCTGCTCGTGACGGGAGAGCTCTTCGGGGGGTACGAGCGTGGTGACGGACTGCCCGATCGCCTCGTCGGTGGTCCACCCGTAGATGCGCTCCGCCCCCGGGTTCCAGTTGGTGATGGTCCCGTCGAGGTCGATCGAGAAGAGGGCCACGATCGACGAGGCGAGGATGGCGTCGAGCTGAGCGGCCGGGTCCGGCGGCCGGACGGCGGGATGAGGAGCCCCCGGGGCACCTCCGGGCCTGCTCCCGGGCAGGGCCGACCCCGGCGCGGTAGCTCGTCCCGTGTCCGTCCCTGTCGTCATCAGCCCTCTGTTGTTGCTCCGTTGTCCTCTGTCCTCTCACCACAATTGTCTGCTGCGGAGGCCCGTCTCGCAACGGCACGAACGTGTCACTGGCTGGCGAAAAATGACCGTGGTCCCTCCTGCAGTGCGCAATTTGACATGTTTGTGTCAGGGAAAACGGTCGATCGGACTACCGCCCCGCCATCAAATACGGCACACTAGGTGATATGGATACTACGCGTAGTGGTGGATACGCGCCTGCGTCAGGTGGTCGACGATGAGCCTGGACGGGCTCCGCCAGTGGCCGGATGCGCCGGGAGAGGCGTGGGCGCCGACCGCCGGAGAGCCGTGGGCGCCGGCTGAGGTGGATGCCCAGGCCGAGGGCCAGCCCGCGCCCGACGCGGTGGTGTACCTGGTCAGCGGGGACCCCCGTCATCGCCGTGCAATCGAGGACGCACTGACCGGTCCGGCTCCCGGCGGGCTGGGTACCCACCGGCTCGACTGCGCCGTGACCCTGGCCGACGGGCTCGGCCTCCTCCGCGCTCGCCGGCCCGACGTCGTGCTCCTGGCGGCGGGCCTGCCGGACACCGTCGGTCTCAACGGCCTGCGCAAGCTCCTCGACGAGGACCGCTCACTGGCGGTGATCCTGCTCGTCGACCAGGAGGACACGGCACTCGGCCGGGAGGCGCTCGAGCACGGCGCCCAGGACTTCCTCGTCGGGACCGGCTTCACGGCCGAGCAGCTCCGGCGGTCCGTCGGGTACGCCATGATGCGGGCGTCGGCCGCCGCCGTCACCACATCGGTCGAGGAGCGGTTCCGGTCGGTGGTCCAGGGCATCTCCGACGTCGTGTCGATCCACGACGCCGAGGGCGGCGTCACCTACATCGCCCCCTCCGCGGCGCAGGGGCTGGGCCACACCCGGGTCACCCCGCTCCTCGGGGGCGGGTTCCTCGACCACGTCCATCCCGAAGATCGCGCCCGGCTCCGCGCCGCCTTCATGAAATGGAAGCTCGGCTCACGTGAGACGGTCCAGTACCGGCTCCGTACCACCGGGGGCCACTATGTGCACTGCGAGTCGGTCGGCGTCAACCTTCTGGCAGACCCGGCGGTGGCCGGCATGGTGGTCACCACCCGGGACGTCACCGAACGACGTCAGGGGGAGGACCGGCTGGTGTACCAGGCGACCCACAACCCGCTCACCGGTCTGCCCAACCGGGTGCTGCTCATGCACCGGCTCCAGGGGCTCGTGAACGACCCGGACGACGCTGACCGGCCCGTCGCCCTCGCCCTCATGAACATCGACCACCTGAAGCTCATCAACTCGAACCATGGGCACCGCGCCGGGGACGAGCTCATCGTGGCGGTGGCCGAGCGCCTGAAGCTGTCCCAGGACGGCGACGCGGCCGTGTTCCACCTGGGCGGGGACGAGTTCGCCATCATCTACGACCAGGTGCCCGAGCCTCGCCACGCCGTGGCCCGGGCAAGGGAGGTCGCCGGCTGCTTCGACGAGCCCTTCACCGTCCAGGCGCATGCCCGACGCGTCCGGTGCTCGATGGGGGTGGCCCATGTCACCGCCGCTGATCTGCCGGTCACGACCCGGTCGACCGCCTCGGGTGCCGAAGAGCTCCTCGCCCGGGCCGAGACAGCGCTCTGGAAGGCGAAGGCGGGTGGCGGCGACAGGATCGAGCTCTTCGACGACGAGCTCCGTCGGATCACCCTCCAACGGCTGCGTATCGAAGAGGATCTGGAGCTGGCGATCGAGAACGACCAGCTGGTCCTCTACTACCAGCCGGTCGTGGAGATCGCCACGGGCCGGCTGGTCGGCTTCGAGGCCCTGTTGCGCTGGAACCACCCGGTGGAGGGCCTCCTGGCCCCGGATGCCTTCATGGAGACGGCTGAACGGACGAACCTCATCCTTCCCATCGGCATCTGGGTGCTCCGCACCGCCTGCCTCGAGCTGGCGGCGCTGCACGCCGAGCATCCGGAGATGGGCCTCACCATGGCGGTCAACCTCTCGATGCGCCAGCTCAACGACCCCGACCTGTTCGATGCCCTCGACCGTGCCCTGGCCGAGTCCGGCGTCCCGCCGGCAAACCTGTGCCTCGAGGTCACCGAGAGCACGGTGATGGAGGACGTCCTCGCCGCCCAGCACACGCTCGGCGCCCTGCACGGGAGGGGCGTCCGGATCGCCATCGACGACTTCGGAACGGGCTACTCGTCGCTCGCCTACCTGAAGCGCTTCCCCATCGAGGTCCTGAAGGTGGACCGTACCTTCGTCGCCGGCCTGGTCACGGATCCCGAGGACACGGTCATCGTCGACCTCGTGGTCCACCTGGCCGAGCGGATGGGCCTGGATGTTATCGCCGAAGGGGTCGAGACCGAGGCCCACCGCCAGGAGCTCGTCCGCATGGGCTGCCGGTTCGGGCAGGGCTATCTCTGGAGCCGCCCCGTGCCTCCCGGCCAGTTGGGAGCGATGGTGGACGGGGCGTGGGGCCTGCCGGCCGAGGTCGGGGGCGCGCCGGGGGGAGCGGGCGCGCCGGGGGGAGCGACCGGTTCGGGTGGCGTCGACGGGATGCCCTCCGCCACGGTCGACGAGGCTCGCTTCACCGACACCGTGGCCACCCTTGCCCACGAGCTCCGGAACCCCATTCACGCCGTACGGAGCGCCGTCACGCTGCTCCAGATGGAGCTCGACGAGCTCCGGGAGGCGGGTGGCGAGGCATCCGAGGCCCTCTGGCACCAGGCCGGCGCCGAGCTGGAGACCATCGTGCGCCAGACCGGAGGCATGGAGGCCATCGTGTCGTCGATGGCGGACCTCCAAGCCATCGGGGCCGGCAACCTCCCGCTGCAGACCGCCGTGTGGCCACTCGACGACCTCGTCGGTCGGGTCGTCCGGGACATGGTACGCCAGGACGTGCCACCGATCGTCCTCGGCGACCTCCCCTCCGTGCGGATCCTCGCCGATCCGGTCCGGATCGGGCAGATCCTGGGGAACGTGATCGGGAATGCCTTCCGGTTCAGCCCCCGCGGCGCCCCTGTCCTCGTCTGGGGTGAGCTGTTGGAGGGATGGGTGGCCGTCCATGTGGTCGACCAGGGCCCCGGTATCCCGCCCGACCAGGTCGGGCGTCTGTTCCGGAAGTTCGCCCGGGCCGACCACACCTCCCGCGGCATCGGGATCGGGCTCTACCTCGCCCGCGGGCTCGCCCGGTGTCACGGCGGCGACCTCCGCTACCGGCGGGCCGACACCGGAGGATCCGACTTCGTCCTCACCCTGCCCCTGCCCGAAGACCGGTTCGAGACCTGACGCACCTGCGGGGCCCGCATCCGGAGCTCCTCTCCGGGTCCGGGTCCGGGTCGCCCGGCCCCTGCCACGCCGGTCCGCCCCACGCCGGCCCCTGTTCGCTAGCCTCGGCCCGTGCAACCAGGCGACCCGGCTCCCGACTTCGAGCTCCCGGACGAGAACGGCACGCCGCGGCGGCTCGGCGACTTCCTCGCCAACGGCCCGGTCGTCCTCTTCTTCTACCCGGCGGCCATGACACCGGGATGCACGGCCGAGAGCTGCCACTTCCGGGACCTGAGCGCCGAGTTCGAGGCCGCCGGCGCCCAGCGTGTCGGGATCAGTGCCGATCCGGTGGAGAAGCAGAAGCGGTTCTCCGAGAAGCACACCTTCGACTTCCCGCTGCTGTCTGATCCCGACGGCGCCGTCGCCACCCGCTACGGGGTCCGCCGGCGGTTCACGGCACTCTCCCCGACGAAGCGGGCCACCTTCGTGATCGCTCCCGACGGCCGCATCGCGTCGGTGATCCAGAGCGAGGTACGCATGCACGTCCACGCCGATCGGGCACTCGATGCCGTGGCGAAGTTGCGCGCCCGCTGACGAGTGCTCCGAGCGCCGGGTGCCCCTGCGTCGCGGCGGGTGGTCCCGCCCGGCCTGGCCGATGAAGGTACCGCCGGGCGGTGCGAACTGGCCGCGCCCGAGCCGTCGCCGGCGTGGCACGATGCATGTTCGATGAGCCTGCACGTCGGCACCCCTGTCGAGGTGGCCCCCGGAGCCGTCCACGTTCCGGGATGGCTCGACCTCGCCGGCCAAGCCCGCCTGCTCCGGTCCTGCCGGGGCTGGTCGGGACCACCGGAGCAGATCCCGCCCACCCGGCTACCCCGGGGCGGCGTCATGTCGGTGCGGACCGTCTGTCTCGGCTGGCATTGGTATCCCTACGGCTACTCGCGGACCGTCGGGGGTCTCCCCGGTGGCGGTGGCGGTGGCCGTGGCCGTGGCGGTGGCGGTGGCGGTGGCGGTGGCGGTGGCCGGCCAGTGCTGCCGTTCCCGGAGTGGCTCGGAGACCTCGGCCGGCGAGCGGTGGCGGAGGCCTACGGCGACGAGGAGGCAGCCGCCCGCTACCGGCCCGACGTCGCGCTCGTCAACTTCTACGACCCTGGTGCCCGGATGGGGATGCATCGCGATCGAGACGAGCGTTCGGCCGAGCCGGTGGTGTCGGTGAGCCTCGGGGATCCGTGCGTGTTCCGGTTCGGGAACCCGGAGCGCCGCGGCCGACCGTGGCAGGACCTCGTTCTCGCCTCCGGTGATCTCTTCGTGTTCGGGGGGCCGTCACGGTTCGCCTACCACGGAGTGTGCCGCATCCTGCCGAGGGCCCAGGAGCTGTTCGGATCCGATCCCAGCGCCGGGGCCGGGGCTGCGCCCGAGCCGGGAGCGGTTCCCGACGGTGGCGCGGCGGGCATGCCGGCGCTGCCCTCGAGCACGACGAGAGGGCGCTACAACGTCACGCTACGGGTGAGCGGCCTACGGCCTTGAGCCCGGGTTCGGAGCCCCCGACGTGGGGCGGTGAGTCCGCCGGTGACCTGCTGCCGAGCTGGGAGTGCCGGCGCATTGGTGCCGGAGTGCCGAACCGAGGTCGCGGCGCCCCGTTCGGGTACCATGAGGCCAAGCGGATGATGGCAGCACGGAAGGCGTTGACGGCGAGGTCGGTGTTGCTCTCCGTGCTCTTGGGCACCGACCCGCCTCGGCTGCCGGTGCAGTTGCTGGTCCGGACGGCTGCGCTCTTCGGGATTCCCGAAGGTACGGCGCGTACCGCGTTGTCGCGGATGGCTGTCGCCGGCGAGGTGGCGGGGGACGGCGACGGCTGGTACGGCATCACCGCTGACCATCTCCTGGCCCGCCAGGCGCGACAGACCGCCAGCCGCCGTGCCCGGACGGATGCATGGGACGGCCGCACGTGGCTGGAGGCGGTGGTCGTGGCCGGCCGGCGTCGCAGCGCCGCAGACAGGGCGACGCTGCGAGCGACGCTGGCGGCCGCCCGCCTGTCCGAGCTGCGCGAAGGCGTGTGGCTGCGCCCGGACAACCTGGAAGAGGCTCGGTCGATCGAGGCCGAGGAGGTCCGGTGGTTCCGGTCCGCTCCGGTGGGGGACCCGAAGGAGCTGGCCCGTCGGCTGTGGGACCTCGACGGGTGGGCTCATCGGGCCCGCGGGTTGCAGTCGTCGATGGCGGCGCTGCTCGATCCTCTGGTCGCCGGGGACCGCCAGGTTCTGGCCGAGGGATTCGTGGTGAGTGCCGACGTCCTCCGCCACCTCCAGTCGGACCCGCTGCTTCCCCGTGTCCTCCTCCCCCCCGACTGGCCGGGTGGCGCGCTCAGAGACGGGTACGACCGGTACGACGACGCCTACCGGTCGGTCCTCGGCCGGTGGTTCGGCGAGCACGGATGACCGAGGTGAGCCACCTGGGACCAGCCTCCCGGCGGACGCACGCGCCCCGCAACGGCTATGGAGCCTTGTACGATGCGGGGACCGGACGGTGAGACGTCGTGGGTCCGGCGCAAGGAGCCAGCCCGTGGAGCCGATCCGACTGCACCATCCGGCGCCGGACGAAGCCCCGTGGCGCCCGGTGGTGCCGCGCGACCGCGCCGGCAGTTCGAGGCACGTGATGTCGAGGAGCTCGACGTAGTGGAAGTCTGGAGACAGCTCGTCGCACTCGGGGGCGGAGGCGCGATCGGGCTCGGGCTCGCCCTGGCCGTGACGGCGCTCGTCCGCCGCACCCTGCCGGGGACAGGGGCGGCGGCGGAGCGCTCGTTGCTCACCCGTCTCCGCGGCCCGTTCCGGGTCATCATGACGTTCTCGGGCGTGGCGCTCGGCGACGCGGCCGTCCCGGTCACGTCCCGGCCCGGCGCCGCCGTCAACCACGTCCTGCTGATCGTGCTGGTCAGCGCCACGGCGTGGCTGCTCTACCGCTGCACCTACGTCTTCGAGGACGTCGTCCTGGCAAGGCTCCGGGTGGACGTCGCCGACAACCTCCGGGCCCGGCGGGTCAAGACCCAGCTCCAGGTGTTCCGCCGCCTGGTCGGCGCGGTGGTGGTCGTCCTGGCGGTGGGGGGCATCCTGCTCAGCTTCGGTGAGGTCCGTGTCGCCGGTGCCAGCCTGCTGGCGTCGGCCGGCATCGCCGGCGTCGTGCTCGGGCTGGCGGCCAAGCCGGTGACCACGAACTTCCTCGCCGGGATCCAGATCGCCATCTCCCAGCCCATCCGGGTCGACGACGTCGTGGTGGTCCAGGGGCACTGGGGTCGGGTCGAGGAGATCAACCTGACCCACGTGGTGGTACGCATCTGGGACCGCCGGTGCCTCATCCTCCCGATCTCCTACCTCATCGAGAACCCGTTCGAGAACTGGACGCGCACGAGCGCCAACCTGTTGGAGTTCATCCACGTCGACGTGGACCACACGGCCCCGGTCGAGGAGCTGCGTGCGTACCTGTTCGAGATCCTCCGGGCCTCACCGGACTGGGACGGAGCGGTCTGGAGCCTGCAGGTCACAGGGACCGGGCCGTCGTGCATCCAGCTCCGGGCAGTCATGAGCGCCCGCGACAGCTCCTCGGGTTGGATCCTCCAGTGCATGGTGCGCGAGAAGCTTGTCGCCTACCTGCGTGACCACCACCCCGGTGCTCTTCCCCGGGTTCGGACCGGGCCGGGTGCCGAGCTCGACGGAGTGTCGTCACACGCCGGTGACAGCGGCCGGGACGGCCACCCCGCCGTTGCCGGCGACTCAGGTGCCCCGGAAGCCGCCGGGGCCGCGGGCGTCACCGGGGACACCGCCGCCGAGTGTCAGGCGCCCGGTCGGACGCCCGCTGATCGGAGCGCCGGACCGGTGTCGAGCCCCGTGCGGGGCGGGCCGGCCGCCGGCTGACGCCGCCACGCCGACCGTGTGCCCGACGCGGCGGCGGTACCTACGCTGCTTCTGGACGTCGGGCGAAGGCCACCAGGTCGATCGCGTCGTGGCTGGCCCCGTCCTTTTCCACCGTGCGCGTCACCTGGCCCAGCCGCTCGATGACGAGCCCGTCGAGCGCGGAGCGGGTGCGTTCGACGGTGTAGCAGACCGACGGGTCCGGGGGGCCGCCGTACCCCCGGGTCACGTTGTCGGCATCGTGGGCCACCACGAGGAGCCGACCACCGGGGGCGAGCAGTGCGGCGGCACGTCCGAGGAGCGTGACCTGGGCATCGGCCGCCAGCTGCACGTAGGCGAGGACCACGAGGTCAAAGGCGCTCTCGGGCAACGGGACCTGCAGCACGTCGCCGTGCACCCACTCCACTTCCAGCCCGTCCCGCTCGGCCATGGCTCGGCCCTTGTCCAGCGCCACCGAGGAGATGTCGACGGCGGTCACGCGCCACCCGAGGCGGGCGAGGGCCAGGGCGTTACGGCCCTCGCCGCAGGCGAGGTCCGCCGCCCGGCCCGGGGCGAGCGCGAACGTCAGCTCCGCCACCGTCTGGTTGGGCTCGGCCGACCAGACGAGCCCGCTCGCGGCGTAGCGGGCATCCCAGGCCGCTTCGACCGATGTCTCCGGACCGTCACCCATGGTTGTCATCCTCTCGTGTCCGCTCCGTTGCCGGTTCGTCTCCGCCCGGTCGCGGCCCCGCAGCCGAGCATAGGGACGCACGGCCCCGCCTGCATCGTCGGTCCAGCCCCGTCCAGCCCGCGAGCCCGGGCCTGCCGGTCCAACCGTTCCCGCCGCCGGCAGGCGCGCCCTTCGCCCGGCGCAGATGGGTATTTAGTGTTTAAAAATCCAATCCGTTCGCTATGCTGGGCCGGTGCCCGAACCGGCCCGACGGACGACCCGTCGGTATGGGCGGGCCCGATCCCGGGCAGGCGGGACCGTGGGGCAGACTCGGCCCATGACCCCGACCGGCGAGAGGTAGGAGAGGCTGTGCCCGAACTGATGATCGATGCCCGGGGCGTTTCGAAGGCCTTCGGGGACACGCTGGCCCTCGACGGGGTCGACCTGCGAGTGGAGGCGGGCACGGTGCTCGGCCTCCTGGGTCCGAACGGCGCCGGGAAGACCACCCTCGTCCGGATCCTCACGACGCTGTTGAAGGCCGACTCCGGTACGGCAACCGTCGCCGGCTGTGACGTCGACCGTGACGCCGTCGCCCTCCGGTCGAAGATCGGGCTGGCCGGCCAGTTCGCGGCCGTCGACGAGATGCTGACCGGCCGGGAGAACCTCGAGCTGGTCGGCCTCCTCTACCACCTCGGCAAGGTCGAGCGGAAGCGACGTGCCCGCGAGGTGCTGGAACGCCTCACCCTGACCGACGCCGCCGACCGGCCTGTGCGGACCTACTCGGGGGGGATGCGTCGCCGGTTGGACCTGGGGGCGAGCCTGGTCGGTCGGCCTCAGGTGCTCATCATGGACGAGCCCACGACGGGCCTGGACCCCGCCACCCGCGTCGACCTGTGGCGTTTCATCGAGGTGCTGGTGGCGGACGGCACCACCCTGCTGCTCACGACGCAGTACCTGGAGGAGGCCGACCGGCTGGCCGACCGGATCGTGGTGATCGACCACGGCCAGGTCATCGCCGAGGGGACGAGCATCGAGCTGAAGGACGAGCTCGGCGGCGCCGTCCTCGAGGTCACGGTGTCCGACCCGGACCAGCTGGCCGGCGCCGCCGACCTCGTCGCCGGACTGGGCCACGGGAAGCCCAACGTGGACGTCTCCCGGAAGGTCGTGACCGTCGCTGCCGAGAGCACGGTGAAGACGGTCCTGGCGGCGGCGCGGCTCCTCGACGACCGGGGCATCGCCCTCGAGGAGATCGGCCTCCGCCGGCCTTCCCTCGACGACGTCTTCCTCTCGCTCACCGGACATACCGCAGCCGACGGGTTACCTTCCGGGGGTGCCGGCGGACCCGGGGGTGCCGGCGGCGCACCTGCCGCCCCGTCGGCGTCCAGCGGCTCTGGCCCGAGCGGCTCTGGCCCGAGCGGCTCTGGCACTTCGGCACGCGCCCCGGCCGCCGTGGCCACCGCCGCCCGGCCCGGCACGTCTCGGCGGTCCCGATGACCGCGCTCGACCTCCCCGCCGCCAGCCCGCCGGCGTCCGCGACGCCGTCGCCCCGGTCCATCGGCGTCGGTGTGGCGCTGGTCGACATCGCCGGGATCACCAAGCGCAACCTCATCCGGATCCTGCGGACTCCGCGGCTACTCATCTTCTCGAGCATCCAACCGGTCATGTTCGTCCTGCTCTTCCGCTACGTCTTCGCCGGGGCGATCCGGGTGCCCCATGGCGCCTACGTGGACTACCTGATGCCGGGGATCTTCGTGCAGACCTCGCTGTTCGGCGGCTCCTCGACGGCGGTCGGCCTGGCCACCGATCTCCAGGGTGGCATCATCGACCGCTTCCGGTCCCTCCCCATGGCCCGGTCCGCCGTGCTGGCCGGCCGTACCATCGCCGACCTCATCCGCAACGTGTTCGTCCTGGCGCTCATGGTGATCGTCGGCGTCCTGGTCGGCTTCCGGTTCCACGGGAGCATCGGCACCGACCTGGGCGGCCTGGGGTTGGTCCTGCTCTTCGGGTACGCGTTCTCGTGGGTGTACGCCACGGTCGGTCTGCTCGTGAAGGACCCGGAGACAGCCCAAGTCGCCGCGTTCCTCCCGCTGTTCCCCCTGGTCTTCGCCTCCTCGGCGTTCGTGCCCGTTTCGAGCATGCCCGGGTGGCTCCAGGCGTTCGCCAACGTGCAGCCGGTGAGCGTGACGGTCGACGCGGTGCGGGGCCTGCTTGCCGGTGGGTCGGTCGAGCACTGGCTCTGGCAGTCCCTGGCGTGGGCGGCGGGGATCCTCGTCGTCTTCTCGGTCCTGGCGGTGCGCCAGTACCGGAAGGTGTGAGCCCGGTACGCGGGCAGGCACCCGAGCCCGCCCGGTCGCCGATGGTTCGACGCGGTGAGGTGCCCTTGCGGTCGACGGGGCAGCCACCCATACTCTCGGGGTGCCCGCGGAAAAGGATGTGGAGGCGGCGTACTTCCGCAACATCCCCGAGGAGGCCCTGGCCCAGTCGGTGCTCAAGCCGTTCAGCGTCCCCGATCGCGGCCGACTGCTGGTGGAGATCGGCGCGGTAATGAGCCTGCTGCCCGAGCCGCCTGGCCGGGTGCTCGACCTCGGGTGCGGCACCGGTTGGACGAGCTCGTTCCTGGCCCGTTCCGGTTACGACGTCGTCGGCGTCGACCTCTCCCCGGAGGCGATCGATACGGCACGGGCCGCATTTGCCCTCCCCTCGCTGGCGTTCGCCACCCACGACTTCGACGAGCCGTTGCCGGCGTCGTTCGGGGTGTTCGACGCCGTCGTCTTCTTCGACACCCTGCACCACGCCGAGGACGAGCGCCGGCCGCTCCGGGTTGCCTACGCCGCACTCCGGGACGGCGGCGTCTGCATCGCCTGTGAACCGGGGACCGGGCACGCCGTCTCGGAAGGGTCGGTCCATGCCGTCGCCACCTTCGGCGTCCGGGAGCGGGACATGACGCCGCCCCAGGTGGTCGCCGCCGGCACGGAGGCGGGTTTCCGTGCCGCCGTCGTCCACCCCCACCCCCACGAGCTCCACCGCAACCTCTACCTCCGTCGCCAGCCGGCATCGCTGCGCAGCCGCATGCTCGCCACCCGGGTCGGTCAGGCCGCCCAGGTGCTCAGGACGGCGACGACCCAGCGCCGGCACTGGGGGATCGTCGTCCTCACGAAGTGACGAGTGGTCCCGGTCATCTGCTGGTCGGCCGGCCGCGCCGGGCTACCCGGCCGCTCCGAGCTTCCCGGGGTCCGGCCGGCTGTCCCTGCCCGGAACGCTCGAGCGACTGGCGGGCCACCAGGGCCACGTAGAGCGAGTGGCGCGACTCCGGTGCTTCGAGGTCGCACCCCAGGATCTCGGCGATGCGCGCCAGGTGGTGGTAGAGCGTGGCCCGGGTGACGTGGGCGGCTGCTGCCGCCGCCGACTTGTTCCCACCGGCCTCGAGGTAGGCCGCCAGCGTCCCCATCAGGTCGGTGCGGTGGCGCTGGTCGTAGGCGATGAGCGGACCCAGCTCGCGCTCGGCGTAGCTCTGGAGCCGGGGGTCGTCCCGGAGAAGGTGAAGGAGGCCCCGGATCCGGATATCGGCGGTGGTGACGAAGAGGCGGTTCCCGGGAAGGCTCTGGGCGGCGTCGGCGGCCTCGTCGGCCTCGGCGAACGACTCCCGGAGCCTGTCGACCCCGGTCACCGACGATCCGACCCCGATCACCATGGAGGCCGACGGGGCCAGCCGACCGGCTCGGTCGTGGACGGCGCGGGCGCAGGCCTCGACGGCGCCGTGCGGGCGGCTGGTGGACGGGGTCGAGAGGATGACGCCGATCCGTCCGGGCTCGAGCAGGCCGACGAGCCCACTGGTACCGGTATCGGTCAGTGCCCGGGCCACCGCCGTGACCTCCTCCCGGGCCGCCGCGTGCCGGGCGATGTCGGCCAGCGCCACGCCCCGCTCGGTCCGCACCACGAGGGCGGTGAGCTCGCGGTGGCGGGTCACGACGCCCAACGCCTCGGCCCGGGAGTGGACCTCGTCCGGCGCGGCGTAGCGGTGGTCGATGATGTCGGCGATCAGCGTCCGGTGGGTCTGGTGCTCCAAGAACCGCTCTTCCCGCTCGATGAGCAGGTGGATCGCCAGTGTCGTGGCCCCCTGCTCCAGGATCGTCTTCAGGAGCGGACCGGCCGGGGGGCTCGGCAGGAGGACGAGCCGCCCCCACACCTGCCCCCGGGCGCCCACCGTGGTCGCCATCCACTGCTCACCGTCGACGGCGCCGGACCGGTCCGTCCACGCCGCCTCCCGGGACCGCTCCACCCAGTGGTCGAGGACGGCGGGCCCGTCGGTGACGCCGGCGAAGGCCAGGACCCGGCGGGCGACGTTCTCGAAGACGACTGGGCAGCCGGCGAGCCTGGCGACCTGGTCGACGATCTCCTGGGAGGTGGAGGCCTCCGCCGCCAGCGACCGGAAGGCCTGGTGGACGGCTTCGCCCAGCTGGAGCCGGCGGACCTGCGTGCTCACGATGACCGAGTGGATCGCCTCGGTGATGGCGACGAAGGGGACCTCCGTGTGCAGGGCGATCAGCGGTAGCCCGTGGGCCTCCGCCCCCTGGACGAGGGCGGCAGGTAGCGAGGAGTAGCGGCGTCCCAGCTCGATCACCACCCCGGTGGCTTGGGCGGCGGCCAGCCCGGCGACGTAGCGGGTGAGGCCCTCGGCAGCCTCGGGGAGGGCCACCCCGGTCGAGAGGATCAGCTCGCCGCCCTGGAGGAGATGGCCGATGTCTGCCACCTCGCTCACGTGGACCCACCGGACCGGACGGTCCACCGCGTGGGCGGCGGCCTCGATGCTCGGATGCCCCCTCCGAACCTCGGGGAGCTGGAGCACCTCGGCGACCGTCGGGAGCTGTACGCCGGATCCGTCCGCTGCCGGGCGTGAGCCGTGCCCCGTCTGGTGCCCGCGCTGCCCGGCCTGCTGCGGTCGGCGGTGCCGCGGCGGGAAGGCATCCGGCTCGGTCGCAACCATCGTCTCCGCGTCCTTCCTCGAACGTTCCCGGCCCATCCGGCCCATCCGGCATGCCCGAGCCCATCGCGTCGGCGTCGTGCCCCGGGCGTGAACCCGGGGGCTCGGCCTCGAGCTGTCGATCGCCACCATCAGTGGTGAATAAACCACTCGTAGCCGCCACGAACGGCAGGGGCAGCGATACGAAACGTATCACTTGAGCGGCCAGTATCGACAGAATGCCCATTCTTCTCGATCAGCGGGTTTCCTAGAGTGACCCGTATCTCCATTTCGTGGTGCCGCCGGGCCCCGGTGTCGCCCGGGTGGGAGGGTCCGCGATCGACCGGGAGGAGCGTTCGTTGGTGAACACGACAGCGGTGCCGGTCGAGGCGGCACCGCCCCATGCCGATCTCCTGCAGCGTCACCGGGCGGTCATGCCGCGCTGGGTCTCCCTGTACTACGACGAGCCCATCGAGCTGGTGCGGGGCGAGGGCCGGCGGGTGGTGGACGCCGACGGCGTGGAGTACCTCGACTTCTTCGGAGGGATCCTCACCACCAGCACGGGCTACAACGTTCCCGAGGTGGTGGAGGCCATCCGCGAGCAGGCGGGCCGTATGCTCCACACCTCCACGCTCTATCTCATCCGACCCATGGTCGAGCTGGCCGAGCGCATCGCCGAGCTGTCGACGATCCCCGACGCGAAGGTGTGGTTCGTCAGCTCGGGGACCGAGGCGGTGGAGGCGGCACTGATGCTGGCGTGCACGTCCCGGCGCTCCAACGAGGTGATCGCCGCCCGCAACAGCTATCACGGTCGCTCGTTCACCGCCATGGCCGTGACCGGGAACCGGTCCTGGTCGGCTTCCAGCCTGAGCCCGCTCAACGTCAGCTACGTCCATGCCGGGAACCGGCTCGGCGGCCCGTTCGCCGGGATGACCGACGCAGCGGTCATCGACGCCTGCGTCGCCGACCTGCGCGACGTGATCGAGACGGCGACGGCCGGCGACATCGCCTGCATGATCGCCGAGCCGATCCAGGGTGTCGGCGGCTTCGTCGTTCCTCCCGACGGGCTGTTCGGGGCGATGAAGGCGGTGCTCGACGACTCCGGGATCCTCTTCGTCGCCGACGAGGTCCAGACCGGCTGGGGACGGACAGGCGAGCATTTCTGGGGGTTCCAGGCCCACGGCATCGTGCCCGACCTCGTCACGTTCGCGAAGGGCCTCGGCAACGGGCTCGCCATCGGCGGGATCGTGGGTCGAGCCGAGGTCGTCGACTCCATCCAGGCCAACTCCATCTCCACCTTCGGCGGGAACCCGCTGTCGACGGCGGGAGCGCTCGCCAATCTCGACTATCTCATCTCCCAGGACCTGCAGGGCAATGCCCTGAAGGTCGGCCGACACCTCCGGGACCGGCTCGACGAGCGGGCGGGCCGACTCCCGATCGTGGGGGAGCTCCGGGGGAAGGGTCTCATGCTCGGAGTCGAGCTCGTGCATCCGGGCACGACGGTGGCGAACCCGGTGGCGGCCCAGGTCGTGCTGGAAGAGGCCCGCCGCCGGGGTGTGCTCATCGGGAAGGGAGGGCTGCGGGGCAACGTGCTCCGCATCGCGCCGCCGATGAGCGTGACGATGGACGAGGCAGACACCGCGGTCGACGTGCTCGCCGCCGCGCTGGAGGCAGCCGCTCGGCACGGCGCCGGGGGGCAACGAGAGGAGCAGGGCATCCGGTGACGCAGGCAGTGACGCCCCAGGAGCAGACCAGGCGCATCACCCATTGGATCGGCGGGAAGCCGTGGGTCGGTGACGCGGCGCGGCGCGGCCCGGTGTTCGACCCGGCCACCGGGACGCTCGCCGGCGAGGTCGACTTCGCTACCGATGCGGAGGTGGACGCCGCGGTCGCCGCTGCCGCCCAGGCGTTCCCGGCGTGGCGGGACACCTCGCTCGCCCGGCGCACGGCGGTGCTGTTCGGCTTCCGCGAGTTGCTGGCCGCTCGCCTCGACGAGCTGGCGGCGCTCGTGACGAGCGAGCACGGCAAGGTCCGAGCCGATGCCGCCGGTGAGGTGGCACGGGGGCTGGAGGTCGTGGAGTTCGCCTGCGGGATCGCCCAGCTCCTGAAGGGCGAGTTCACCGAGCACGCCTCGGGCGGGGTCAACGTCCACTCCCTTCGCCAACCGCTCGGAGTGGTCGCCGGCATCACGCCGTTCAACTTCCCGGCGATGGTGCCGCTGTGGATGTTCCCGCTGGCCATCGCCTGCGGCAACACCTTCGTGCTGAAGCCGTCGGAGAAGGACCCGTCCTCGGCGGTGTACCTGGCCGAGCTGGCGGCGGAGGCGGGGCTGCCCGAGGGCGTCCTCAACGTGGTGCACGGGGACCGGGACGCCGTCGAGCGCATCCTCGCCCACCCGGGGATAGCGGCCGTCAGCTTCGTGGGATCGACGGCCGTGGCCCGCCACGTCTACGAGACCGCCGCCGCCGCCGGAAAGCGCGTCCAGGCTCTGGGCGGCGCCAAGAACCACATGGTGGTCCTCCCCGATGCCGACATGGCCGACGCGGCCGAGGCGGCGGTGAGCGCCGGGTTCGGCTCGGCCGGCGAGCGGTGCATGGCCGCCTCGGTCCTCGTGGCCGTGGGCGGGTGCGGCGACGTGCTGGTCGACCGGATCCGGGAGCGCGTCTCCGGCCTGGTGGTCGGTCCGGGGACCGACGAGGCCTCCGAGATGGGTCCGCTGGTGACGGCCGAGCACCGGGCGCACGTGGCGTCCTACTTGGACGTCGGCGCAGCCGAAGGGGCGAAGGTGGCCATCGACGGGCGCGACCACGACATCGCCGGTGACCCCCGAGGGTTCTGGCTGGGCCCGTGCCTCCTCGACGACGTCTCACCCGAGATGCGGGTCTACACGGAGGAGATCTTCGGTCCCGTGCTCTCGGTGGTCAGGGTGGCGACGCTCGACGACGCGCTGGGCCTCATCGAGCGCAATGGCTACGGCAACGGCGCCGCCATCTTCACGAACGACGGCGCTGCCGCCCAGCGTTTCGAGACCGAGGTCGAGGCCGGGATGGTCGGCGTGAACATCTCGATCCCGGTACCGGTGTCGTACTACTCGTTCGGGGGTTGGAACAGCTCGCTCTTCGGCGATCTCCACGTCTACGGGCCCGACGGCGTGCGCTTCTACACGCGGGGGAAGGTGGTGACGAGCCGGTGGCACGCCATCGCCGCCCACCATTCGTCGCTCGCCTTCCCGAACGCCGGTGGTTCCGATGGCTAGGGTGCCACGACCGGAGCGGTGCCGGGCAGCCTGGCACGAGGCCCGTGGGGCCAGGAGGGCGCGCAGTGACGCCCGCAGTGACCGATCGGCAGGAGTGGCCTGGCGACGAGGAGGGAGCGAACGTGGCTGAGATCGTCCGTGCAGCGCTGGTGCAGACGAAATGGACGGGGTCGAAGGACTCGATGATCGAGTCCAACATCTCCCTCGCCCGCCGGGCGGCCGACCAGGGAGCCCAGGTGCTGTGCTTCCAGGAGCTCTTCTACGGTCCCTACTTCTGCCAGGTCCAGGATGCCGAGTACTACTCGTACACCGAGTCCGTGCCCGGGCCCACCACCGAGGTGATGTGCCAGTTGGCTCGGGACACCGGGATGGTGCTCGTCGTTCCCGTCTACGAGGTCGAGCAGGAGGGGGTGTTCTACAACACCGCCATGGTGATCGACGCGGACGGGACCTACCTCGGCAAGTACCGGAAGCACCACATTCCCCAGGTGTCGGGGTTCTGGGAGAAGTTCTACTTCCGGCCCGGCAACCTCGGGTATCCCGTGTTCTCCACCGCGGTCGGCCCGATCGGCGTCTACATCTGCTATGACCGCCACTTCCCCGAGGGGTGGAGGGCGCTCGGGCTGGCCGGCGCCCGGATCGTGTTCAACCCGTCGGCCACGAGCCGGGGGCTCTCGGCGTACCTGTGGAACCTGGAGCAGCCGGCGGCGGCAGTGGCCAACGAGTACTTCGTGGGCGCCATCAACCGCGTAGGCGTGGAGGACCTCGGCGACAACGACTTCTACGGGTCGTCGTACTTCGTCGATCCCCGCGGGCAGGTGATCGGCGATCCCGCATCCGACAGCGACGACGACGTGATCGTCCGCGACCTGGACATGAGCGTCCTGGAGGAGGTCCGCCACACCTGGGCTTTCTACCGGGATCGCCGGCCCGACAGCTATGGCAGCATCACCGCTCCCTAACCGTCTGCTCCCGGCTCCGGTTGGCACGTCGCCGCCGTCGGCCGGAGCCGTGAGCGCCGTCCCGGAAGGAGGCAGGGCACCCCGATGAAGATCCTGATCAGGGGAGGGACCGTCGTCAACGCCAGCGGGCCGATCGCCGCCGACGTGCTGGTGGAAGGCGAGGTCATCGTGGCGCTCGGTGCCCGAGGCTCGGACCTGGCCGGGTCCTGGGTGCAGGGGGCCGACCGCATCGTCGACGCCACGGGGATGCTGGTCGTCCCCGGGGGGATCGACGGGCACACCCACATGGAGATGCCCTTCGGGGGGACCCAGTCGGCCGACACGTTCGAGACCGGCACGCGCGCGGCGGCGATCGGTGGCACGACGACGATCATCGACTTCGCCATCCAGTCCAAGGGCCACTCCCTCCGTGAGGGGCTCGACGCCTGGCATGCCAAGGCCGAGGGGAACTGTGCCATCGACTACGGCTTCCACATGATCGTGTCCGACGTGGACGAGGCGTCGATGAAGGAGATGGACGTGCTGGTCGACGAGGGCGTCACCAGCTTCAAGCTGTTCATGGCCTATCCGGGCGTCTTCTACTCGACCGACGGCCAGATCCTCCGGGCCATGCAGCAGGCGTCCGCCAACGGCGCGATGGTCATGATGCACGCCGAGAACGGCATCGCCATCGACCTACTGGTCGCCCAGGCGCTGGCCCGTGGCGAGGGAGACCCACGGTTCCACGGGGCCACGCGACCGGCGCTCCTGGAGGGCGAGGCGACCCACCGGGCCATCCAGCTTGCCCGGGTGGCGGGTGCCCCTCTCTACATCGTCCACCTGTCGGCGGCCGAGGCGCTCGACGAGGTGGTGGCGGCGCGGGACCGCGGAGACCATGTGTTCGCGGAGACCTGCCCGCAGTACCTGTTCCTGTCGGAGGACGACATGGCCCGGCCCGGGTTCGACGGGGCGAAGTACGTCTGCTCGCCGCCGCTGCGGGACCGTCGTCATCAGGTCGACCTGTGGCGGGGGCTGCGGACGGACGACCTGAGCATCGTGTCGACCGACCACTGCCCGTTCTGCTTCAAGGACCAAAAAGAGCTGGGCCGCGGCGACTTCTCGAAGATCCCCAACGGGCTCCCCGGGGTCGAGCACCGGATGGACCTCATCTACCAGGGTGTACGGCGCGGGGAGCTGTCGCCCGAGCGGTGGGTGGACGTGACGGCGACCACCCCGGCCCGGATGTTCGGGCTGTTCCCGAAGAAGGGCGTGATCGCCCCCGGCTCGGACGCCGACATCGTCGTCTACGACCCCCGGCCCACCCGCACCATCTCCGCCGCCACCCACCACATGGCCGTCGACTACTCGGCCTACGAGGGCATGGCCGTGGACGGCGCCGTGGCGACCGTCCTGTCGCGCGGTGCGGTCGTGGCGGAGGATGGCACCTACACCGGGGTGCCGGGGCACGGGTCGTTCCTCGAGCGTGGGCTCAACCGGTTCCTGTGAGCGGAGGTGTCGTGACGACCGGACCGAAGGGAGCCTGACGTGGACATCGGACTTGTGCTCCAGACCAACCCCCCGGCCAGCCGGGTGGTGGAGCTGGCGAAGCTGGCGGAGGACGCCGGGTTCACCCACCTGTGGACCTTCGACTCCTGCGTGCTCTGGGAAGAGCCCTTCGTGATCTACTCCCAGATCCTCCAGGCCACGGACCGCATCATGGTGGGCCCCATGGTGACCAACCCGCTCACCCGTGACTGGACGGTCACGGCGTCGTTGTTCGCCACGTTGAACGAGATGTTCGGGCCACGCACCGTCTGTGGCATCGGCCGGGGTGACTCCGCCGTGCGGGTGACCGGGGGTGGCCCGGCGAAGCTGGCGACGCTCCGGGAGTGCATGCGGGTCGTGAAGGACCTGGCCGAGGGCCGGGAGGCGAGCGTCCACGGCACGACCGTGCGGATCCCCTGGGTGACCGAGGGCACGCTCGAGATGTGGATGGGCGCCTACGGCCCGAAAGCGCTGGCCATGGCCGGCACCGACGCCGACGGCCTCATCTTGCAGCTGGCCGACCCCTTCGTCGTCGAATGGGCCGTGGCGTCGACGCTCGACGCGCTGCGGTCCACCGGTCGCGACCGGGACGCCTTCACGGTCTGCGTGGCCGCCCCCGCCTACGTGGGGGACGACCTCGCGCACCAGCGGGACCAGGTGCGCTGGTTCGGCGGGATGGTCGGCAACCACGTGGCCGACATCGTGGCTCGCTACGGGGAGACCTCCGGGTCGGTGCCGGTGGCCCTGACCGACTACATCAAGGACCGGCGAGGCTATGACTACAGCCACCACGGGAAGGCCGGGAACCCCGACACCGAGTTCGTCCCCGACGAGATCGTCGACCGGTTCTGCCTTCTTGGGCCACCCGAGCGCCACCGCGAGCGGCTGATGGAGCTCCGAGGCCTGGGCGCAGACCAGTTCGCGCTCTACCTCATGCACGACGACCCGGTGGGCACCATCGAGGCGTACGGGAACGAGGTGATCGGGCACGTCGATCTCGCGTGAGCGCAAGGAGGAGAGAGGCCGTCGATCGGCTGTGTCGGGCCGCAACAATGGTGCGAATATTCCCCGCATCTCATTGACATACTGGCTTGGTAGAAACGCGCGTCATATTTCGACTGAAGAGCGAAGATAGACCGCCTAATCTTACTAAATGCTTGACAACAGGTTACAGATTTGTTCCACTATCAGTTCAGGTACTCATAGAGAGGTAGTCATCCCATGACCGAGGGTTCCTTCGAAGTAGCTCCGCCGACCGAGTCCAGGCGATCGTTCCTGCGGAAGGCCGGCCTGGTGACGGTGGCCGGCGTCGCGGCGCCGGCGTTGTTCCCCGAGTTGCTCGCCGCCTGTAGCTCCAGCACGAAGTCGACGGCGACCACGAAGTCGAAGCCGTCGTCGTCGGCGCCGTCGTCGATCGCCTTCGTCAGTCCGCAGAGCTCCGGCGGTGATCCGCCGGTCCTCGACATGATCGCGGCCATGGACGCGGCCGGGAAGAAGTACGGTGCCAAGACCCGATACGTCTTCGTGAGCGACCCCTCGAGCTACACGTCCACCCTCGACCTGCTGGCCGCGTCCTACGACGTGGTGGCCACGTGCTTCCCGGAGATGGGTACTCCCTTGCAAGCGGCGGCAAAGGCCCACCCGAAGACCAGGTTCATCTGGATCTACGGCACGCCGTTCACCCCGGCGATCCCCAATGTCGTGACCGTCGGGTACAAGTTCTACGAGGGCATGTACTTCGCCGGTATCCTGGCGGCCCACATTACGACCACCAACAAGATCGGGTACATCGGTGGTGCGGCGAATCCCGCGATCAACGAGGACTATTGGGCGCTCGCCGCTGGTGCAAAGTCGGTCAACCCTGCGATCTCGGTGTCCGGCGCGTTCGTGGGCTCCTACACGGACCCGAACGGTGGCCAGCAGGTGGCCGACAGCATGTACGGCTCCGGTGTCGACGTGATCCAGACGGACGCCTCGGCCACGGACCTCGGCGTGCTCAAGTCGGCGGAGGCGCACAAGCTCTACATGAGCTACGACTCCGACCCCACCGCCTACAAGCAGGCGCCCAGCCTGATCCTGGGATCGGCCATCCTCCAGTTCGGGACGTCGCTGGCGCTCCAGCTGGCATCGGCGATGCAACCCACGTGGTCGTTGGCCGGACAGGCCATCGAGCAGGGCATGAAGGACAAGGTCACCGGTTACACGCCGAGCCCGGTGTTCGCCACGTCGGCGCCGGCGGCGGTGGGGGCCCGCTTCACGGCGGGGCTGAAGAAGATGCAGGCGGCCGAGGCGGCCTATTCGGCGGGGACCCTGAAGATCCCGGTGAACACGAGTGCCATTCCCTGATGGCCTCCCTCGTTCCCGGGGTATCGACTCGGCGCCGTCTGCGGGCGATGCCAGGTCGTGCGGTCGCCGGTGGCGCCGGGTCGCTGCCTGCCCCAGGAGCCCCGGCGGGGGCCCGTGCCCCGGCCGGGGCTCCGGCCGCGCCGGCGTGGTGCGGTGAGCGTGCCGCGCCGTGAGGGCGCCATGAGCCGGTCGCCCCGTCCGGGGAGCCCTGAGGGCCTTTCCTCGTGATCGTCCTCGGGTGCAACGACGTGCGTGTCGACTTCGGGACGACCGTTGCCCTCGACGGGGTGAGCCTGTCGTGGGAGGAGGCAGGAGCGATCCACGCCGTGGCCGGCCAGAACGGGGCGGGGAAGACGACTCTGTGCCGGGTCCTTGCCGGCCTCATCCGGGCCGAACGGGGCGAGGTGATCATCGAGGGCACGGCGTACCCGGCGACCGCTCAAGGGCGCCGGCGCGAGGGCGTCGAGCTGGTCCACCAGACCTTCGCGCTCCCGCCGCAGTTCACCGTGGCCGAGGCGCTCCAGCTCTTCCGGCCGGGCACGGCGCGCGGTGGGTTGTTCCAGCGGGGTCGGATGGAGCGGCGGTGGGCGGACCAGCTGGAGGAGCTGGGGTTCACCGTTTCCCCGAAGGTCCTTATCCGCGACCTCGCACCCGAGCAGCAACAGGCTGTCGAGATCACCCGGGCGCTCTCCAGCGGCAGCCGGGTGATCGTGCTCGACGAGCCCACCGCCGTCCTCCCGCCCGAGGCCATCGCCGGGCTGTTCGACCGGCTCCGGGCACTGGCCGCCCAGGGCATCACCTTCCTCGTCGTGATGCACAAGCTCCGCCAGGTGCGCGAGCTGGCAGGCACCGTGGCCGTGCTCGCCGGCGGGAAGGTCGTCCTGCCGCCGACGGCCATGGGGACCATCGATGACGACGAGATCGCCCGGCTGATCATGGGCGCTTCGAGCGAGCAGGTCGTGACCGGCGCCTCGGCCGTGGCCATGGGCCTCGCCGACGCCCCGGAGGGCCTGACCGGTGCAACCGCGTCGGGGAACGCGACGTCGGTAGAGAGCGGCGGACTGCCTGGCAGGGACCAGCGCGACACGTCGGAGGCGGCCGTGTTGCGGGTGCAGGACGTGTCGGTCAGCTCGGTAGAGGGCCGCCGTGGCCTGCGGTCGTTCTCGGTGGAGGTCTTCCCGGGCGAGATCGTCGGGATCGCCGGCGTGGAGGGCAACGGCCAGCAGGCGTTGGTGGACGTGGTGGTGGGGCTGTTGGCACCGCGGGAGGGTCGGGTGGTCCTCGGCGGCGCGGACGCCTCCGGGCTCCGGATCGCCGCTCGCCGCCGGCTCGGCCTGCGCTACATCCCTGCCGACCGGCAGTCGAGAGCGGTGTCGCTGTCGAGCTCGCTGTGGGTGAACGCCATGGCGGCACCCGTGTCGTCTGGCTACGGGGTGTCCGGGGTGGTCCGCCGGGGCTTCTTGTCCGAACGCAGGCTGCGCAAGCGGGGAGAGGAGCGCCTCCAGCGGTGGCAGGTCCGGTACGCCGCCAGTGACCAGGCCATGCGGGAGCTCTCCGGCGGCAACCTGCAGCGCGTCGTCCTGGCTCGGGAGGTCGACGACGACGCCCGGGTCATCGTGGCCGAGCAACCGACCCAGGGACTGGACCTGGGGGGCACCGAGCTCGTGTGGGAAGCGTTGCGCCGGGCGCGCCGCCAGGGGGTCGGCGTCCTCCTCGTCTCGTCCGACCTCGACGAGCTGTTCGCGCTCTCCGATCGGATCGTGGTCATCCTCGACGGGGAGCGCGTCGAGGAGCTCCGTCCTCCCTACGACCGGACGATGCTCGGTCATGCCATGGTCGTGGGGGCGGCGTCGTGAACTGGCGCAACGGGCTGGGCAGCGTCGGTCGCAGCGGCGTGGCGCTGCTGGTGGGCCTGGCCCTGGCGGCCATCACCTTCCAGGCCGGCGGGTTCTCCGCCGGCGGCACGGCGAGCGGGGTGGTGACCGGGGCCATCACCGGGCCCGGGTCGCTGGCGCTCACGCTCCGCTACGCCCTCCCCCTGGCCTTCATCGCCATCGGGGTGGTCGTCAGCTTCCGGGGCGGTTTCTTCAACGCCGGCGCCCAGGGGCAGTTCTATGCCGGAGGGATCGTCTCCCTCTACGTCGGCCTCACCCTGCCGACCTCGCTCGGAGGGCCGATCGTGGCCATGCTGGCCATCCTGGCCGGAGCGGTGGCGGGCATGGTGTGGTCGATCCTCCCCGGGCTGCTGCGCGTCTACTTCAACGTGAACGAGGTCATCGGCACCCTCATGTTCAGCTTCATCGCCGAGTACCTGGTCACCTACGTTGCCGTCGGCCCCCTCAAGTCGAGCGCCGGTGCCGGGCAGGTGGCGGTCACGACCTCGGTGCCCAATGCGGTCCGGGTGACCCCGGCCTCCGGGATCGGCATCGGCGTGGTGCTCGGCGTCCTCCTCGTCGGTGCCGCGGTGTGGTGGCTCCTGCGACGCACCCGCTTCGGGTTCGAGATCGCCCTGATCGGTAGGAACCCGGTCATGGCCGAGGTGCAGGGTGTCGAGATCCGCCAGATCGGCCTGGCGACCTTCGCCATCACCGGCTTCACCGCCGGCCTCGGTGGCGCCATCGAGATCCTGGGCCCGCTCGGGAGCATCTCGAGCGGTTATGACCCCAACATCGGTCTCACCGCCATCCTCGTCGCGTTGGTCGGCGTGCTCGCCGTCGGGGGCGTGCTCGTCGCCGCCCTGGTCTTCGGGGGGCTGACGGCGGCCAGCCTGTACCTGCCCATCGCCACCGGCCTGCCGAGCACCTCGCTCGTCTTCCTCACGGGTCTCGTGTCCTTCGTCGTCACGGCCAAGGTGGGCTGGGGTCGGTGGTCACAGGGCCTGGCCCAGCGCGTGCGGGGTGGCCCGCGTCCCGGCCACCGCGGCGACGAGGTGCCGGTCCCCAGCGGGGCGCCGCCGGACGCCGACGAACGGCAGCGCGGCACGCCCGCCGCCAGCCCTGGATCAGTGGGGACTCCGGTATGAACGAGGTCTACACGTTCGTCAACAGCGTGCTCCTGGGCACGACGCCGATCCTGTGGGCGGCGCTCGGGTGCCTGTTCGCCCACCGGGCGGGCATCTACCAGCTCGGCCTGGAGGGCCTGATGCTCATCGGGGCGTTCGCGTCGATCGGTGGCGCCATCGCGCTCGGCTCGGCCTGGACCGGGATCCTCCTCGCCATGGCCGTGTGCGTGCTCGTGTCCGTCGTGTTCTGGTTCGTGGTGGTGATCTTGAAGGCGAACGCCATCATCGCCGGGCTCGGCTTGGTCGGGATCGGTGTCGGGGGGACCAGTTTTCTCCAGGGCGCCATCTTCCACACCTCGGGCGCAGTCAGCGCCAACGCCATCATCGGTGCGCCCGTCTCGGGCACCGCCACGGGCCCGCTGTCGATGTTGAGCTCGCTCTCCCTCCTCGTCTACCTTCTTCCCGTGGCCGCCTTCGTCGTGTGGGTGGTGGCCCGCCGGACCAACTTCGGCCTTCGGGTGTCGGCATCCGGGCAGTACCCCTTCGCCGCCAAGGCGGCTGGTGTCCGCGTGCGTCTGGTCCAGCTCGGCGCCCTGTGCATCACCGGCGCCATGTGCGCCATCGGGGGGAGCGAGCTTTCCGTCGGCTCCCTCCACGCATTCTCCTACGACATGACGGCGGGGGTCGGCTACGTGGCCTTCACGGCCGTGCTGTTCGGACGGGAGGCGCCGTGGGGCGTCGTGCTGGCATCGTTCATCTTCGGGATCGCCACGGCGCTCGGTATCTTCAGCCAGATCCACGCCATCTTCGGCCTGCCCCTGGAGTTCATCCAGATGATGCCCTACATCGTGACCGTCCTCGCCCTGTGGTTCGCCGGGTGGCGGTGGCCTCAGGCGGGGAGCGCCGCCGAGGGCGCGTTCGCGGAGCTGCGGGAGTGACCGAGGCGGTCGAGGCGAGCGAGAGAGGTCGGGTCCGATGAGCATGCGTTCCCCGGGAACCGGGATCAACGGAGGTGTGGCTGTCGCCGGGGAGGTGGGTGACGCCCTCCGGGCCGGAGCGCCGGTCGTGGCACTGGAGTCGACGATCATCTCCCACGGGCTGCCCCGCCCGCGGAACCTCGAGGTGGCCCGGGAGCTCGAGCGGATTGTCCGGGACGGAGGGGGCTGCCCGGCCACCATCGCCGTGCTCGACGGGGTCGTCCGGATCGGGTTGGACAAGGACGAGCTCGAGCGGGTGGCGTCAGAGACGACGATGCGCAAGCTCGGCTTCCGCGATATTTCCCTGGCGCTGGCCACCGGGGCGAGTGGGGGGACCACGGTCTCCGCCGTCAGCTTCCTGGCTGCCCGCGCCGGCATCAGGGTCTTTGCCACCGGCGGGCTGGGTGGCGTCCACCGGGGGTGGACGGAGTCGTGGGACGAGTCCGCCGATCTGGCCATGCTCAGCCGGACCCGCCTCACCGTCGTCTCCTCCGGGGTGAAGTCCATCCTCGACATCGCTGCCACCCTGCAGCGGCTGGAGACGCTCAACGTCGCCGTCGTCGGGTACCGGACCCCGATGTTCCCCGGCTTCTACGTCACCAGCTCCGGACATCCCGTGGACTGGACCGTGGAGTCGCCCGAGCAGATCGCCGAGGTCATGGCCTTCCGAGAGGTGCTCGGGGGGCCGGAGACCGCGCTGGTCGTGGCCAACCCGGTGCCCGAAGACCGCCAGCTCGACCCGGAGCTGCACGACGCCGCGCTGGCCGAGGCGCTGGCGGCCGCGGCGGACCAGGGGATCGGCGGGCAGGCCCTCACCCCCTTCCTCCTCGACTTCATGGCGCGCCGTACCGGGGGGGCCTCGGTCGAGGCCAACCTCGCCGCCGTGCGGGGGAACGTGGCTCTCGGTACTGCCATCGCCGTGGCATGCGCCGGCCGCGCCGCCCGCGCCGCCCGCGCCGCCACCAGTGTCGGTCCGGGCGACGGTGGAGGGCCCGCCGCCGGCCCCCGGGGCGCCTGAGTGTCGCAGTGGCCAACCTCCGCCGCATCATCCTCGACTGCGATCCGGGTCACGACGACGCGTTGGCCATCATGCTGGCGGCCGGCGATCCCCGGGTCGATCTCGTCGGGATCACCACCGTCGCCGGCAACCAGACGGTGGAGAAGACCACCCGAAACGCGTGCGCGGTCGCCACGGTGGCCGGGCTCACCGGGACACCGATCGTGCGTGGTGCCAGCCGTCCCCTCCTCCGCCCGCTGCGGGTCGCACCTGAGATCCACGGGGCGAGCGGCCTGGACGGCCCGCCGCCAGTGACGCCGACCGTGCACCCCCGCCCCGGCCATGCCTGCGACTTCCTCGTCGAAGAGGTCATGGCGTCACCCGGGGAGGTGACGATCGTGGCGACCGGGCCGCTCACGAACATCGCGCTGGCGCTCAGGAGAGAGCCGGCGATGGCCGGGGCGGCGCGGGAGATCGTGATCATGGGCGGGGCCTACGGCCGGGGGAACGTGACGCCGGCGGCGGAGTTCAACATCTACGTCGACCCGGAGGCCGCCGCCGTCGTCTTCGACGCCCCGTGGCGGGTCACGATGATGGGTCTCGACGTCACCCACCAGGCCGGGTGCTCCGAAGAGGCCCAGGGGCGGGTCTCGGCCATCGGGTCGCCGCTCGGCGTCTTCGCCGGACAGCTCCTGGAGTTCTTCCGGAGCACCTACCGCCGTGAGCAGCGGATGGACGATCCCCCTGTCCACGACGCCTGCGCGGTGGCCTACGTCGCCGATCCCGAGCTGTTCGGCACCCGAGCGGCACACGTAGTGGTCGAGACGTGCGGTGCCCACACCAGCGGGATGACGGTGACGGCGTTCGTCGACGACGGCGAGGACAGCCGGCACGACGTCGGGGTCTCGGTGCGTCGTGACGCACTGTTCGACACCCTCGTCGCGGCGATCGCGGCGCTCGGTTGAACCACGGCGCCCGGTTGAACGGTCCGGTGCCCTCCCGTCCCGCACGGCGGGACGGACCGCCGTCGGGTGAGGGGAGGGCCGGTCCAACCCCGGCTCCGACCCCGGCTCCGACCGGCCCGGACGAGCCTTCGGGACCGGACCTGCTCTGCACGTTCGGGGACGCGGCGATGGACGTGGTCGTGGAGCTCTCCCGGCTGCCGGTGGCCGACGACGACGTGCCTGGTGGGATCACGCTGTCGGCCGGTGGCCAGGCGGCGAACGTGGCGGCCTGGTACGTGGCGCTGGGAGGGCGTGCCCGGCTGGTCACCAGGCTTGGTGACGACCGGGCCGGCTCGCTCGTGTCCACGATGCTGGCCGACGCCGGCGTCGAGGTGGTCGGGGCGCGCGGGGGGAGGACAGGCATCGTGGCGTCGATGGTGACGCCCGACGGGAAGCGGAGCATGGTGTCAGACCGCGGGGCCGGCGCGGACCTCGCCGGGCTGGAGGTGGAGGACGCCTGGTTCGAACGCAGCGCGTGGCTCCACCTGTCGGGCTACGCCCTCTTTGGGGAGCACTCCTCGTCCGTGGCGATCACCGCCGGTGAGCGGGCCCGCAGGGCCGGCGCCGTCGTCAGCGTCGACCTGTCGTCGGCGGTGCTCGTGGCCGCGGTGGGGCGGGCCGCCGTGCGGCGGGCCGTCGAGGCCTGTGGCGCCACCCTCGTCTTCGCCAACGCCGCGGAGCACGCCGCCGCCGGGCCGCTGGCCGTGGACCAGGCCGTGGTGAAGCTCGGGGCCGCTGGCTACGTGCTCATCGACGGGGAGGGGGAGCACCGGTCCGACGCTCTTCGGGCGGCGACCGTCCGCGACACGACGGGCGCGGGCGACGCCTTCGCCGCCGGGTGGCTCCTCGGCGGTCCGGCCCTGGCGCTGGAAGCGGCCCGGACCTGCGTGGCCACCGTGGGGGCGATGCCGCCGGCCCCGGTGGGCGCCGGTGCGACGGGGACGGCACGGTGACCGACCCAGGCGCACTGATCGCCGCCGCCGCCGAGTGGCGGGACCACGATCCGGACCCGGTCACCCGGACCGAGCTGGCCATGCTCGTCGGCCAGCGCGACATCCAGGGGCTGCGCTCCCGGTTCGAGGGATCCTTGACCTTCGGGACGGCGGGGATCAGGGCCGAGCTCGGCGCGGGCCCACTCCGGATGAACCGACTGGTCGTCGCTCGCGTGGCGGTCGGCCTCGGGCGTCACCTGGCTGACCGGGCACCGACGCGCGGGCGGGCCCGCGTCGCCATCGGCTACGACGGCCGGACCAACTCGAAGGTGTTCGCGGCAGACGCAGCCCGGGTGCTGTGCCGCGCCGGTTGCGCTGTCTCGTTGCTCCCACGGGCGCTCCCCACGCCGGTGCTGGCGTTCGCAGTACGCCACCTCCGTGCCGATCTGGGGCTCATGGTCACGGCCAGCCACAACCCGCGGGCGGAGAACGGCCTGAAGCTCTACGTGGCGGACGGGGGCCAGCTGCTCCCCCCGCTCGATGCCGAGATCGCCGCCGCCGTCGACGCCGTCGAGCTCTCCTCGCTGCCCGAGGGCTGGGAGGACGGACCGTGTCCCGTGGATGATGCCGACGGCGTGGTCGACGCCTACGTGGAGGCGATCGCCGGCGCCGCTCCTCCGGGGCCGGACGCGCCACGGCGCACCTCATCCCTCGTCGTCGTCCACACCGCTCTCCATGGCGTGGGCACCGAGACGCTCCGGGCGGTCCTGGAGGCCGGTGGCTGGCCACCGCCCCACTCGGTGCCCCACGAGGCTCGCCCAGACCCGGCGTTCCCCGGGATGCCGTTCCCCAATCCCGAGGAACCCGGCGTCCTGGACGGGGCCCGGGCGATGGCCGAGGCGATCCATGCCGACCTCGTCGTCGCCAACGACCCGGACGCCGACCGATTGGCGGTGATGGTGCCCAGACCCGGACCCGGACCCGGGCCCAGACCCGGACCCGGGGGCTACGAACGGCTGACCGGGGACGAGCTCGGTGTGCTGCTGGCCGACGACGTCCTTGCCCGGCTGGCGGCTGCCGGTCCACCAGACCTCGCCGCGTCCGGCGGTGAGGCCCCCCCGCCGGTGGTGGCGACGACGGTGGTGTCCGGCTCGCTCCTGCGGAAGATGGCGGACCGGGCTGGGGTGCGGTGCGTGACCACCCTCACCGGGTTCAAATGGATCGTCCGGGCGGCGGGACCCGACGGTCGGCTCGTCTACGGCTATGAAGAGGCCCTCGGCTACGCCGTGCGACCCGACGTGGTCGCCGACAAGGACGGCATCAGCGCCGCCCTCCGCGTCGTCGAGCTGGCCGGCGCCGCCCAGTGTCTGGGTCGGACGCTCCGGGACCGCCTCGACGACCTGGCGCTCCGCCACGGCCTCCACGTCACCTGCCAGCGCGCGGTCAGGGTGGGCGGCGCCGAGGGGATGGCGCGCCTCGCCCGGGCGCTCGAGGCGGTGCGCCGGTCGCCGCCGTCCGAGCTGGGCGGCGGGAAGGTGGTCGTCACCGACCTGCGTGCGGCCCGCCCCGGCGTGGTCGACCTGGCCGGCGGGGCCGCCGAGCGGTGGCCGGGCGCTCCCCACGGACCAGCCGACGTTCTCGTCTGGCACGTCGGAGACGCCGCCCGGGTGGTGCTCCGGCCGAGCGGGACCGAGCCGAAGCTGAAGATCTACGTCGAGGTGGCGACCGCGGTCGAGCATGCCTCGGAGCTGGGCGACCGGCGGGCGTCCAGCAATGCCCGGGCCGGGGAGCTGGCGTCGGCGGCGGTCGACGCGCTGGGCGTCATCCCGGCCGACTAGCCCGACGGGCGCGGCAGACCCGACCAGCGTGGCGGTCGGCCGGCGAGCGCGGCCAGCGATCGGTCACCGGGCCCGGAGTGCCAGGTAGGCCTCGGCCACCTCCCGGTCGATCCGGGGAGGCACCGGGACCACGCAATCGGCCGCTCCCACCTGCCCCAGGGCGACTGCCTCGAGGCAGCGGGCCTGGAGGGCGAAGCCGAGGTCCATCGACCCGATGGAGTTCCCGAGCGGTCGCGGGCCGTTCAGGTTGACCATGAAGCCGTGGGTGAGGACGTGGACCCGCCGGTCGTCGTCGAGCACCACCGTTTCGATGCCGTCGGCGGCGTCCCGGATGTCGCGCACCGAGGCGTGTGCCATGATCTCCTCGACGGCGATCTCCGTCGGAAAATGGCCCCCGTTGGCGAGGATGACGTCGTCGCGCAGGAGCGGGAGATCCTCGGCGGTGAGGACCCGCTGGGCGCCGGTGACCGTCACCACCACCTCGGCACCGGCCAGGGCTTCGGCCCGGTCCGGCACGGCGAAGCCGTCGAGGCAGGCCTCGAGACGCGCCACCGGGTCGACGTCGACGACGGCGACGTCGGCGCAGGCGCGCCCGAAGTTCTGTGCGACGCCCTTCCCGCAGGCGCCGTAGCCGAACACCGTGACCCGCAATCCGTTGGTCGAGCGGTTGGTGATGCGGAGGAACGACTCCAGCACGCTCTGCCCGACGGCGTGCTTGTTCTCGGCGAACTGCTTGATGGGGCTGTCGTTGATGACGAGCAGCGGCCGCCGGATCTCCCGGCGGCGGGACTCGAGTCGCATCCGCCCCGACGTCGTCTCCTCGGTCCCGCCGAGGAGGTGCTCGTAGGGGGCTTCGAGGTAGCGGACGAACAGGTCGCCGCCGTTGTCGAGCAGGAGGTCGGGCTCGGCCGCCAGGACCTCGCGCAGTGAGGCGTCGTGCTCGTCGGGGTCCGTCGTCGGGCCACCGACGACGGCGACGCCGTTCGCCTGGAGGTGGCTGACCGCCTCGGCTTGGGTCGTCCCCAGGTTCCCGGTGGCGATGACCTCAGCCCCTCCCCGCTGCAACGTCACCAGCAGGGCGACCGTCTTGGGCTCCAGATGGATGCCCGTGCCGATGCGTTTCCCGGCGAAGGGCTGCCTGGCGTCGAGCTCGGTGCCGATGGCGCCCAACAGGCCACAACTGTCGCCCACCCACTCCATCCTCGATCCCACTGGTGCCCCTTTCCTGGTCTCCTCTTCGCCCCGGTCGATCTTCCTGGCTTTCCCGGTCGAGCGTCCGCGTCGTTGCTGTGGCACCTCATCGGCCGGTCGGTCCCGGCGCGGGCCAGGGCGCGCCGCGTGACGCGGGGTCGCCGGTCATCGCGCGCTCGACCTCCGGCCGGGACGGGAGGTGGCCCCGCGCTCCGGCCCCGGTGGTCGATAATGAGCCGGCGATGGCGGCGAACCGGCACGAGGTGTCGAGGTCGAATCCGAGGGTTCGGGCGGCGCAGAACGCGGCGACGAACGTGTCCCCGGCGCCCGTGGTGTCCCGGACGTCGACCCGGAGCGCGGGGAAGCGAGTGGGCCGGCGCCCGGGGCGCAACAGGTCCGCCCCCTCTTCGCCCCGGGTGACCACGACGGCACCGACGCCCAGGGTGAAGAGCCGCTCGGGCGGCATCTGGAGCTGGGCGAGCTCGACCTCGTTGGGCATGAGGATGTCGCAGGCGGACAGCAGGTCGTCGGGGAGCAGCCGGGCCGGCGCCGGGTTGAGGACGAAGCCGGCGCCCACGTGCCGGGCGGCCTGGCCGGCGGCGGCAACGGCGTCGAGGGGGATCTCCAGGCTCGCCAGGATCATCGACCCGGGCCCGGCCGACTCGGTGATCGCTCGGTGGACGTGGTCAGGTTCGAGCGCGGCATTGGCGCCACGCTCGACGATGATGAAGTTGGCGCCGTCCGGGTCGACGACGACGGTGGCCTTCCCGGTCGGCCCGGCAACCCGTTGGACGGCCGAGACGTCCACACCGGCCCGTCGGAGCTCGCCCACGCCGGCCTCGCCTGCCGCGTCGGCTCCGACGGCGCCGACGAACACCGTCTCCAGGCCGAGCGCGGCCGAGGCGGCGGCTTGGTTGGCGCCCTTTCCCCCGTGAGCCATCACCTCGCCGAGGCAGGGCACCGTCTCTCCCCGGACCGGGAGGGAGGTCACCGACAGGACGTGGTCGGTGTTGAGCGAGCCGACCACGACGACCCGGGCCGCGGTCATGGGCAGGTCCCCGGCGCATGGATGGGAGGACGGCTCACCTGGCCACCTTAGGTGGCTGGTGCGGGCGGGAGCGAGGGGCTGCGGGTGTTACCGTCGGGACGATGACACCAGCGAGCTCTGCCGGCCAACTGCTCGATGCCGTGGACCTCATCCGGACGAAGCGCGACGGAGGAGAGCTCCCGGCCGAGGCGATCGAGCGCCTCATGCGTGCCTACATCGGGGGAGGGTTTGCCGAGGAGCAGATGGCGGCCCTGTTGATGGCCATCCTGTGGCGCGGCATGACGGGTAGGGAGCTGGCGGTGTGGACCGACGCCATGATCGCCTCGGGCACGCGGATCGACCTGAGCAACCTCGGGCGGCCCACGGTCGACAAGCACTCGACCGGCGGGGTCGGGGACAAGATCTCCCTCGTGCTCGTCCCCCTGGTGGCGGTGTTCGGTGCGGTCGTACCCCAGATGTCGGGGCGGGGGCTGGGCCACACCGGGGGCACCCTGGACAAGATGGACGCCATCGCCGGCTGGCGGTCGGACCTGCGCCCCGATGAGGTGCTGGCGGTGCTCGACGACGTCGGATGCGTGATCACCGCCGCCAGCGCCGAGATCGTGCCGGCCGACCGGCGTCTGTACGCGTTGCGGGACATCACGGCGACGGTGGAGTCGATCCCGCTCGTCGTCAGCTCGATCATGTCGAAGAAGATCGCCGAGGGGACGGGGTCGTTGCTGTTGGACGTGAAGGTCGGCACCGGCGCCTTCATGACCGAGCGCGAACGGGCACGGACGCTGGCGGCGACCATGGTGGACGTGGGTGCAGCCCACGGTGTCCGTACGGCGGCCATGCTCACGGCCATGGACACACCGATCGGCAGGACCGTCGGTAACGCCCTGGAGGTGGCAGAGGCGCTCGAGGTGCTCGACGGCGGTGGTCCCGCCGACCTCCGGGAGCTGGTGGTCGCCGAGGCGACCGCCATGCTGAGCCTGGCGGGCATCGAGGGCGACCCGGCCGCCGCGCTCGGAGACGGTCGCGCCCGGCAGCGGTTCGAGGCCATGGTGGAAGCCCAGGGTGGCGACCTGGAGCGGCCGCTGCCGACCGGCCGGCTGCTGGGGACGGTGCGGGCGGATCGCAGCGGCTTCCTGTGCCGTCTGGAGGCCAGAGCGGTGGGCATGGCGTCGTTCCACCTGGGAGCGGGCCGCTCCCGGCCGGGTGACGACGTGTCGATGACCGCCGGTGTGGTGTGCCGCGCCAAGCCCGGGGACGAGGTCGTTGCCGGGGAGCCAGTCCTGGAGCTGTGGGGCGACGATCCGGCCCGGCTCGGCCTGGCCGAGGCCGCCGTGGCCGGCGCCATCGAGGTCGGCGACGCCGCGCCCGCCACCAGCCCCGCCGTGCTCGAGCGGCTCGGCTGTTGACGCCGGTTCGGGTGGGCAGGTGACCGGTCGGTCCCGGGACCGTGCCGGGCCTCCGGCGAGTACGATGAGACCCGTGGTCGGGCGCGACGGCCGGTGCTCGGCTCTGCGTGGCTCGCCCTCGTGTCCGGGGCCTCCGTCGCCGTTCACCGCCGGGACGTCCCGCCTGCCGGGATGGTGCTGCCGCCGGCGCCAGTGACGAGGATCGGGGTGATGGGCATGGTCACGGAGACCCAGTTGGAAGCGAAGCCACGGGGGACGGCGCCGTGGGCCGGGAGCGCGGGGACCCTGGTGGTGGCGGGGAGGGACGGAGCAGCCCTCGCCGACATCGCGGCCTCGGAGGCCTCCCTCCGACGATTTCTCATGGGCCTGCCGGGGGTGGACCAGGTCGGCGCCGAGGCGCGCACCGCCATGTTGGCGACGCGCTCCATCAAGGCCGCGTCGAAGCTGGCGGCGCTCGAGCTCGTCGTCCGGATGATCGACCTCACCACGCTGGAGGGGGCCGACACCCCGGGGAAGATCCGCTCGCTGTGCGCCAAGGCCCGGCACCCTGACCTGGGCGATGCTGGCGTCCCTCCGGTGGCGGCGGTGTGCGTCTATCCGGACCTCGTGGGCACGGCGAAGGCCGCGCTCTCCGGGAGCCCCGTTGCCGTGGCGGCGGTGGCGACCGCGTTCCCCTCTGGGAGGGCGGCGCTCGACGTGAAGCTGGCGGACGTGCGGCAGGCGGTGTCGGCCGGCGCCGACGAGATCGACATGGTGATCGACCGGGGGGCATTCCTCTCGGGCCGGTACCAGTTGGTCCTGGACGAGGTGCGCGCCGTGAAGGAGGCGTGCGGTGGCGCTCACCTGAAGGTCATCCTCGAGACGGGCGAGCTCGTCACCTACGACAACGTGAAGCGGGCGAGCTGGCTGGCCATGCTCGGGGGCGCGGACTTCATCAAGACGTCGACCGGGAAGGTCGCGCCGGCGGCCACCCTGCCGGTGGCGCTCGTCATGCTGGAGGCAGTGCGCGACTTCGACACGGCGACGGGTCGCCAGGTGGGCGTGAAGGTGGCGGGCGGCATCCGGAGCGCGAAGGACGCGCTGCGCTATCTAGTGGTCGTCCGCGAGACCGCCGGCGAGGCATGGCTGGCCCCGGACCGCTTCCGCTTCGGGGCGTCGAGCCTCTTGAACGACGTCCTCATGCAGCGCACGAAGCAGCTGACCGGTGCCTACGTCCGAGCCGACGACTTCAGCCAGGACTGATCGGGATGACCGCCCGCCGGGTCGCGCAGGGTTGCGGGGCGCGTTCCCGTGTGCGCCACCGGGTACGACGGCGGCGTGGACGACATGACGGAGACACGAAGAGATGAGAGGCCAATGAACTGGGAGTACGCACCGGCGCCCGAGTCCCGCGCCATCGTGGACCTGCAGCCCTCCTACGGGCTGTTCATCGACGGCGAGTTCGTCGACCCCGGGGACGGCTCGGCGTTCAAGACGGTCAACCCGGCCACCGAGGAGGTGCTGGCGGAGGTTGCCGCCGCCGGACCCGCCGACGTCGACCGTGCGGTCGAGGCGGCGCGGCGTGCGCAGCACGAGACGTGGGGCCCCATGAGCGGAGCGGAGCGGGCGAAGTACCTGTTCCGCGTGGCCCGTATCCTCCAGGAGCGGTCCCGCGAGCTGGCCGTGCTCGAGAGCCTGGACAACGGGAAGCCGATCCGGGAGTCACGGGACATCGACGTCCCGCTGTCGGCGGCGTACTTCTTCTACTACGCCGGCTGGGCGGACAAGCTGGAGTACGCCGGGTTCGGTCCCTCGCCGCAGCCGATCGGTGTCGCCGGTCAGATCATCCCCTGGAACTTCCCGCTCCTCATGGCGGCGTGGAAGCTCGCCCCGGCGCTGGCGGCCGGCAACACCAGCGTGCTGAAGCCGGCTGAGACCACCCCGCTCACCGCCCTGGTGCTGGCGGAGATCTTCCAGGAGGCCGGGTTGCCGCCCGGGGTGGTGAACGTGGTCACGGGGGCCGGTGCGACCGGTGCCGCTCTCGTCGCCCATCCGGGGGTGGCGAAGATCGCCTTCACCGGGTCGACCGACGTGGGGAAGGGCATCCAGCGGGAGCTGGCCGGCACCGGCAAGAGGCTCACCCTGGAGCTCGGGGGCAAGGGCGCCAACATCGTGTTCGAGGACGCCCCGCTCGACCAGGCGATCGAAGGGATCGTCAACGGGATCTACTTCAACCAGGGCCACGTGTGCTGTGCCGGGTCGCGACTGCTCGTGCAGGAGTCGATCGCCGAACTGGTCGTCGAGAAGCTGAAGGCCCGGCTCCAGACCCTCCGGCTCGGGGATCCCCTGGACAAGAACACTGACATCGGAGCGATCAACTCCCCGGTGCAGCTGGAGAAGATCACCGAGCTGGCCGCCGCGGGCGTGGCCGAGGGTGCCGAGCGGTGGACGTCGCCCTGCGCGCTCCCCGAGCACGGGTTCTGGTTCCCGCCGACCATCTTCACCGACGTGTCGCCGTCCCACCGCATCGCCCGGGAGGAGATCTTCGGTCCGGTGCTCTCGGTGCTCACGTTCCGGACGCCCGAAGAGGCCGTCATGAAGGCCAACAACACGCCCTACGGGTTGTCCGCCGGGATCTGGACGGAGAAGGGGAGCCGGATCTTGTGGATGGCCCAGCAGCTCCGGGCCGGAGTCGTCTGGGCCAACACCTTCAACCGCTTCGACCCCACCAGCCCGTTCGGCGGCTACCGGGAGTCCGGGTTCGGCCGGGAGGGCGGTCGCCACGGTCTGGAGGCGTACCTCGATGTCTGACGACCGGATCGGCGTCCGCAAGACCTACAAGCTGGCGATCGGCGGAGCGTTCCCTCGCTCGGAGTCGGGTCGCACCTACGTCGTGCGGGCCGCCGACGGAGGCTTCCTCGCCAACGCCGCCCGGGCGTCCCGCAAGGACGTGAGGGATGCGGTGGTGGCGGCACGCAAGGCGCAGGTCGGCTGGGCGGCGGCCACCGCCTACAACCGAGGGCAGGTCGTGTACCGCATCGCCGAGATGCTCGAAGACCGCCGGGCCCAGTTCGTCGAGGCGGTGGAGGCGGGCGAGGGAGTTGATGCCCGGGCGGCGGGCGCCCTCGTCGATGCCGCCGTCGACCGGTTGGTCTGGTATGCGGGGTGGGCGGACAAGGTCGCCCAGGTCGCCGGCTCCTCGAACCCGGTCGCCGGACCGTACTTCAACTTCAGCCTCCCCGAGCCGACCGGTGTCGTGGGCATCGCCGCGCCGCAAGAATCGTCCCTGTTGGGCCTGGTGAGCGTGGTGGCACCGGCCATCGTGACCGGCAACGCCACCGTGGTCGTGGCTTCCGAGCTGCGGCCACTGCCGGGGGTGACGCTGGCCGAGGTGCTCGCCACCTCCGATCTTCCCGGTGGTGTCGTCAACCTGCTCACCGGATCGCTTGTCGAGGTGGGCCCCGTGCTGGCTGCCCACCGGGACGTCGACGCCCTGGACCTGTGCGGGGTACCGGCGGAGCTCGTCACCGAGCTCGAGCAGCTGGCGGCGGGGAGCGTGAAGCGGGTGCTCCGGCCGCCTGCGGCCGCGCTCGACTGGCGGGAGAGGCCCACGCCCCACCGGATGCTGGCGTTCGTGGAGACGAAAACGGTGTGGCACCCCGTCGGGGTGTGAGGCCTTAGGGTGTGAGCTCTCCGGCGCACCGGTTGCCGACCCCTCCGGGCCACCGGGACGACGCCTCTTCGGGACGGCGTCGAGCGCAATGGCGCCCCTTTGCTGCTGGGTCTCCCCGGCATGCGGGTGGTGATCGGTATCGGGAACGTTGATCGCCACCGGCGGGGCTGGTAGCGTGCGGCGGTCGCGACATCTCCCCGGGCCAGGTGGCCGCGGGAGCCGGCGCGGCGCTGCAGGGGACGACGAGGACCCAGGACAGGGCCGCCAGCCGCAGACGACCATGGGAGCTGGATGCACGAGACGACGCAGAAGGGCAGTGCTGCGGGTGGCAGGGGTCTGCGGTTGACCCGCATTGCCGTCGCGGTGACGGCGTTCGTGGGCTCGATCGTGGTGGTGGTCGGCGGATCGCCGGCTGATGCCGGAGCGAGCGGTGCCTCCGCCGACCGGGCTCAGATCAGTCAGATCGAACAGCAGATCATCGCCCAGGGTGCCGCCGTCCAGCAGATCGTCAGCGAGTCGGACGTGGCCCAGGCCCGCCTGTCGGCAGCCCAGCACCTCGAGTCGGTGGACGATCGTCGGTTGTCGGCCGACCGGTCGGCGGCGGCGAGCGCCCTGGCCCGGTTGCGCCGGGTCGCGGTGCAGTCCTACGTGTCCGGATCTGCCTCATTGGCCGGCTCGCCTGAGCTGACGCTCTTCGAGTCGGGGAGCCAGACGAAGGCGATGGCGCAGAGCGAGTACGCGGGGCTCGCAGCGGGAAAGCTCGACACGGCCGTTGCCACCTACCGACGTGACCAGCAGATAGAGACGGCTGCGGCTGCGGCGGCGCACGGAGCGACGGCCCACGCTGCCCAGCTCGTCGCCACCTTGGCCGCTGACCGGCAGCGGGCGCAGGTGGCTCTGGCCAGCGACGAGGCCACCCTTGCCCACGTGAAGGGCAATCTCCAGGCAGTGCTTGCGGCAGCGCTGCAGCGGGAGGCGGCGGCGCAGCGGGCGCAGGAGGAAGCGATGGCCGCCCGGCAGCAGGCGGCTCAGCAGGCGGCTCAGCAGGCGGCTCAACTGGCCGCGCAGCGGGCGGCGCAGCAGGCGGCTCAGCAGGCGGCTCAACTGGCCGCGCAGCGGGCGGCGCAACAGGCGGCCGATACGGGCGCGTCGACACCTCCGTCACCGGCCCCGGGTGGTCCGGCCCCGGGTGGTCCGGCCCCGTCGCCGGGGACGTACGCCAATCCGTTGCGGGCGATCAGCGCTCTCTCGCCGGAGCGGATCGACCAGGGTGTCGACTACAGCGGGTACGGTCCGATCTATGCCATTGGCAACGGCGTCGTGCTCAACACGACCAACGCCGGGTGGCCAGGAGGGACGTTCATCACCTACCGGTTAACCGCCGGCCCGGCTGCAGGGCTGGTCGTCTATGCCGCCGAGGACATCGAGCCGATGGTGGTGGTCGGCCAGGACGTCACCTCGGCGACGGTGCTCGGAACCATGTACGAGGGTCCGGACGGGATCGAGACGGGATGGGCCGGTGGGTCGGGCCAGGGGTACACGATGGCCCGCGAGTACGGGCAGTTCAGCGGGGCCAACTCGACGGCGTTCGGGGCCAACTTCTCCCAGCTCCTCCAAGCGCTCGGCGCTCCCGGCGGCGTCCTGCAGAACAACCCACCCACGGGCACGCTGCCGGCTGGCTGGCCCCAGTGGTGACCGACCGGCACTGACGCTCGAGCGGCCCGGGCGCCCTCGTGGTCACGTGTCGCGATGGCGCGTCGTCCGACCGGCATCCGGTGGATCGGGATCGGCCCCGGCCCCGGGGGCGCCGGTCCGGGGCCAGAGAGCAAGTGCGAGCAGCACCATCGGCGGTCCCAGGTTGGGGTCGCTGGCGGTACCGGTGAACAATCCACCCAGGTTCTGCCCGACGACCCAGAAGACGATCGACACGACGATCCCGACGGCGAGCGCGGTGGTGCGGGTGGGCGGTCGCAGCGCGGCGGTGGCAATCCAGAGTTGCACCAGAGCCAAGACGAGGGCGATCTCCGTGCCATGCCCGAACGTCGCGCTGGACGTCAGGCGGTCGAGGGCGGCAAGGAACCCGGGCTCTCGGCTGGCCAGCTCTGCCAGCTGGGCGGAGATGGCGTTCGGGGCCCAGTTGGCCCGTTCGAGCTCGAGCAGCGCCGTGCCTCCCCAGGCCAGGGCCCAGACGACAAGCGCTCCCCTTCGGCCGAGCAGCCCACCCTCGGCAGGGGCGGGGGGAGGAAGAGACGGCGACGGTTCGCCCTCCGGGCGAGAGCGACGGGGCCACAGCGCCAGGCTCAGGACGAGGTAGACGAGCGCGGCACCGGGAGCGCCGGTGATGGCCATGGTGGTCTGGGGGAACAGCAGCTGGCCCAGCGCCTCGCCCACCACCCAGGGGACGATCGCCCAGCACGCAGAGGCAACCAGCGCGAGTCGCTCCGTGCGCCGGACGAGCAGGCCGACGCCGATAGCCACTTGGGTCACCGCGGCGAGCGTGTTGAAGACCACTTCGTGGGTGGAGCTGCCGTAGGTCAGGGTGACGGCGAACCGGATGAGGTCCGTGAGGAGGTTCGGGCGACCCATGGTGTTGTACTGCAGGACGGTGGCGGCGAAGCTGTCCGGACCCCGGCTGTACATCGCCGGCTGGAACTGGAGCAAGCCGTCAAGGACCCAGAGGGCACCGAGCGCGACCACGAGGCGACGACGCCAGGTGCGAGCGTCGGCGCCCCACCACGAGGCGATCCGTCGCCACGCTCCCGAGGGAGTGGCGCCGCCCTCGCGACCACCGAGCGGCGTCGCGGCGGAGTGGTCGGTCGCCATGGGCACCCGAGCAGCGTAGGGCGACGGCATCCGTTGTCGCTATGCGGGGGATCGGTCCCCGCTGTTGTGCGAGGGCGCAGACCTGGCCGCCAGCCTTCCAACCGGGCCTGCCAAACCGCCGCTGCTCCCCCGCCTTGTCTACCGCTGGGGCAGGACCTTGTTGGGGTCGTGGATGACCACCGTTCCGCCCACCAGATCGCACAGGCTCCGGTGCTCCCTCGTGGCGAGGAAGAGGATGAACGAGACGAGGCCCGTGATCCCGCCGAGGAAGCCCTGGACGATGCCACCGATGACGTCCCGCAACGCCATGCGCCACCAACCGGCCGGTCGAGCCGTGTCGGGGTGCCAGACCCGCATGCCCAACACGTTGAGGGCCGGGCTCGTTCCCCGTCCCCACAGGATGGCTCCCCAGATGAGGTAGCCGATCACCAGGGTCACGACGACGAGCACGATGCTGAGGAAGTAGGCACCGATCCGCCGACCCACCGGCGCCAGCGCCGTGCCGACGGGCAGTGTGAGACCCGTGGCCGGGTCGAAGTACATCCCTGGGGACGCCGGGAATGCCATTCCCGGCGGCACGGGAGACGCCGCGGGGTACGACCACTGGGCGGACGGTCCTCCGTCGGGAGGCGGCGGCGGTGGCATCGACGACGAAGGCATCGGCGGCGGCATCGGCGGCGGGAGAGGCGCTCCGAAGCCTGCCGCAGCCGGATCGTTCTCAGGCACGCCGGGGGATTGGGTCATCACTCGCCTCATTTCGCCGTCGGGCACACGCGGGTGCGCCTCCGCAGGGGACCGCGAGGCTCAATCTATCGGGGCAAGGCGCACGGTGCTCGTGCACGGTGCTCGTGCACGGTGCTCGTGCACCGATGGTTGCTCATCTTGACCATGCCCTACGGCCCTCTGTGTTTCAGCTGACACGTGCGCAGAGAGGCGGTACAGTCGCCGTGCCCAGCTCCGTCTCGCGGGTGTCCCCATGAGCTGAGGCCGCTTCGGCGAACCCGCCGCATGTCAGCACGATCCCGTGCTTCTACTCCTCGGGCACGACGAACCGGTAGCCCATTCCTGGCTCAGTCTGGAAGTAGCGGGGCCGGGCAGGGTCAGGTTCCAGCTTTCGTCGGATCCTGCCCATGTAGCTTCGCAGGTAGTCCGACTCCCGCTCGTACTGCGGTCCCCACACTGTCTGGAGAAGCTGGCGTTGAGAAATGAGCTTTCCAGGGTTGCGCGCCAGGGTGGCGAGCATGTGCCACTCGGTCGGAGTCAGGTGCACCGGCCGGCCCTGATGGTCGATCACCTGCTCATTGAGGAGGTCGATGGTGAAGTGCTCGGTCACGACCCGCGCCCGGTCCTCGGTCGGCGCCCCCCGGCGCAGCGCAGTGCGGACGCGGGCCAGAAGCTCGTCCATGCCGAAGGGCTTGGTGACGTAGTCGTCGGCCCCGCAGTCCAACGCTTCGACCTTTGCCTGCTCGTAGCTGCGAGCGGAAAGCACGATGACCGGCGTCGTCGTCCAGGCGCGCAGGCCCCGCAGGACATCGATTCCGTCGAGGTCGGGCAGGCCGAGGTCCAGCAAGATGACGTCGGGGTGCTCTCGGGCTGCCGCCTCGAGCCCGCTTCGCCCGTTGGCAACCCATTCGACGTCATAGCCACGGGCCCGCAGGCCGATGCTCAAGGCCCGGGCGAAAGGGGCTTCGTCATCGACGACGAGGATGTGGCTCACTCGGTTCCGCCCCTCGAGAGGATCGATTCGCCGAGTGGTGGCCCGGGGGTCGTGGCTCCATCATTCGAACCGGCTCGGCGCCGAGAGGTATCCGGCACCTCAGGTGCAAGACGGGACGCCACCACCTGGGCCCGAGGGAGTCGGACGATCATGGTAGCGCCACCCCCAGGGGTATCTTCGACCTGGAGGTCCCCCCCGAGCGCCTCGATGAAACCTTTGGCCACCGCCAGCCCGAGGCCGACACCGCTGCCGGCCTCGCGGTCCCCGAGGCGCTGGAACGGGAGGAAGATCCGTTCCCGGTCCACGGGCGCGATCCCCGGACCCCGGTCGACGATCCGAAGCTCCACCCAGCCGCCCGGCTGGCTGGCAGCGATGACGCGGACAGGGTGATCACCCGAGGCGTGGATGGCATTGGCCAGCAGATTGGCGATGGCGCGCTCGAGGAGAGGAGCGTCGGCATCGACGGGGTCGAGGGCCTCGGGGATGCTCAGCTCTACCCGGTCGGTGCCGTTGGAGAGCGACGTCAGCGCGGCGGCCACCACTTCGTCGAACCCGACGTGCTCGAGGTGCACGACAACGGCACCGGTGGTCAACCTGCTCATGTCGAGGAGGTTGGCGACCAGTGCCGAGAGCCGGTCGACCTCGGCGTCGATGGTTCCGAGCAAGGTACGGACCGCGTCCGGGTCCCAGGCCACGTCGTCGGGGAGGAAGCTCGTGGCCGCCGTCTTGATCGACGCCAGCGGTGTGCGCAGGTCGTGGCTCACCGCCGCGAGCAGTGCCGTCCGCATCTCGTTCGCCTTGGCGAGGGCGGTGGCCTCGGATGCCTGCGCGTGGAGCTCGCGCTTCACGACGGCGACTGCGAGCTGGCTGGCGAACGTGCCGACCGCCACCCGGTCGTCGGCTCGCATCCGGCCAGCCGCCAGGGCGAGCACCCGGGCCTCGTCGATTGGCAAGGCGAGCGTGGCATCGCGAGGCGAGGAGGGCGGTTCCTCTCCGGCGGTCGCCTCGGTCCTCCAACCGTCGCCGGCACGGCGTAGTACGGCGGCACCACGGACGGGAAAGGTCTGGACGATCTCGTCCACGAGCGCCGGGAGCGGGTCGGGCCGATCGACCAGTGTGCCGGTGGCCCGAGCCAGGGACGCGGCCTGCAGACGGGCGCGTCGGGCATCGACGGAACGCCGGGCGGCCACGTCCACGAGGGCGCTCACGATGGCGGCCACCACCACGAAGACGACCAGAGTGAAGACGTCGCGAGGATCCGCGATGGACAACGTATGGATCGGGGGACTGAAGAACCAGTTGAGAAGGAGGAAGCCGCCGAGGCCGGCGACCGCACCGGCCAGAGCACCGCCGACGGCGGCAGCGGCGACCACCGGGAGGAGGTACAGGAGCGAGACGGTGCCAAGTGGCAGCTCCCCGCGCGTCGCAGCGAGACAGAGGGTGACGAGGGGGAGGGCGACGATGGCGATCACGAGGCCGAGGATCCGCCGACGAGTGCCGACGGCGCCGGCCGCCGCGAGGCGGGCGAGAAGCGTGGGTGCACCTCGGCCCTTGCGTTCGGTCGTCGACGGGTTCGTCTTGTCAATGACAGCTCGTGCCGGCGTGGAGATGACGTGGACGTCGACGGTGTCGCCCGAATTGGCAATGACAGCGTTCACGACCGACCCGCCGCTGAGGCGGGTCCAACGTGAGCGGTGGCTGGCGCCGATTACGATCTGGGTGGCGTTCTCTGCTCGCGCTACCTGGACCAGCGCGTCGGCGACGTCGGTGCCGACGACCTCCCGGTAGCTGCCGCCGAGTTGGGTGACGAGCGCGCGCTGCTCGTCGAGGTGCGACGGAAAGCTCTTGCCGTGCCCGTCGTCGGCGACGTGCACGGCGATGAGGGCGCCTTTGGCACGCTGGGCCATGCGCGCTGCTCGCCGGATGAGGTGCTCCCCGCTCCTGGCGCCGGTGAGGGCGACGAGCACCCGTTCCTTGGTCTCCCAGGGCTCGTCGATCCCGTGACGCCGTCGGTAGCTCTGGAGCTGCTCGTCGACGTTGTCGGCCACCCACAAGAGGGCAAGCTCGCGCAGGGCGACCAGGTTCCCCAGACGGAAGTAGTTGGCCAGCGCCACGTCGACCTGCTCGGGCGGATAGACGTGACCGTGGGCCATACGGCGGCGCAGCGCTTCGGGGGTCATGTCGACCAGCTCGACCTGCTCGGCGCCCCGCACGAAGGCATCGGGGACCGTTTCGTGTTGGGGTACGCCGGTGATGGCAGCGACGACATCGTTCAGTGACTCGAGGTTCTGGATATTGACCGTCGAGATCACCGTGATGCCGGCATCGAGGAGCGACTCGACGTCCTGCCAGCGTTTGTCGTGGGCCGCTCCCGGTGCGTTGGTGTGGGCCAACTCGTCGACGAGCGCCACCTCGGGTTGGCGGCGCAGGAGCAGTTCGAGGTCCATCTCGGCGAGCACCTGGCCGCGGTGGACGAGCAGCTTGGGCGGGATGACTTCGAGGTCCCGCAACTGGGCGGCGGTCGCCTCCCGCCCGTGACTGTCGGTCCAGCCGACGACGACGTCGGTGCCGCGCTCTCGCCGGCGCCAGCCCTCGTTCAGCATGTTGTAGGTCTTGCCGACGCCGGGAGCCGAGCCGAGGTACACCCGAAGCGATCCTCGGAGCATACCGCTCATGGTAATGACGTTCTCTGGCGAACTCGCTGGCAGCGACCGTGAACAGGGCGCGAAAAATGCGCGCTCGCGCGTGAACAGCGCGTGAAAACGCCTCCCTCGCCGCGGTGCCGAAGGCTAGAACGGGCTCCGTGGCCTTGCCCCGATCGACCTTCTCCACTCCTCATCCGACCCGTGAGCTACCGGCGCTGCGCTGGCGGGAGGTAGCGCGTACGGTCGGTCCGCGCCGGTCGTCCGACGCGGTACGAGAGGTGTGAGCCTGCATGCTGTCCTCTCGTGCCCATCCCGGATCCGCTCACGACGATGACCGCGACCGCTTCGGTCCACCGGCAGCCGTGAGGGACCTCGTCGCTCGCCACCCAGCCACCGTGCGGGGTCACCTCCGGCACGTCCGGACCCTCGCCGGTGCGAACGGGCCGACGTTCGAGGCGGAGCTCTGCGACGCCACCGGCGCGGTCGTGCTCGTCTTCTTCGGGCGCCGGACCATCCCCGGTCTCGTCCCGGGGGTCGCGATCGAGGCCCGTGGGACCCCCCGAGCAAATGGCTGCCGCACAGAGATCCTGAACCCGCTCTATGAGCTGCTCGCACCGCTGGGCGATGCCGAGCCGAACCGACAAGCGCGCGACACGAGGAGCGAGCCGTGACCTGGCAAGGCGTTCTGCAGATTTTCGTCCTCCTGGCCGTGGTGACGGTCATCGGGAAGTTTCTCGGCACCTACATGTTCAAAACCCTGGAGGGCGGCCGTACATTCATGGACCGCGTCCTCGTGCCCGTAGAGCGCGGCGTCTACCGCACCTGCGGGATCGACCCCAATGTTGAGATGCGTTGGACTCGCTACGTCTTCGCCCTTCTCATGGTGAACGTCGTGGGCTTTGTGATCCTCATGATCCTGCTCGCTCTCCAGCCGGTGTTGACCATCTTCAACCCGGCGCACATGCCGAAGGTGCCGTTCTGGGTGAACCTGAACACCTCCATCAGCTTCATGACCAACACCAACTGGCAGAACTACGGCGGCGAGACGACGCTCAGCTACCTCTCCCAGATGTGGCTCACCGTCCAGCAGTTCCTCTCCCCGGTGACCGGCATCTGCCTGTTGCTCGCTGTGGTGCGGGGCTTTTCTCGTCACAACGCAAACACCATTGGAAACTTCTGGCGGGACTTCATTCGAACCCTCCTGTGGGTGGCCGTCCCGCTTGCCGTCGTGGGCGCAGTCGTCCTCATCGCCTTGGGGAGCCCCCAGAACCTGCACGCCTACACCGTGGCACACACCTTGCAGGGCCACAGGCAGGTCATCGCCCAGGGGCCCGTTGCGTCGATGACCTCGATCATGCAGCTAGGCGACAACGGCGGTGGCTTCTTCAATATGAACGCCGCCCAGCCCTTCGCCGGCCCCAATGCCGCGTCGATCTTCTTCCAACTGATCCTGGGGTTCAGCGTACCCGTCGCCTGCATCTTCCTCTTTGGCAAGATGGTGAAGAACACCCGCCAGGCTCGGCCCATCTTCGCCTCGATGGCGATCTTGTTCGTGATTGGCGCGCTCGTTCTCTACCACTTTGAGGCGGTCGGAAACCCGGCCCTCATCGCTCACCACATCCACCTGGCCGCCACCCACAATCTGGAGGGGAAAGAGGCCCGCTTCGGTACCGGGACCACGTCGCTGTTCGAGAACTCGACCACCACGGTCTCGTGGGGCAGCGTGATCGCCTCGAATGACAGCCTCACCCCCATCGGCGGGCTGGTCCCGCTGTTCAACATGATGACCGGAGAGGTGATCTTCGGCTCCTGGGGGGCGGGGATGATCGGGATGATCGCCTACGCCGTGCTGGCTCTTTTCCTCGCCGGTCTCATGGTGGGCCGGACTCCCGAGTACCTCGGCAAGAAGATCGAGTCGTTCGAGGTGAAGATGGCCGTCCTCTCCATGATCGTCCCGAGTCTCGTCATCCTGGTGCTCTCCGCGCTGTCGGTGGCGCTCCCCGCCGGCAAATCCGGCATCTTCAACCCCGGGCCCCACGGGCTCTCCGAGGTTCTTTACGCGTTCTCGTCGGGGGTGGGCAACAACGGCTCGGCCTTCGGCGGCCTCAATTCGGCGACGCCGTGGTACTCGGCGACCGTGGGTCTTGCCATGCTCTTCGGCCGGTTCCCGATGTACATCCCTCTCGTCGCCATGGGGGGTGCGCTGGCCAGGAAACAGCGCGTTCCCGAGTCGGCCGGCACGTTTCCCACCCACGGCCCTCTCTTCACGGTGCTGCTCACCGGCACCGTCGTCGTCGTCGGCGCCCTCATCTTCTTCCCGGCGCTCGCCCTCGGGCCCTTCGCTGAGCAGTTCGCCGCCCACGCCGGGAAGCTCTTCGGTGGGTGAGCAGATGACGAGCATCCGATCCCGGTGCGCATGGAGGTGGAAGCGATGAGCCAGCAGGAGCCGACGTCGCCGGTCGAGGCAACCGCGGCGGCTCTTTCCTCAGGTGGAGACCACCAGGCCCCCGACCAGGGGGCGGGTGCCCCCGATCGTGGGGCGGGTCGGCGCCGGACGATGAGCATGTGGGATCGCGACCTCGTGCGCCACAGCTTGGGCCAGTCGCTGCGCAAGCTCGATCCGCGCGCCCTCACCCACAACCCGGTGATGTTCGTCGTCGAGGTCGGCTCGCTCTTCACCACCGCCGACGCCTTCCGCTACCTCGCCTCGGGGAAGATGGGCCTCTTCTCCTTCACCGGGCAGATCGCCATCTGGCTGTGGCTGACCGTCCTGTTCGCCAACTTCGCCGAGGCGATGGCCGAAGGCCGCGGCCAGGCCCACGCCGACGAGCTTCGCCGTACCCGCACCGAGACCGAGGCGAGGAGGCTCACCCCCGACGGGATCGAGGTCGTTCCCGCCACTGCCCTCCGGGTCGGCGATGTCGTCGTCGTGGCAGCCGGCGAGGTGATCCCCGGAGATGGCGAGGTGATCGAGGGCATCGCCTCGGTGGACGAGTCGGCGATCACCGGCGAGTCGGCGCCGGTGATCCGGGAGTCCGGCGGCGACCGAAGCGCGGTGACCGGGGGTACCACCGTCCTCTCGGACGAGATCCAGGTACAGATCACCGCGGGGCGCGGTGAGTCGTTCCTCGACCGCATGATCACCCTCATCGAAGCCGGCGTCCGCCAGAAGACCCCGAACGAGATCGCACTCGCCCTCCTCCTTGCCGGCCTCACGCTGATCTTCCTGGTGGTGGTCGTCACCGTCGCACCATTCTCCACCTACTCCCACGCCACGGTATCGGTCACCGTCCTCATTGCACTTCTCGTGGCCCTCATCCCCACTACCATCGGCGGGCTGCTCTCGGCTATCGGCATCTCGGGGATGAACCGGCTCCTCGAGCGCAACGTCCTTGCCCTGTCGGGCCGGGCGGTCGAGGCGGCCGGGGATGTGAACGTCATCATGTTGGACAAGACCGGCACGCTCACCATGGGGAGCCGTCAGGCAAGCACCTTCGTGCCCGCCCCGGGCGTCGACGAGCGACAGCTGGCCGAGGCCGCTCAGCTGTCTTCGCTCGCCGACGAGACGCCCGAGGGACGCTCGATCGTCGTGCTGGCGAAGGAACGCTTCGACCTGCGGGTACCGGAGCTCGACGAGGGCACGGTCGCCTTTGTGCCCTTCAGCGCCCAAACGCGCATGAGCGGCGTCGACCTCGACGGTCGCCAGATCCGCAAAGGTGCCGCAGACTCGATTGCCCGTTGGGCTGAGGTCGACCTCGACCCACAGACCAAGTCGGCTGTAGAGGAGATCTCGCGGGCCGGGAGCACGCCGCTGCTCGTGGCCGAGGACCGCCGGATCCTCGGTGCGGTCGAGCTGAAGGATGTGGTGAAGCCCGGGATCAAAGAGCGCCTCGCCTCCCTCCGAGCGGCGGGCATCAAGACCGTGATGATCACCGGCGACAACCCCATCACCGCCAACGCCATCGCAACCGAAGTCGGTGTCGACGATTTCCTGGCCGAGGCGACCCCCGAACGAAAGATGGACTATGTGAAGTCCATCCGGGCCGAAGGCTACATGGTGGGGATGGTTGGCGACGGCACCAACGACGCGCCTGCGCTCGCCAACGCGGACGTGGCGGTCGCCATGAACACCGGGACGATGGCTGCCCGAGAAGCCGGCAATATGATCGACCTCGATTCCAATCCTACCAAGCTGATCGAGATCGTCGAGGTCGGAAAGCAGATCCTCATCACCCGTGGTGCGTTGACCACCTTCTCCGTGGTGAACGACGTCGCCAAGTACTTCGCCATCATCCCCGCCATGTTCGTCGTCGCCTATCCCGGGCTTCAGGCGCTCAACATCATGCGCCTTACCTCCCCTCAGACGGCCATCCTCTCGGCGATCATCTTCAACGCCCTCATCATCCCCGTCCTCATCCCGCTCGCCCTGCGCGGTGTGCGCTATCGGGCCACCACCGCCGTTGCCATCCTGCGCAAAAACCTGCTCATCTATGGCCTCGGCGGCCTGATCGTGCCCTTCGCCGGCATCAAGCTGATCGACATGGTCGTCACGGCCCTCCACCTCGTGTCCACCGCACACTGACCATGTCCGCTTCCACCCCCCACTGCGTCCAGCGCGGAAAGGAGGAGTCATGCGCCTCAAGGTGATCTGGAGCGCCACTCGCATGGTGCTGCTGTTCGTCGTCGTCCTCGGCCTCGGCTACAACCTCCTCATGGTCGGCATCGGCGAAGGCCTCATGCCCGGGCGCGCCAATGGCAGCCTGATCACGGAGAACGGCCACGTGATCGGGTCCAAGCTGATCGGCCAGCAGTTCTCGGCGGCACGCTTCTTCGAAGGCAGGCCGAGCGCGACCACACCCCCCTACAATGCTGCCTCTTCGGCGGCAAGCAACTACGGGCCGACCAATCCGGCGCTCCTAAAGGAGATCCGTACCAACTTGGCTCAAGTGTTGAAAGAGAACCCGGGGGTGAAGGCGTCTCAGGTCCCCCCCGACCTCGTCGAGAGCTCGGCCAGCGGCTTGGACCCCGACATCTCCCCAGCCGCTGCCTACCTCCAAGTACCGAGAGTTGCCCGGGCGAACCACCTTTCCGCCGGCGAGGTGCGGGCGCTCGTCGCCCAGCACGTGAGCGGACGCTTCCTCGGGCTCTACGGCGCCCCGCACGTCAACGTCTTGGAACTCAACCTGGCCCTGCTCAAGCTGGTCGGGCATTGAACAACGGTTCGAGACATGAATGAAGAGGAGCAGGCGAGATGACATATGCGTTGGAGACGATTGGTGGGATCGCCGTGGTGGTGGTGCTATTTGGCCTGTTCTGGCTCTATACCCGCGCGTGCGACCGCCTCTGAAGCGGGCCTTCATCACGTTGATCGAAAGGTAGGAAGCGGTATGAGCGTCATCGAGATCGCGGCCTTCATCATCAGCATCGCCCTGATGATCTTCCTGTTCTACGCCATGCTCCGCCCCGAGAAGCTGTGATCCGGGAGCGACCCCAGACCTTCTTGCCTGGGGAGATCATCGCCGGGTAGCCATGAGCTGCTTGTGACCCGGTTCTCGACGGCTACGGAGAGATCGGACAGGTGCGCTGGGCAGCGTGGAGGAGAAAGCAACAGTTGGAGGAGCGCTGCCAGCTCAACTTGCCGAAGTGGTCTCGGCGGTCGTCGCGTTCGCCGACCCTGCCGTTTCGGGCAGCGTGACAGGACTGTCCTGGGACCCGAGTGCCGGATCGTGGTCGTGAGCCGACAGCCTGCTCGGGGCGGTCGTTGCCCGCAGAAGTGAAGGATGCGTTGCTTGCTCGTCTTGCGAACGGCGACCTGCACCTCGGCATGGAGCTGGCGCGGCGCTTCCGCGGCGAACGCGATGGTTCCGCGGATGAGGAGGGAAGCCGCACGGTGGCCGTGCTCAAGGACGCGGCGCGGCGACACCGCGAACAGCGAGCACGCCTTGCTGCTGAGCGCCGGGCGCAGGGGCGGGCCCGGCGAGAGCATGCCCAAGCAGCTTGCTCACGGGCGGCACCTGGCTGCCTTGGCGCCGCGCCAGAACCAAGCTGGGAGTACGTTTACCCCGCCATCGGCACTCGCCAGCCTGCTCGGTACGACGAAGCTGTCGAGCTTCTCGGGGACTTGCGGACGGTCACCGGTCAGGCACCGCCCCACGCCTCAACGCGAAGAGCTCCATAACGCAGGGCCTTCGGGGCGCGGCGAGCCAGTCGAACGGTCGGGCGCCCTGATGGTCAGCGGTAGGGGCCAAGATGCTGAGGGAACGTCGGACTCGCAACTACACCTCGCGCAACACCGCGGCCAGTGGCTCGAGTACTCCGGGATCAAGGGGCGGTCGGAGGTAGACGATGCCCAGCTCGGCACCGACCTCAGCCAGCGCGGCGGCTTGCTCGGCGGTGACCTTCGGATCGCCGGTGAACGTCACGTGGCTGGAGAGGAGGATCTCTTTCGGGTCGCGGCCGAGGTCCTCGCAGTGCTGGTAGAGGATGTCTCGTTTGCGGGCAAAGTCTTCCGGTGTGCCGCCGACGAAGTTCCAGTGCTGGGCGAACCGGGCTGCCGTGCGCAGCGTCCTTTTCTCACCGCTCCCGCCCACGCAGATCGGCGGGTGAGGGCGCTGGACCGGCTTTGGTTCGTTGCGGGCATTGCTGAGCTGGTAGTAGCGGCCCTTGAAGGTGGTCGTCTCCTGCGTGAGGAGTCCGACGATCACCTGGCAGGCCTCCTCGAAACGGTCGCTGCGCTGGGCCGGGGTGCCCAGTTCGATACCGTAGGCTCCCGACTCCTCCTGGTTCCACCCCGCCCCGATCCCGAGCTCCAGACGTCCCCCGGAAATGATGTCGAGGGTGCTCACCATGTTGGCGAGGACCGCCGGGTGGCGATAATGAATGCCGGTCACCAGAGTCCCCATGCGCAGACGGGTCGTCGCCTGGGCCAGCGCCGTAAGGGTGGTCCAGCCCTCCATGCAGGGTCCGGTGCTGTCGGAGACGATCGGGTAGAAGTGGTCGAACGTCCAGCCCGACTCGAACACGTCGATGTCGTCGGCCACCTTCCACACCGCCAGCATGTCGGCCCACGTCGTGTGCTGCGGTGAGGTCTTGAAGGCGAAGCGCATAGCCGAACGCTACATCCGGTCTGGCCCTTCCCCCAACGGGCGCCACGCCTCTGTTTGGTCGGGCTCGGCACGTCGTGCCACACGTGGCTGGTCGCGCCCGATTCGGCATGCCCGGCCTCGCTCCGTCTTCCGCGCGGGATCTCCGGTGCGGTGCTGACCCGAGCCTCGGCGACAGGGGCGCCCACGTTGGCCGACGTCGCCCCATTGCTCGACCGCTTGCCGGGATCCTCGCCACCTCGCTCGACGCGGCGGCCCAGGGCGAACTACGGGCGCTGTCCGACGCGTTCCAACTCGACGTCGTCTACCAGCCGGCCGACAGCGCCCTCGATGTCGCAGTCACCCTCTACGAGGTCGGCAGCGAGACTACCCGGTCCGCCGCACCGAGAAGTGCGGAGGACCGGTTGGCGCACCTGGCCTCCCAGAATACGAACCTTGCTCCGGTAGTCGAAGGACCGGCGATCAGCCTCGCCGGCCTGCATGCCAAGGTCCGTCGGAAGGGTACCGGCGATGATCGCCTCAGCCCCAGGGCAGTTCCACGCGGTCACGGAGCCAGTCGGCGAACCATGGCTCTTCCACGTCATGTGCAGCCACAGCCAGCATGGCCTGCTCGGCCTCGTCGACATCAGGCGGATCCGGCGACCAGACGATCCTGTTGAGATCGAGGAAGAGGACGAGCGCGGCCCATACAGCACGCTTGTTCCCATCGGGGAGCGGGTAGTTCATGCGAGGCGACAGGTGGGCACCGCCGCCGTGTCGATGATGTCGGGGTAGAACGCCTCGCCGCCGAAGCTGGCAGAGGGCGCGTGCAGCGCCGAATCAGCCAGATCGATCCTCGCCGCCTTCGAGAGCACCGCGGCCTCGATCCCGGTGACCTGCTCTGCCAGCCAGAGGTACTCGGCCAGGCTGAGGCATCGCATCACTTGGCGAGTCGGTCGAGGAGCTCCTTGTCTCGCTCCAGCAGCTTGCGAGCGCGGGTCACGAAGTCCTTGTCCTCCCGGACGCGCGCAACCTCAGCGCTGAGCGAGTCGACGATCAACGCGTTCATGCTGGTACCGCGAACGCGAGCAACCGCCTCCGCCTCGTCGGCCAGCTCATCGGGCAACCTGACGGTGGTTTGCTTTGCCATGACTTCATGATATCGCGATATCGCGACACTTTCGATCGCCGGTTCGGGTTCGCTCCCTGGACGGGCGGGTGCTGTGAAACTGCTGGTCACGCGATCGGCGCCCTCGGCCGGAGCCGGGCCAGTCCTCCGACAGGTCGTGCGGCTACGTGCTCGGCTCGCTCTGGTCCCCACTGGGCCGGGAAAGGCGACCTACAGCTCGACTGGTGATGGGAAGCCGAGACTCGCGTAGCCTGCACATCGTTCCGTGTGGGTGTACGCAAGGACTGGGATGCTGACGTCGACGTAGTCGTGGACCTCGATGCTGGTTTTGCCCGGATAGGGACGGAGCACCCGACCCACGTACTGCACGACCCGTCCCTTGAACTTCATCGGGAAGACCAGGAAGACGGTATCCAACGCGGGGCAGTCGAAACCTTCGCCAATGTACGGGCCGGTAGCAACGGCCAAGAGCGGCGGTCCGCCGTCGGTGACCTTCAGGGACTCGATGGCCGTACGCCTCGCTCTGGCGCCCAGCTTGCCGTGGAGCGAGACCGGTGAGTGCCCGGCCTCTCGTAGACCGCCAGCCAGGATCTCCATGTGAGCCGTTCGGCTGGTCAGGAGCAAACAGTGACGACCACGGCGAAGCGCGCCTTGGACGTCGGCGATGATGGCGGCGTTGCGCTGCTCGTCATGGACGAGGGACCGGTAAATGTCCTGGATCATGCCGAGGGTGCTGGAGTCGAAGTCGGAGTCGTACCGGAACGTGGTCCTGTGAACCAGGACGTGTCGCGTCGTGGTCGCAGCTGATGGCTGGTCCGTTGTCGTCTCCACCGGAATCCGATGACGCACGGGGCCGCACTGCATGAGGATCATCTGGTCGAGACCATCGCTCCGGTATGGGGTGGCCGTCAGGCCGAGCCAGCGCCGAGTCGGGAGTTGGCGAACAGCCCGCTCCAGCGTGGCCGCGGGGAGATGATGGCATTCGTCGGCGATCACCAGCCCGTAGTCAGCAAGGAGCTCCGCGAGGTCGTCCCGGCGGGCGAGCGTCTGCAGGCTCGCCAGGTCGACCAATCCGCTGCGTCGCCGACGACCCCCACCGAGCTGGCCCGGTTTCACGCCAAGCAGGGTCTCGACCTGGCCACGCCACTGGTCGAGCAACGCCGTCCGATCGACGAGTACGAGCGTCGGGAGACCAGTCTTGGCAATCAGCGCGCAGCCGACGACGGTCTTTCCCGCCCCAGGTGGTGCCACCAGCACTCCCAACTCGTGTTCGAGGATGGCGTCCAGAGCGCGCTGCTGAGCCGGGAGAAGCTGCGCGTTGAACGAGAAGTCATGGAGCGGCGGTTCTGGCCGGTCGTCGGTGATCTCCAGTCGGCTGCCGGCCTGCAATACCAGATCCTGGACCACCTCACGGAGTCCGCGAGGTAGGTGTAGCCACTCCAGATCCTCGTGGTAGCAGCGGACGAAGCGGGGAACGCCGTAGGTGGACAGTCGCCGCTTCTCGCGCTTGTAGAACTCGGGATTGTGCAACGACGCGGCGTGCTTGAGCGATCCGAGAAGGGCCGGAGGCAGCCCGGCACGCTCCAGTGAGATCCCTGCCCCCAAGCGAGCGCGGATCACCGCTGGCGCCGGCGGGTGCATCCGGGTCGCCCCACTGGCGTGGAGGCGACGGACACCAGGTCCGACGGTGAGCGGCCGCATGGCCTCTGCGCGGTCTGCCACTTGCTTCGGGGTAAGGCGCTCCACATGCGACAGGTAGCCGAACTGGTCTTCGTGGGGCTCCAGCGTCGCCAAATCGAGGAAGACGGTCGTTCCCTGCTTTCGGCACTTGCCCTGCAGCGGCAGCGCGATCAAGTTGCCGATCGACCCCGATGCCGGCAGAAAATCCTGGGCCGGGAACAATCGGTCATAGCTGGCCAGGTCCAACTCGCCGCGGATCGCCATCGCCTCACGGAGGAGACCCACGCCGACCCTGCGAGCCATCGTGGCCGCTACCGCATCGGCGAAGAACATCCAGACGTGGGCTCCCGAGCCAGAGCGGGAGACTTCCAGTGCCGTCGGAACGTCGAAGGACCGGGCTGCCTTGGTGTAGGCGAGGGCGTCCAGGAGTGCCATAGGCCCGTCGAAGTCGGAGACGAGCAGCCTGCAGGCGTCTCCGTTCATCAACGGGTACAACCCGGCGTGAATGGTGCCGGCGAGGTGAGCGGTGATCACGTCGTCGGTGAGCGGCAGGTACGTCCGGTTGGTCTGACCTCGTCGGAAGCCGCCTTCGACCGCAGGCATCCATCCGGCTCGGCCCGTACGATCGTTCTCCCATCGCAGCGCGTGCACGTCGTCGCGGCCGGCAAAGAGGTGCCGAAAGAACGTGACCTTGTCCGCTTTCGAGGAGGACCGGTTCACCGCACCCGGGAGTCCGCCGAAAAGCGGTGAACGGGCTGCCTCGTCGGGCAAGGGACGCGGACCGACCAAACCGACGAGCCGCGCCAGCCGATCGTTCTCGGCACGAAGCCGCTCAATCTCACGACGCAGCTCGCGCAGCTCCGCCTCGTGATCGGAAACAGCAGAGCCGGACATATCGACGCTCAGCCTTTCGGCCACGATGACCTCGTCTTGGTCACGCTCCGATCAATGCTTCCAGTCTGGCCGCCAGTTCGGGGTTCGGCCGGACGTGCAGGTTGCGCCGTGCCTCAAGTGCTCCGTTGATCGCCCCGATCACTGCCGGGCGCTCGGTATCGATCTCGCGGTGCTCGTAGGCAGCAAACCATGCCTCGACGTCGGCCCAGCGCCACAGCGGGTTCCGCACGTTCCCCGACACCGGGGCTGGGAACCCCCCGGGACCTCGCTGCCCCTTGACCAACTGGTCGATGGACTGACGGGTCCGCCCGACCCGATCGGCTATCTCCGACGCCCAGACCAACTGATCCGGCTCGACCCGGACAACGCTCAGGCCAGGGACCTGCTCGATCTGGTCGATGGCCTGCAGGACCGCATCGGCGAAGGTGCCGGCCTCGATGTCGAATCCGACCGTGCTGGTCCAACGGTCGCCAATCTCGACAGTGGCGGCACCGTCGGTCGCGGCGTAGATGTCGTCGAGACCCTCCTCGTCGACACCAGCGACCAGAAGCGTGACGTTGTAGGTGGTCATGTAGATCCTCCTGTGAAATGAGGGCATCGATCGGCGGCTCGCCGAATGGCCCGGGCGTGGTGCTCAGGAACTCGCGGAGTGGACCACACGGCGACCTGTGGACAGTCTCCTGGACAGACGACGAAGCCCCAGGCGTGGGCAGACTTTCCCGATGGCCGGTAGCTCCAGCCGTTCGACTCGGCATAGCGGACCGCTTCCTCGATCACCCCTGAGGGGTGCCGCTTACGAGTCACGTTGACACACTACAACAACTGTTGCTATATGTCCACATGGCCGTCGCACCACCCTCACTCCCGCACCCCAGGACTTGCACCTTCCACGCCTGCTCGGCGGTGAGGTCGTCGTGCGGGGCTATCCGCTCGTGATGGTGCACGGCGAGAAGATCGTCACTGCCGTTGCACGAGGGACGGTCAACACCCGCTGGAGGGACTTCGCCGACATCTACCTTCTGAGCCGCCGTCATGCGCTGGCCGGAGCGGATCTCGCCGGCTCGGTTCGCCAGGTGGCCCGCCACCGGCAGGTCGAGCTGGTTCCCCTCGTCCGGGTCCTCGACGGCTACGGGGAGATCGGACAGGCGCGCTGGGCAGCGTGGAGGAGAAAGCAACAGTTGGAGGAGCGCCTCCCAGCTCAACTTGCCGAAGTGGTCTCGGCGGTCGTCGTGTTCGCCGGCCCTGCCGTTTCGGGCAACGTGGCAGGACTGTCCTGGGACCCGAGTGCCGGATCATGGTCTTGAGCCGGCAGCCGGCTCGGGGCGGTCGTTGTCCGTTGACCACCGAAGTCCCCAGGACCGCGCTGAAGGCGTCTATGGTCGTCACGGGCCGCTCGAAGGAGGAGGTCACCCGCCCGTGAGCGAGTACCAGTACTACGAGTTCCTCGCCATCGACCGGCCGCTCGACGCTCGCCAGCAGCAGGAGCTGCGGGCGCTGTCCACGCGGGCTCGGATCACTGCGACGCGCTTTGTCAACACCTACCACTGGGGCGACTTCAAGGGCGACCCGCGGCTGCTGATGTCCCAGTACTTCGACGCGTTCTTGTACCTCGCCAACTGGGGGACCCGCCAGCTGATGTTGCGGCTGCCGGCGTCACTGCTCGACGTCGAGGCTGCGTCTCGTTACGCCGCGACCGACTCGGCGTGTGCGTGGACGGCAGGGGACCACGTGATCGTCCAGCTGACGAGCGAGAAGGAGGATGAGTACTGGGAGGAAGGCGGCGAGGACTCGCTCAGCTCGATCATCCCGGTGCGCTCCGAGCTGGCCGGCGGAGACCGGAGGCTCTTGTACCTGGCGTGGCTGCTCTCCGTAGACGCGGGCGAGTCGGAGCACAACCAGCTCGAGCCGGCCGTCCCGCCGGGTCTTGCGACTTTGAGCGCGGCGCTGCAGAGTTTCGCTGAGTTCCTGCGCCTCGACGAAGACCTGCTGTCGGTGGCGGCCGAGGCGAGCAAGCCGCTGGACCCGATAGAGCCCTCCGCCGCCGAGCTGACCGGCTGGGTAGCCCGCCTGCCCGTAGAAGAGAAGGATGCGTTGCTCGCTCGTCTCGCGAGCGGCGACCCGAACCTCGGCATGGAGCTGGCGCGGCGCTTCCGCGGCGGACGCGATGGCTCCGCGGATGAGAAGGGAAGCCGCTCAGTGGCCGAGCTCAAGGACGCGGCGCGGCGACACCGCGAGCAGCGAGCGCGCCTTACTGCTGAGCGCCGGGCGCAGGAGCAGGCCCGGCGAGAGCACGCTCAAGCAGCTGCTCACGAGCGGCACCTGGCTGCGCTGGCGCCGCGCCAGGACCAAGCCTGGGAGCGGGTGTACGCCGCCATCGGCACGCGCCAGCCTGCTCGGTACGACGAAGCGGTCGAGCTTCTCGGGGACTTGCGGGCGGTCAGCGAGCGTGAGCGGCGCCAGGAGGTGTTCGATCGGCGCCTCGTGGAGCTGCGCCAGCAGCACTCGAAGAAGCAGGGCCTCCTCCGGCGCCTCGAGCGCGCCGGTCTCATCGACGGTCCGGGCGACGTGCGTGGGGGACAACGATGAGCCTCGTGGGCAGGTGGCGGATCGCAGAGATGGAGCTCTGGGCGCAAGAAGACGTCGACCTGGTCGGGCCTGGCTTCATCGCGTTCGGCCGAGATCACACGGGCAGCCTTGGCTTCATCGCTGTCGAGGGCGGCCTCGACTGGCGGGAGGCCTCTCGCGACGGGCGCCCCGGTGTCGAGTTCTCGTGGGAGGGTCACGACGACTGCGAGCATGCAAGCGGCCGTGGGTGGGCGGTGCAGGAAGACGACGGCTCGCTGCGCGGTCGCATCTACTTCCACCTGGGCGACGATTCTGGCTTCCGTGCGGAGCCGGACGACGAGGCGCGACCGAAGGCAACGAACGCCCGGGGTGCTTCACGGGGCCGACGGTGACCAAGAAGGTCGCCCGCGGGTCGCGTGACCCGCTCGAACGGGAGATCGAGGCGGCGCTCGACCCGGGTCGTTTCGTCGGCGACCGCTCGTGCTTTTCCTTCGTGCGCGACCTCGAGGAGGTCGAACGCGATATCGCATCGCTCCTCGAGAGCGCACCTGGTCGGGCGGTCGCGCTCTACGAGGCGTTTCTTGCCGGCTGCTACGAGAAGGCGGAGGAGCTCGACGATTCGAGCGGCGCGTTCGGCATGTTCGTCGAGGACCTGTTCTGCGGGTGGGTGAAGGCCTGCCAGGCGGCCGGGGCGGCCCCAGAGGACACGGTGTCTCGCCTCCTCGGATGGATGGACGACGACCCCTACGGCTTCTGCTACGGCCTGGAGACCAAGGTGGCGTCGGTGCTCGACAAGGCGGGGTTGGCCGCCCTCGTTGCCCGAGCCCGCGAGCGGTTGGCCGCCTGCGACGGGCCGGCGGACGGGCCGGATGGACGCAGTACCGGCTACAAGCAGCGACGCTGGGCCGAGGTGCTGCGCGCGCTGCACGTCGGACAGAAGGACGTTGCGGCCTACGTCGCGCTCGCGCAGCAGACGGGCCTGAGCGCGAAGGACTGCCATGCCATCGCCAGAATGCTCATCGCGAAGCGCAAGCCCGAAGAGGCCCTTTCGTGGGTCGAGCGGGGCATCGAGATCACGGCGAAGGACCCTCGGGGCTCGTCCGCCGACCACGAGCTCCAAAACCTGAGACGCGAGCTGCTACGCAAGCTCGGTCGTGACCAAGAGGCCCTCGCGTCGGCCTGGGCCGAGTTCCGCGAGCATCCGAGCAAGTACACCTACGACGACCTGATGAAGTTCGCCCCCAAGCAAGACCGTGCGTCCTGGCACGCCAAGGCGATGGAGGCGGCGGCAGGAGCAGATCTGTACTCCTTGATCGGCCTCTTCGTCGAGACCAAGGAGACCGCACGCCTTTCAGCGCTGGTGAAGCGGAGCACCGATGAGGAGCTCGAGGCCGTGAGCCACTACGCGTTGGAACCCGCTGCGCGAAGGCTCGAGAAGGCCCACGTTGGAGAAGCCGCTCGACTCTGGCGAGCAATGGGGATGCGCGTCGTCAACGCGAAGAAGAGCAAGTACTACGGTGCCGCACTCGGGAACTTCGAACGGGCCAAGCGGTGCTACGAGAAGGCGGGTCTGGGCGCGGGTTGGGAGAGCGTGGTGCGCGAGGTGCGCGAGGCACATCACCGAAAGACTGGGTTCATGCCGGGCTTCGAGGACGTCGTCAAAGGAGCTGGACCGAGCGAGGAGCCGCCGTTCCTGGAGCGGGCAAAGGCCCGTTGGGGTTCGAAGACCGGACCGCCGCCTTCGTTGGGGTCGGCCCCACGATGACCGGGAGTTGCCCTTCCTCTTCGCTGCCTCGAGGTCTGCCGCCGACGGTGAGCACGCCGAGGACGTCATCGGGCCGAACGCCGCGTCGACCCGGCGCCTCGATCGTTCTCGTCGTCATGCCCCGGTGCCGGGCACTCACGCCGCGTCTCGCCAGGAATACGGAACTCACTCGGTGCTCAGCGAGCGGTGCGCGGCGCGCCCGAGCTCAGCGTGGTGAGGCCGGGCCCGGCCAGGATGGCACGAGACCCCGGCGCCGTGCGTCATCCTGGAGCGGCTGGGGCAGGGCCCGCACGTCCACGATGAACCCGTCGATCTCGACCAACCACGCGTAGGGGTGGCGGGCGAGGAGGTCTCGGCGGCACAGCTCGGGCTCGATCGGGCCGAGCCGCAACGTCCGGCGGATCAGGGCGGCCTTGTTGGGCATGGTCGACTTTGCCACCCCGGTGAGCGCGGCGAGCTCGTCGGCGCGCAGGTGCGGCTCCTCACTCGGGTCGAACAGGAAGTTGATGCTGCCCACGGTGTAAAGGACACCCGCGGCCCAGACGCGCCGCTCGCCGCGCACCAGCGGAGACGGTCGCTTGCGGGCCAGCTTGCCGAGCAGGCGAAGGCACAACCCGCTGTACTCGTCGTCGAGGTGCTCGGTGCACACCTTGTCGATCAGAGCCGCCATCTCGGCGACGTCGCCGCGCAGCGCCTTTGGCACCCGGAGGCTTGAGAGGTCGTTGCCCGGCGACGGTGTTCTGGGTGTCCCGGTCATGCTCGCGACCCCGAGCCCCCGTCGGCTCCACGGGGATCGAGCGTGGCGGCGGGCGCGGCGCGCCCGGAGGCTGCATCTCGGCCGGTTGCGGCAGGAGTGGCGGGTCTCCAGGCCCGCACGGCCCGATTGGCGTCGGCGCGCGCACGCCGGAGCGCCGCGTCCGGTCCGTCGAGCTCGCAGAGCCGATCGAGTGCGGACCGGCGGACGCTACCGACGCTGCAACGCAACCCGCGCCGCACCAGCCGGCGGCGTTCGCCCTCCTCCAGAGCATCCGCGGCGTCGAGCAGGCCCTGGAGCGCCGCCTCGCGGTGGCGGGGCGCCAGCGCGCCGGTGGATGCCAGCAGGTCGTCGAGCCTCCCCGGGTCGTGTCGAAGCGCCCGGGCGGCCGCCCAGCGGCGAAGGGGCGGCTCGGGGCGACGTCGAGTCTTCGCCATTGTGTTCTCGTCGACCACGAAGGCAGGTGCCCCCTCGTCGGAAGAGCCGAGGTCCAGTCCTTGAGGGCACGCCCAGAGGAAGGGGTACTCGATCACCACCTCCTCGGAGAGGAACGATTCGGCGAGCTCGTCGAGATCGGCCCCGGTGAGGATCCCGGAGCCGTCGATCGCAGCGATCAGCTTGGCCGTGACCCGGCCCCACCGGTCGCAGGTACAGAGCAACATGGCGAGGAACGCATCGGGGAGGGTGCCGGTGCCGCGCACGCTGGCGAGCAGGTCGACCGCCTCCGCGCAGCGGGAGCTCGATCTCCAGCCCCAGGCCGACTCGAGCAGGCGTCGGCAGAGCTCGTCGGCGTCCTCGATCGCCGACAGCTCAGCGATCGCAGGGTCTTCGTCTCGCGACGGCTCCTCTAGCCACGGCGGCTCTGGCCACATGGACAGACTGTACGCGAGGCGCGGGTTGCGGCGCGGCGGCGCGGGGAAGCCTCCACCGGGGCATGCTCGCTCAGCACGGCTCGGGCGCCTGCCAGCTCGCCACGATGCGTTGAACCTCAGCGCGTACCTGCTCGCGCGCCTCGCCTCGAGGAACGCCCGACATGAGCAGCTCGTCGTAGCAGGTGTCCTCGTGGCGCACAGAGGCGGCCACGGCGAGGGTCACCGCTCGCGGGTCGAGCGCACGACCCGCCGCGCTGCGCCCGACCCGCCCGCTTCCCCGGTCGCCGGCCTGGCGGGCGATCGCCTCGGCGCGCGCGGTGGGGCAGCCGCGGAACAGCCGGACGATCTCGGCTGCCATCTCTTCCTGGAAGGCGACATCCTGCTCTGCCCGGCGAGCCTCCTCGCGCCCCCGGCGACGCGCCCGGGCGTCCTCGTCTGCCAGGCACTCCCTCTCTGCTTGGTCGAGAGCGGCCTCTTCGACGAGGATCCCTTGGCGCTCGTAGCGACGCCTCGTCCGGCTGAAACGGACCACAACCGCGGAGAGCCCGCTCGCCTTCTTGGCACGTCGGGTGAGCGCGGCGTCCCCCGAGGGCAAGTAGACGAGATGGTCCATGTCCGCGCAGGCGAGGCACAGCGGTCCCGGGCCCT
>JAKADK010000019.1 GCA_021820665.1 Actinomycetes bacterium | reverse complement strand
GCAGGGATCCCGAGGCGCGCTCGGGCCTCGCTCCGGGAAGGCGGAGCCAGGAACGAGGGGCGGACCGGTGCTGCGACCACGTCGACGGGCGCTTCGGGCCAGTAGCGGCGTACGGACTCGGCAGCAGTGCGCGACGTGACCAAGAAGAGGTCGGTGTGCTCGTGCACCCACATGCGGTGGGCGAACGAATCGGTGATGGCGACCACCGACGGGACCGCCAGGCCTTCGGCCTTGAGCCGGGCGGTGGCCCCGGCCCCGGTGGCGAAGACCGGCACGATCAGGTCTGGCCCGAACGCCGCCACCGCCTCTGCCAGGGCCCCGTGCATCGTGTCGACGGCGGCACGGTCCGCGGCACGACCCAGCCACCCGTCGTCGCGTAGCTGAGAGAAGTGGAAGGCATCGTAGGCCGCGGTGACCGACAGCAGCCGACGGAACACCCAGCTCCCCGCTCTCGCCGGTCCGCGCCCCAGGAGCGCCATGGAGTCGAGAACGTCCCACACGACCCCCTGGGCTGCCAGTGTCGAACCGTAGGCCTCGGCCACCACGTCGTGGCCCTTCCCAAGGGAACCCGACACCATGAGCGCCCGACGGAGCCTCACCGGCTTCGTCCTCCGTTCTCGGACGTCCGGGGAGCAGGCGAACCGGCAGGCGAGACGAGCTCGTCGAGCGTCACCGCCGCCAGCCCTCGCCGGTCCAGCTCGTCGGCGAGGGGACCGAGCGCATCGAGCATCCTCGCCACGGAGCCCGGGGGCGAGAGACGATCGCTGTCGTGCAGGAGCACGATGGCCCCCGGTACGAGGCTGGCGAGAAGGCGCGTGGCGACGGCTCCCGCGTCGGGCGCCGCCCACTCCCGTCCCCAGGCCGACCACAGCGCGAGCTCGAGCCGGTGTGAACGGGCGGCGACGAGCGTGGGTCCGCTGACCTGTCCGTAAGGTGGCCGGAACCACCGGGGCTGGACGCCGACCCGGTCGAGCGCGGCCAGCGATGCGTCGAGGTCGCGCACGACCCACCACGGCGGACGCCCGAGGTGGTGGCGGTGGTGGTAGCCGTGGGTACCGACCGCATGACCGGCCTCGACGACGGTCCCGACCAGGCCGGGCCAGGCGTCTACGTGGGACCCGAGGCAAAAGAAGGTCGCCGGCAGCCCGAGCCGGGCCAGGACATCGAGCACGACCGGCGTCCATACCGGGTCCGGCCCGTCGTCGAAGGTGAGCGCTACACCGGCTCCCTGCCCCCGCCATCGGCACCACCCGCCGGGCACCGCCCGCCACGTCGTCCACTGGCCCAGGGCAACCACGCTCGGCACCCACTGTCCCACCGCCGCCGCGCCGACAACCGCTCCGGCACCAGCCACCACCCCCGGCAGCAGCTTCACGGCCACACCGGCACCACGAGCCACCCCGCCAACCCGGGCGCCAACACCGACCCCGCCAACGCGGGCGTGAACGTGGCTACATCTTGCCGCTCGAGGCGATGCCGTGCTCGATCTTGCCGCTCGAGGCGATGCCGTGCTCGCCCAGGTCCTCGCAGAGCGCGGCCTGGTCGATCCCGGGATCCAGGAGCACCGGGTACTTGTAGACGTTGCGCCACGACCCGGGCAGCTCCTCCAGCACGGTCACCCCGGAGAGGGGACGCAGCGCCTCGTCGTAGCGGGATGCCACCGCACGGCGGACGCTGATCGCCTCGTCGAGGTGGTCCAGGTGCACCAGGCCGACGGCAGCGTGGGCCGCTTCCTCGATCACCACGACCCCTCGGCGCTCGCACAGGTCGGCGATGGCTTCCAAGCCGGGGCCGATCACCCCGCCCACGTGGACGACGATCACCGCCGCCGCCGGGGTCAGCGCCGCCGCCACCGAGGAGACCGACACCCCGAGCGTCCGCGGTTCGGCGTCGGCGAACCCGACGCGCCCGCCCGCATGGGCCGCGGCGGTGGCGGTGGCGCTTCGCGCACGCCGCCTTGAAGGCGGCGCCCAGCGGACCCAACGTCAGAGACCCGCTCACCAGCGACCGGTCGACGGGCTCGAGGATGCGGGCCCGCCCCTCGGCGGTGAACACCGCCCGGGCCGCCGGGATCGTCATGGGCGAGCAGCCGGGACCGTCGTCGACGGGTCGCCCCTGCCCGGACCGGGTCACGCGGGAGGCGAGACCGCCGCGCCGTGCTCGGCGAGGCGGTCGGCCACCCACACGATGCCGTCGGGCTTGCCCATCTCCTCCTCCCAACCGCCGAGCACGGTCTCGACCTCCTCGCGGGTCGCGATCCGGCCCACCACGGACACCGTCAGTGACTGCGTCGAGGATTGGCCGACCTCGATGTCCCCGAAGGGCGTCCACGACCCCGCCCCGGGAAGTCGCTCGAGCATGACGTAGAGCTCACCGGTGTCCTCCACCCAGCTCAGCTCGTACCGGTTCCCGTTGCCGTCGAACCAGTTGGTCCCGAGCTCGAGCTCGGCGGACCGGCGGCGGCGTTCGTCCTCGCTGTAGAACTGCTCGATGTCCATCGTGCTCCTGTCCGAGGCGGCTCGTGGCATGGTAACGCGCTGCGCTCGACTGGCGGGGTGGTCGCGGGACCCGGCACGCCGGCCACGGCGATCCGGTGGTCACCCGCGACGGGATCGCCGGGAGGCACGCACCGCCCTCGCCAGGGAGAGGGAGAGCACGACGAGCACGGCGAGCGGGACCACGACCATCCCGGCGATCCGGTGGCGGGCACCGAGCACGAGCGCCAGCGCCAGCACGACCAGCCCACCCACGGTCAGCTCCGGGGTGTCGCCGACGAGGAAGTCCCACCAGAACATCCCGAAGCGGGCGATGCCGCTCCCGCCTCCGGCCACCACCCGCCGGACGACACCGGGCGGGCCGGCGTCGGCACCTGGCGGCGCGGGGTCACCGGGGTCACCGGAGTCACCGGGGTTACGAGTCACCAGGACCACCGGTCACGACTTGATCTCCGCCGACTCGATCGCCGGGCCGGTCACCGCCGGAGCACCGCCCGTCGGGCCGGCCAGGCGGCGCAGCGTCACCGTGGCCACGGCCGCGACCGCCAGATAGAGAGCCACCAGGGCCACGACGGCTCCGTCGGATCCCGGCCACCGGAAGGAGGCTCCTTCGCCGATCCAGAACGTGCCGAAGCTGGTGATGAGCACGCCGACCGTCGTCTTCAAGGCGTTCTCCGGCACGCGGGCCAGCTGCCGGCGCACGGCGAGACCGACGGCGGTGACGAGCACGATCCCGCACAGGGCGCCCAACGCCACGAGGCCGAGCCGGTGCGAAGACGCACCGAGCGCGACCACGATCACGATCACCTCGAACCCCTCCAGGAACACCGCCTTGAAGGCCGTCACGAAGCCGACGGAGTCGCGATCGGGGATCGCCTCGGCTTCCGCCAGCCGATCGACCTCCCGAGCGAAGATGGCGTCCTCGTCGTGCTTCGCCTTGAGGCCGGCAGCCCGCAGCACCGCTTTACGGAGCCACTGGAGCCCGAAGACGACGAGGAACGTCCCGACCACGAGGCGCAGCACGTCGAGAGGAACGAGCCGGATCAGGCCCGGTCCGAAGACGGCCACGAGGACGGCCAGGGCCCCGAGCGCGACAAGCGAGCCTTCGACAGCCGATCGCCAACCCCGGGTGAGCCCTGTGGCGAGGACGATCGTGAACGCCTCCACCGCTTCCACCGCGGCAGCCACGAGCGCTGTCACCACCAGGACGAACGCGCTCACCGGACCGGCCCCGCCCCCACGTGCGCCACCGACGGGCCCTCGGCGCGCCCTCCCCCGGACCCGGGTCCGGTGAGCGCGTCCTCCCCCTCACACCCCTGGGGCATCCCGGCCGGTCGGTCAGTACCTGGCAGCTCGATGGGCTTATCGTAGCGTTGGGCGGGAAACCGGCCATCGGGTGGCTCTGCCGTCTCCTCAGGCCCGCCGGCCGCTACCCGTGGGCCGACCGCCCTGGCCGTGATCGACGACCGGGCGGGGAACGCCCTGCGCTCCGCCCGGGCCCACCTGGGCGCCGCGGGCGTCCCGTGACGTCAGCGCTCTCCCCGGGGGACCACGGCGACCACCACGGCGACATCGGTCTGGTCGAGGACGTGCTCGACGGTGTGACCGAGGAACGGGCGGCCGGCAACGACCTGGACGGAGGCGCCGAGCACGATGACCCCGGCGCGAGTGGACCGCGCCGCCGAGATGATCTCGGCACCGGCGTCGGTCCCCTGGCGGATCATGCGACGGGTGCGCACGCCGAGCGGCGCCATGGTCCCAGCCGCCTCGGAGAGGATCTGGCGGCCTGTCTCCACGGGCATCGATCGACGGGTGACGATCGATCGACCCCCGGCCCACGACGCCGATGGATCCGGCCCTCCCGGTCGCCTCGTCCGACCCGGCGGCGGGACGTCCCTGGTGATGACGTGGGTGAGCACAGCCGGGAGGCGGCAGGCTGCTGCCAGCCCGCCGGCCAGCTCCTCGCCGGCGCGTGACGCCGGCGTGCCGTTGACGGGGACGAGGACCCGGCCGAAGGAGCGGAGCAGGTCGTGCGGGGAGCGCTCGAGGTCGAAGGAGTGCGGGAGGCTCCCTTCCGCACGGAACACCCGGCTCGAGCCCCGCGCTGCCGACGGACGGCGGACCGTCGGGGGGGTCCGCGCGATCACCATCGGGATGGGGCTGCGCACCAGCACCTCGTCGACGACGGCCGAGAGGATCCGCTCGGGCTGGGGGCGGGTGGCGGCACCGAGCACGAGCACGCCGTAGCCGAGGTTGGCCTCGGCGACGATGGCGTCGAGGACGTCCGCCGTGTCGAGCTCCTTCGCTTCGATCTCCCGCCCGGCGAACACGCCGGTGACGGCGGCGATGGCGTCGGCACCCTGGGAACCGGGTTGCCCGGCGTCGGGCGGGTCCGCCTCGAGGCTCCTGCCCTCCCCCGTGCGGGGAGAGATCGACACGACGGTCGCCTCGGCGGCACTTGGCCACGCCACCTGGACCACCTCGGCTGCCAGTAGCGAGCTCGGGCTCCCGGCCGTGGCACAGAGGATCCGGTCGCCGCGGACCACCACGTTGTGCTCCATCCGCGCCTCATGCTCGAGGCGGGAGCGCTCGTCAGGCGATCCCTCCCAGCCGGAGAGCACCAGGCGAAGGAATGGCGGCACCGCAAGCGAGCTGGCGATGGCGAGAACGATGACCACCGTGTAGGTCGCCGTGGAGAAGACACCGAGAGCCAGGCCGCCGGCCGCCAGGATGACCTGCAGAGTGCCCCGACCGTTGAGGGTGACCCCGAGGGCGATCGCCTCCCGGTACGAGCGGTGCGCGAGCCTCGCCCCGGTCGCGGCACCGGCGAACTTCAGGACGATGGCGCCGGCAGTCAGCCACATCAGGGCGACCAGCACCCCGGGACGCCCGAGCGTCGAGAGATCGACCCGGAGACCGGCGGTGGCGAAGAACAACGGGGCGAGAAAGGCCGTGGTGGCATGGTCCAGGTGGGCAAGCGCCTCGCGGGGCTCGAACCGTGACCGGCCGAGCACCACCCCGGCCAGGAAGCCGCCGAGTGCGCCTTCGATGCCAAAGACCTGCATCCCCACCGCCGCCGCCAGCGCTGCCAGCAAGACGACCGTCAGCGAGGCGGTCACGCTCGGGCCGTCGCGGCGGGCCCGACGCAACAGGCGATCGACCAGACGCTGGCCCACGGTGAAGATCCCCACGGTGACGACGACCAGGCCCAGGCCGGTGCGGGCCAGGCCGCCGGTCGAGCCCCCGCTCACGACCAGCCCCGTCGCCACGACGAGCAGGAGGAAGCCGAACGTGTCGTTCACCGTCCCGGCCGCCAGTGCGAGCTGCGCGAAGCTCCGGCGCACCAGGCCCAGCTCGTCAACGATCCGGGCCACGATCGGGAGCGACGACACACACACCGCCCCGGTCACCAGGAGGTCGAACGCCACCTGGTGGTGCCCGGACCCGGCGAGGTCGGCTGGGAGCCAGCCGGCAAGGACCAGGCCGCCCGCGAACGGGACCGCCAGGCTGGCCACCGTGACGGCGACCGAGGCGGCGCCGAGACTACGGATCAGCGGGATGTCGGCCTCCGCGCCGATCACCACCAGCAAGACGATGAGGGCGATCCCGCTGACGGCTGACAGGAGGTCTCCCTGGGCATGGCCGGCCGGGAGGAACCAACGGAACCACGCGGGCGCCAGCGCCCCGAACACCGACGGCCCGGCCACCAGCCCGGCCACCAGCTCGCCGATCACCGCCGGCTGGCCGAACCGCCGGGCGATCAGTCCGAACGCGCGCGCCACACCCACGAGGACGAGGAGCTCGGTCCAGAAGACCGCCTGGCTGTGGCTGGTGAGGGCGGGCAGTTCCATGGGCAGTGCCGGAAGCCCGCCGTCGCTACGCCCGCTGGCGCGTCGGTGCGGCTCCGCGGTGAGAACCTACCGCCGGCACCGCACTGAGGTCGCCATGAGCCGCAGGCGGCAGGGCGGTCCACGTGGGAGCGGGTATGGAGATGGCCGGTCCCACCCCGGCGCCGGCTCCGCCGACCGTCCTCCGAGGGGCGCGCGGCGGGGCGGTCACATCAGGGATGCGCAGCGGGCTCGACGGCCGACGAGCCGGTACCGGCCCCGGAGTTAGGCAGGACGTCCCCGGCCCCGGAGCCCGGCAGGACGTCCCCGGCCCCGCTCAGCAGGCGCTCGTCGACCACGATGGGCACCGACCCATCGTGGTGCAAGCAGAGGAGCACGGCATCGGTCGGCCGGCACTCGAAGGTCTGGAGACGACCGCCCCGGGTGAGGTCGATCTCGGCCAAGTACGCCCGGCCGGCCCGGCCGACCAGTCGGACGGCGATCACGGCGACGTCCATCCGCCCGAGGATCGCCGCCACGAGCTGGTGGCTGGTCGGGCGCGGGGCGACCACGCCGGCGCGCACGGCGGCAATGGCAGCCGCCTCAGGCACGCCGATCGGGCAGACCAGGGTACGACGGGGGGGATCGATCTCCCGGAAGACCAACCGGGCGTAACGATCCAGCAGGTCGAGGGCGACATCCGCGACCTCGACGCTGCGGAAACGGGGCTCCGGCGGCTGGGCGACCTCGGCCCCCCATGCATCCCCGTGCGGCCCGTCGCCGGCCTCACCCTGCTCCGGAGCCATGGCGAGATGCTATCCGCCTGCCCAGCCGCGCCGGGCGGCGTTGGAGGCACACCTGGCCGGGAGGACGCGATCAGGGGCAGACCCCGTCTCCGCCCGTCTCCGCCCGTCTCCGCCGGTTGGGTCAGCCGGCCTTGCCGGCTCTCCCCGCCAGGACGGCCACCGGCAGGGGGTCGAGGATGGCCCCGACGGGCAACCCCCGCCGGGGGGCGCGCACGAAGGCTCCGGTGAGCACGTCTTCCAGCTCCCGGGGAGCGTCTTCGGGGAGGTCCACCTTCGTCCCCGCCCATGGCTCTCCCCCGGTCGGGAACCGGCCCGGACCGGCGACCGAGAGCACCAGGCGCGGCACCACAGCCACCACCCAGTGCCGACCGTGGTGCCGGGCAAGCCCGACCACGTGATCGGCCATGGGCCCCCGGGCACCGAGCACCTCACATCGCCCCCGGTCGAACAGCGCCGGTAGCCCGGCGCGCAGGTGGAGGAGCGAGCGGACCACGTGGAGCTTCACCCGCCCGTCACCCCACCTGTCCAGCTGCACCCGGGCACGCGCCCTGCCGTCCGGTGCCCTGCCGTCCGGTGCCGTGCCGTCCGGTGCCGTGCCGTCCGGTGCCGTGCCGTCCGGTGCCGAGCCGCCTGGCGCCGTGCCGCCTGGCGCCGTGCCGGCGACGGGGGTCTGGGCCAGGAGAGCGGCCAGACGGTCGAATGCCACGGGGCGCCGGTTGTCGGGGTCCATGAGTGAGAAGTCCCAGGTCTCGGAGCCTTGGTAGAGATCCGGGACTCCGGGCAGCACGGCCTGGAGCACCACGAAGGCCAGGGAGTTGGTGGCGCCGGCCGGACCGATCCGCGCTACGAACCGGTCCATCTCTGCCCGGAACGTCGACCCGGCCGGACCGAAGAGGTCGCCCACGAAGGCGGTGAGCGCCGCCTCGTAGCCGGCGTCGGGATCGAGCCAACTGGTCTTCCACTTCGCCTCCCGCGCCCCTTTCACCAGCGCCGCCGCCACCCGGGCGCCGAGGTCCGCCGGGAGCTCCCCGGCGACCGGCCACACCCCGCAGCACGTCTGGTAGGCAACCAGCTCGTCGTGGGCGTCCGGTCCTCCCCGGCGCTCGACCACCGGGGCGTGACGTCGGCGCCATCGCCGGACGAGGCGGGCCCACTCGCCAGCGGCCTCGGAGAGCGTCCATAGCCGAGCCCGAACGTCCGCGCTCCGCTTCGAGTCGTGGGTGGACCCGGCGTTGAGCGTCGACGGGTGGCGGCGACCCCGGTCGACGAGACCGGTCAGCACCGACCTCGGGTCGACCGCCGGGCCCTCCGGGACCTCCCCCACCTCGGCCTGGGCCACCAGGCCGGAGTAGCGGTAGGCGGCGGTGTCCTCGACGCCCTTGGCCATCACCGCTCCGGTCAGCTGCTGCCAGCGCCGGACGACTTCCACCCACCCCGGGGCCGCCTCCCCGTCGCCGCGGCCGTCGGCTGGCCCCCCGGTCGTGGTCCCGGCCGGAAGGCACGCCTCGACCATCCTGTTGCGCACCACCTGCAGAGCACGACGACCCTCCTCGTCCAGCGAGGAGGCGGCACGATGCGCCGCCTGGTCGATGCGCGCCCGGTCGATGCGCTCCTGGTCGGCCGATTTCCCGGACCTGCCGCCCGGAGCGCTCCGTCCTGCCCCTCCCCGGTAGGTTCGGTAGACGTCCAGCTGGATCGTCAGGGCCCGCAAGGCGGCAGTCACGTCGGCCACCCCGAGGTCGATCCCGGGATCGGACCCCGACAGCGCGCCGTGCGCCAGGTACCCGAGCCGGCCCAGGACCGCCGGGAAGAGCTGGTCGACGATGCTGCCCTTCGCGTCGCGCACCAGCTCGGCGAATGTCCGCCGATCTCCCGTGCACTCCTCGCCGAGGCGCGCCAGGGCCGAGACCCCGGCACTGTCGACGAAGAGGCGTGCCGCCGCCGCCGCGAGCTCGTAGCCGGTGGTGCCGTCGACCGGCCACGTGCCAGGAAGGGACTCCCCGGCGGCCAGGATCTTTTCCACCAGGACCGTCGCCGGGCCACCTCGCCGCCCGCCGAGGTCGCCGGCCAGCCGGGCGAGATAGGTCTCCGGATCGGCGAGCCCGTCGACATGGTCGACCCGGAAACCGGCGATGCGGCGATCGGCCGCCAGCTCTCCCACCAGCTCGTGGGTCGCCTCATAGACGGCGGGATCTTCCACCCGCACGCCCACCAACCCGTCGACGTCGAAGAACCGCCGGTAGTTGCCCTCCAGACGGGCGATGCGCCAGTAGGCAAGTCGGTAGTGCTGCCGGGCGAGCAACGCCGGCACGTCCTCGGCACCCCCGCCGGCCCCCGGCCCAGGTGTGCCGTCGGGAGCACCGGTCCGCAACGGATAGCGCCGGTCGCCCAGGACGACGACGGGTCCGCCACGGTCCACGCCGACCTCGAAGGCGCCCCGGGAGAGCAGGGCCCCGAGAGGCTCGGGCAGCTCGGGCAGGAGCACCCTCCCCCCCTGGGCCGCCCAGTCGATGTCGAAGCACCGGGCCATAGGCGACTCCCGGCCGCGTCGCAGGACGTCCCACCACCACGGATTGGAAGGATCGACGGCCTGGTGGTTGGGGACGATGTCGACAAGGAGGCGCATTCCGTGCCTGTCCAGTGCCGCCAAGAGGTCCTCGAAGTCCTCGGGGGACCCCAGGGACGGATCGAGCCGGGTGGGGTCGACCACGTCGTACCCGTGGGTGCTGCCCTCCCGCGCCGCCAGGATCGGCGAGACGTAGAGGGTCTGGACCCCCAGATCGTCGAGGTAGCCGACGAGCTGGCGTGCTCCGGCGAAGCCGATCCCGTGGAGCTGGAGGCGGTACGTCGAGCCGAGGGGGCGACGGGCCCCGGCGGGCCGAGTCATGGCCCGAGCCGCTCGGAGTGGCGCAGGAGAAGGGTCGACTGGGCGGTCAGGTTGACGGCGTCGTTCCTCATCCGACGCGACCAGGGGCCGGGTCGGGCGGTGTTCAGCAGCTCGACCCACCGCCCGGACCGCTCCATCTTCGGGAGCGTGTAGGACCGGGGTCGGGCCCCGGCGTTGAGGAGGAGGAGCAGGGTCTCGCCCCGGGCGGACCGGCCTCTGGCGTCGATCTCGTCGGCCGCCTCTCCGAAGAGCAGCATGCCGATGGACTGGTTCCCCGCGTCCGACCACTGCTCCTCGGTCATCTCCTCGCCGTTGGGACAGATCCAGGTCACGTCCTTGGTGGCGAGGCCCGGCAGCGGTTGCCCCGTGAAGAAACGCCGGCGGCGCAGGATGGGGTTGTCCTGGAGGATCCCGACGAGCTCGCTCACGAAGCGGTAGAGCTCGTCAACCGGCTCGCCGTGGTCCCAGTCGAACCAGCTGATCTCGTTGTCCTGGCAGTAGGCGTTGTTGTTGCCCTGCTGGGTGCGACCGATCTCGTCACCGCCCAGCAGCATCGGCACCCCCTGGGCGAGCAGGAGGGTGGCGAGGAAGTTCCGCTGCATCCTCTCCCGGGACCGCTGCACCCGGACCGACTCCGTGGGCCCTTCGACCCCCCAGTTGGAGCTGAAGTTCTCCTCGACACCGTCCCTGCCATCCTCGCCATTGTCGTCGTTGTGCTTCCGGTCGTAGCTGACCAGGTCAGCAAGGGTGAACCCGTCGTGGCACGTGACGAAGTTGATGCTCGCGTACGTGCTCCGCCCACTCGGCGCGTAGATGTCGCTCGACCCAGCGAGGCGAGACGCGAGCTCGGGGACCTGGCCGGGGTCCCCACGCCAGAACCGGCGCACGCAGTCGCGGAACGCCCCGTTCCACTCCGACCACCCGGCGGGGAACCGCCCAAGCTGGTAGCCGTCCGGGCCGACGTCCCACGGCTCGGCGATCAGCTTGACCGTCGAGAGGATCGGATCCTGCTGGATGATCTCGAAGAAGGCGCTGGGCTGACCCGCCTCGAACCCCCGTACGAGCACAGGGGCCAGGTCGAAGCGGAACCCGTCGACGTGCATGTCGGTCACCCAGTAGCGGAGGCTGTCGGCGATGAGCGCCATCGTGCGCGGATGGAGGATGTTCAGGCTGTTCCCGGTGCCGGTGAAGTCGAGGTAGTGGCGCGGGGAGCCGGGGATGAGCCGGTAGTACGCCGAGTTGTCGATCCCCCTGAGGGAGAGGGTCGGGCCGAGGTGGTTGCCCTCGGCGGTGTGGTTGTAGACGACGTCCAGGATGACCTCGAGCCCGGCGCGGTGCAGGGTCCGCACCATCGACTTGAACTCCCCCACCTGGCTGCCCAATCCGCCCGCCGCGTACCCGACATGAGGAGCGAGGAAGGCGATGGAGTTGTACCCCCAATAGTTGGTGAGGCCGCGCTCGACGAGCGTGCGGTCGGCGACGAAGTGGTGGACGGGCATGAGCTCGACGGCGGTGACACCCAGACCGACGAGGTGGTCGACGACGGGGTCCGAGGCGAGACCGAGGTAGGTGCCCCGGAGGTGCTCCGGCACGCCCGGATGCCGCATGGTCATCCCTCGCACGTGGGTCTCGTAGATGACCGTGCGGTTCCACGGGGTGCGCGGATGGGTGTCGTCCCCCCAGGTGAACGCCGGGTCCACCACCAGGCACTTGGGCATGCAGCCGGCCGAGTCCCGCCCGTCCCGGGCCAGGTCCTCCCCCGGGTCCCCGACGACGTACCCGAACAGCTCGTCGCTCCACCGGATCTGGCCGCTCACCGCCTTGGCGTAGGGATCGATGAGCAGCTTGTCGGGGTTGAACCGGTGACCGCGGTCGGGTTCGTAGGGACCGTCCACCCGGTAGCCGTACAGGGCACCCGGGCGCACGTCGGGGAGGTAGACGTGCCAGACATGGTCCGTCGCCTCGAGCATCGGGATCCGGGCCACCGGTGTGCCGGCAGCCGCGTCATCGAACAGCTGCAGCTCCACCGTGGTGGCGTGCTCGGAAAAGAGGGCGAAGTTCACCCCCTCCCCGTCCCAGGTGGCGCCGAGGGGGTGCGGTGAGCCTGGCCAGATCCTCACGCGCCCTCGCCCCTGGCCCGACCGCACCGGTCTGGGCCGTCGGCAGCACGCGCTCCTCGCCAGTCGGGGACCCGGACCCTGAAGGCACTGAACGACCACGGCGCCAGCGTGACGGCGGTTCCAGGGCTACCACCGGCGGGCACCGGCGGACCGGATCCGCCGATCGTCGGATCCGCCGAGTCGAGCAGGACTCGCCACGCCGGTTCATAGGGAACCGACCTCACTGCCCGCGGCGGGACGGGGAGAGCCACCTCCACGGCCTCGTCGGCGAAGTTGAGCCAGACGATCACCGCCGAGTCTGCGACGCGCCGCGTGAGGGTGACCACGGAACCGTGCGCGTCGGCGCGGGCCTGGTCACGCCGGGTGCAGGCCAGAGCTGGCTCGCTCCGGCGCAGGCCGATGAGCCGCCGGTGGAGCGCCCTGAGCTTCCGGTTCGGCTCGTCTTCGTGCCTACCGGGCACGAGGACGGCTGACCGGAACGTCGAGACGTCGCCGGGGTCAGGGGGCTCGTCGCCGGAGGGGAGGGGCCCCATCTCCGCGAGTCGCCCGCGACGCACCGCGTCGAGGAGCCTGGGGTCCCGGTGGTCGACGAAGTACGGGAACGGCGCCGTCTCCCCGTACTCCTCACCCATGAACAGCAAGGGGACACCCGGCGCCAGGAGCACGGCCGCGGCGACCAGCCGGAGCCGATCGTAGGTGACGAGGGAGGCCAGGCGATCGCCCCGAGGTCGGTTGCCGATCTGGTCGTGGTTCTGGGCGAAGACGACGAACCGCTCCGGATCGAGCCCGCCGGAGGGGGCACCGTGGCGCCTTCCTCGGTAGACCGAGTGCGTTCCCTGGTAGACGAACCCCTGGTCCATGGCCCGGGCGACGTCTTCGATCCGCCCGAAGTCCGCGTAGTACCCGCGACGCTCCCCGGTCACGACGGCATGGAGCGCGTGGTGGAAGTCGTCGTTCCACTGAGCGTCCATCCCGATCCCGCCGGCGTCCCGCGCCGTGACCACCCTCGGGTTGTTGTCGGCGCTCTCGGCCACGAGAGCGCAGGGCCGTTGCAAGCGGGCACCGAGCACTGCCGCGGCGCGGCTCAGCTCCTCGACGAACGGGGCGGCCGTCGGGTCGACGATCCCGTGGATGGCGTCCAGCCGCAGCGCGTCGACGTGGAACCAGGCGAACCACTGCACCGCGTTCTGGAGCCAGAAGGCGCGGACCTCGTCGGAGTGGGGACCGTCCACGTTGACCGCCGCCCCCCACGGCGTCCGGTAGCGGTCGGTGAAGTACGGCCCGTAGGCGCCGAGCACGTTGCCCTCCGGGCCGAGGTGGTTGTAGACCACGTCGAGCACCACGGCCAGGTCCCGCCGGTGGCACGCGTCGACGAAGTGGGCGAGCCCGTCCGGACCGCCGTAGGAGTGCTGGACGGCAAACGGGAAGACGCCGTCGTAACCCCAGTTGCGAGTGCCGGAGAACTGCGCCACCGGCATGAGCTCGACGGCAGTGATCCCCAGCTCGGCCCAGCCGTCGAGGAGGTGCATGGCGCTGGCGAAGGTACCTCCCGGCGTCGCCGTGCCGACGTGGACCTCGCAGATGACCAGTTCGGCGAGCGGCCGAGGCCGGTACGCCCCGTCACCCCACGGCCTGGCCACCTCGACGACCGCCGAGGGCCCGAAGACGCCGTCGGGCTGGAACCGGGAGGCCGGGTCGGCATGCTCATGGCCGTCCAGCACGAACCGGTACCGCTGGCCCGGCCCGCAATCGTCCACGACCACGGCCCGGTAGCCACCGCCCACGTCCGGGACGTCGACGTACCGGTCGCGCCCGAGCCCCGCTACGGCCCGGGTGGCGGGGGCCTGACCGGTCGGGTCGCCTCCGTGGGCCTCCCCCCCCGCCGGGTCGCCTGGGTGGGCCTGACCGGTCGGGTGGCCATCCCCGATCAGGTGGAGCTGGACGGAACGTGCCGCCGGCGCCCACAGCGAGAACCGGGTGGTGCCGTCTCCCACCGGCACGGCACCGAGGCAGGGCATCCCGGTGACAAGCTCGCAGAGATCATCGACCTGCGACGCGGGCATCACTCGCACTCCAGGAACAGGCAGCCGAGCGGGGGCGCGGTGAGCGTCAGGGCGCGGGGCCGGCCGTGGGCGGGCACGGGCTGCGCGTCCACGCCCCCGTAGTTCCCCTGACCGCTCCCGCCGTACTCGGTCGCGTCGCTGTTCAACAGCTCGCGCCACCGGCCCCCTTCGGGGACGCCGACGACGAGGTTGTGCCGCGGGACCGGGGTGAAGTTGCAGACGACCAGTACCGGAGAACCGGTGCTCCCTCGCCGGAGGAAGCTGACCACGCTGGTGGCCGCGTCGTGCAGCTGGTCCCACTCGAACCCGGCGGGGTCGGTGTCGAGCTCGTGGAGGGCGGAGTTGGTCCGGTAGAGGGCGTTGAGGTCGCCGATCCACCGGGCGATGCCGGCGTGGGCGGGATCGTCGAGCAGCCCCCAGTCGAGAGCGGACTCGTGGTCCCACTCCCGCGCCGTGCCGAGCTCGCTCCCCATGAACAGCAGCTTCTTCCCCGGCTGGCCGAACTGGTAGCCGTAGAGCAGCCGCAGGGATGCCCGCCGCTGCCAGTCGTCGCCGGGCATCTTGGCCAGCAGCGAGCCCTTGCCGTGGACCACCTCGTCGTGGGACAGCGGTAGGACGTAGTTCTCCGTGAAGGCGTAGACGGCCCGGAAGGTGAGCTCGTCGTGGTGGTGGCTGCGGTAGAGCGGGTCTCGGGCCAGATAGCTCAAGGTGTCGTGCATCCAGCCCATGTCCCACTTGAACCCGAAACCGAGACCTCCGTCGTGGACCGGCCGGGACACGCCCGGCCATGCCGTCGACTCCTCGGCGATGACGTGGACGTCGGGGTGGTCAGCGTAGATGCCCGTGTTCATCTGGGTGAGGAACTGGACGGCCTCGAGGTTCTCGTTGCCCCCGTGACGGTTCGGGACCCACTCCCCCGGTGCTCGCGAGTAGTCCAGGTAGAGCATCGAGGCCACGGCATCGACTCGCAAGCCATCGGCGTGGTACGCCGAGAGCCAGTGCTCCGCCGAGGACGCGAGGAAGCTCCGCACCTCGTGGCGTCCGTAGTTGAAGACAAGGCTGCCCCAGTCGGGCTGGACACCGAGACGGGGATCAGCGTGCTCGTAGAGATGAGTGCCGTCGAAATCGGCCAGGGCGAAGGCGTCGGACGGGAAGTGCGAAGGTACCCAGTCGAGGATCACGCCGATCCCTGCCTGGTGGAGCTGGTCCACCAGTGCCATCAGGTCCTGGGGAGTACCGTACCGGCGGGTGGGGGCAAAGAAGCCGGTGGACTGGTAGCCCCACGACCCGTAGAACGGGTGCTCCATGACCGGGAGGAGCTCGACATGGGTGAACCCGGTCCGCGCAACGTGGTCGACCAGAAGGGGGGCCAGCTCGCGGTATCCGAGAAGACGGTGCGGGTCGTGCGGGTCGCGCCGCCAGCTTCCCAGGTGGACCTCGTAGATGCTGATGGGCCCTCCCGTCCCCGCGACACGGGCCCGTTCGGCCATCCAGGACCCGTCGTCCCAGTCGTAGGCCAGGTCCCAGAGGACCGAACCGGTCCGGGGCGGGAGCTCGGCCAGCGTGGCGAACGGATCGGCCTTCTCCAGGAGCGCTCCGCCCGGCGTGGTGATGGCGAACTTGTAGACGTCCCCCGGCCGGGCACCGGGGACGGAGCCCTCCCAGACGCCCGAGCTCCCCCGCGGCGACAGGGGGCTCCGCTCGGCGTCCCACTCGTTGAAGTCGCCGATCACGGCCACCCTCGAGGCGTTGGGGGCCCACACGGCGAAGGTGGCACCGGGGGGACCGGACGGTGCGGCCTGACCTGGAGGGAGGAGGTGTCCACCGAGCTTCGCTGCCAGCCGCCGATGGGTGCCCTCGTTGAACAGGTAGAGGTCCTCTTCGGTGAGGACCCGGACCGGCAGCGGCACCGCGGTGGGACCGCCGGTCCGAGCTCCCCCGGCATCCCCTTCAGCACCAGGACCGCTGGCGAACGTCATAACGCGACCTCCTGATCGGACGGCTGGCGGCCACCCGGACGGTGAGCGCGCCGGGCGCGGTCGAGCTCGGCCAGCATCGCGGCGACATCCGGGTCGGCCCGCATCTCGGTGAGCGTACGCGCCGCCCGGAGACGCCAGTTGGGACGTTCGGTCCCCGTCCCCGGCTCGTTCTGCGGCGTCTCTTCGCCCCAGAGATCCTCCAGCTCGACCAGCACGAGGGCGGCGTCACTGCCGGCCAGGTGGCCCAGGCAGGCTCGGTAGGCCGCCATCGCCGCGTCGTCGGCGGCGTCCCGTTTCGCCGCGTCGTCGGCGGCGGCGAGGACCGATCGACGCCAGCGCTCGCGCTCGCCCCGGGCCCGGCCGGCATCGCCGGCCCCGGGGCGGCCCTGTCGCACCCGGGCGTCGATGTCCTGGCCCGACCAGTAGGCCCTGAAGCGGGGAAGGTCGTGCGTGCCCCACGACGCAAGGCAGTCGGCGGGGGCGGGCGGCAGTGGATCGTCGGGCGAGGTCTCGTGCTCCAGCACCCACGAGCGGAGCATGCCGTCGTCGGCCATGCGACGCCGGACCGACGGGGGAACGGTGCCGAGGTCCTCGCCCACGACCACCGCGCCGGCACGGTGCGCCTCCAGGGCCACGATGGCGTGGAGCTCCTCTGCCCGGTAAGAGACGTAGGCGCCGTGCCGGGCGTCACCGCCCTCGGGTATCCAGTAGAGCCGCTCCAACCCCATGACGTGGTCGACCCGGAGGTAGGACGCGTGGGAGCAGGCGTGGCGTAGGGAGCGGACGACGTAGCCGTACCCCTGGTCCCGGAGCCGCTCGGGATGCAGCGGCGCGAACGCCCAGTCCTGCCCTCCCTCGAAGAACGGGTCGGGAGGTGCCCCCCCGTGGACCCCCGGGGTGAAGGACTCGGCGTCGAAGAACGGGTCGGCACCGAGCGGATGCACGCCGACGGGAAGGTCGGCATAGAGCGGAGCCACAGCCGCCGCCCGGGCGAGCTGCTCCTCGGCCGCCCACTGCGCATAGAGGTGGTAGCGGAAGGCGCGCTCCGCGCCCCGGGGTTCGGGCACCCGCCCCGGCGAGACGTCCGGCCAGGCGTGCCAGTCCCGACCGAGCACCTCCCCTGCCGCCCGGAAGCGGGCGTAGGCGACGACCTCGGGGCGGGCGGCGGCGAAGGCCTCGAGGGCCCGGCGGCGGGGGGAGGGCGCGGCGAAGAGGGTCGCCGCCAACGCATCGAGGATCTGGTGCTGGCGGGAAGAGACCGACTCGTAGTCGACCAGGGCCGAGTGGTGCGCGCCCCTGGCACGAGAGCGGGACGCACCTTCGACGAGGCGTCTCGCCTCGGGAGAGGCGGCCAGCTCCGGGAGAGCGGTCGGGTCCACGTAGAGCTCGTTGACCCCGAAACGCGTCACCGGGAGGTACGGGCTGGGGTCGATCGGCGGCTCGAGGAACAGCGGGAGGAGCGGAAGGGTCCCGACCATCGACCCGCCGGCCGATGCCACCCACGCACCCAGCTCGGCGAGGTCGGAGAAGGTCCCCACCCCCCGGTCGTCCTCCGTGCGCACGGCGTGGAGAGGCAGGAATGCCCCCCAGCCCCGCACCGGGCTCGGGCATCGCGGGGCGGCGACGAGCAGGGCGGTCGCCCGCAACCCTGGACCCTCCGCCACGAGGCGGTGGTAACCGGGCGGGACCGAGCCTCCACAGAGCGCGACCGGATCGACCGGAGCCGGCGGGAGATCGGTGAGCCGCGTCCGGCGCACGGTTCCGTCCTCCATCTCCACGCTCACCCACCATCCTCCGGAGCCGACCGCCGAGGGAAGGTTGAGCGCCACGGCCGACTCCTGCCCCGCCCGATGCACCAGCACAGGCTCGACGACCCGTCGTGCGCGCCTGGCGCGCTCGTGGGCCAGGACGTCGACCACGTCGGCAGCCCGCTCCACCTCCAGGCCCAAGGCACGCAAGACGGCCAGGACGACGTCGTCGCCGGCCCGGTGGGTCCGCCCGTCGGCACCCTCGTAGGTGAGCTGCACGCCGGCCAGCTCGGCCAGCTCCACCAACGGGGTACGGGGTGGTCGTGCGGGCAGGGTCCGCGCCCCGCTCACGGCCGGGGACCGATGATGTCGAGGATGCCCCGTGCCGGGATCTCGATCCACGTGGGCCGGTTGTTGGCTTCGTAGCCGAGCTCGTAGACAGCCTTCTCCAGGAGGAAGAAGTCGAGGAGGCAGGCCAGCTGATCGTGGTCGTCTGGCAGGTAGTCGACGGGTCCCGCCTCCTCGAGGTAGGCGCCCAGGAACGTGCCCGCCACCCACCGGTACCAGAGCGTCACCCACGAGTCGAGCCTGCCCGGGTCCACCGCGTGGATCGACGTGCCCAGATCTCGGCTCACCCGCGCCGCCGCTGTCTGCCCGGCGTAGTGGAACGAGCGGACCATCCCGGCGAGATCGACCACCGCCGGCCGCTTCAGGCGCCGCTGGCCGAGCGAGCGGCTGGGCTCCCCCTCGAAATCGATCACGACGAAGTCCTTACCGGTCCACAGCACCTGACCCAGGTGGTAGTCGCCGTGGCACCGGATCCGCTGGGCGCCGATGCGGCGGGTGCTCAACGCCCGCAGCCGCTCGGTGATCTCACCGCTCCGCTCGATCACCTCGGCGACGCACGGGGACTCGTTCGACACCGGCGCGACCTGCCTCAAGACGCGCCGGGTGAGGCCGCGTGCTCCGTGGAACAGCGCCTGGCGGTCCAACGGGGTGAGCGGTTCGGGGGCGAAGCGGGGGTCTCCGCGTTCCGAGGTCAGGGCCTCGTGTAGCTGCGCCGTGCGCCGGCCGAGCAACGACGCCCACTCCAGATGGGGACCGACCAGCAGGTGGCCCGGCTCCAGCCGGTCGCGGTCGACGTCCCACAGGTGACGGGGCGGGGTGACGTTGAGCTCGTCGGCGTCGGGACGGGCCAGGGCCTCCTCCAGCCCGTGGGTGAGGGCATCGACCACATAGCTCCATCCGTCGCCCTCGTTAGGCACGAACTCCTCCAGCACCATGACCGTTCCCGGCATCGTCCCGGCGGCGTCCGGCCGGTAGTCGATGCTGCCGACGGTGGCCGGGGCGTGGGAGAAGTGGCTGTGCTCGGCGAGGAACCGTCCGAGCTCGACACCGGGGTTCTCCCCCTCCTCGAACCGGCGGACCACCTTCATGATGGCCTGGTCCCCGAAGACGACCGAGGTGTTCGACTGCTCGGCCATGATCGGCGCCGGCATGATCTCGGGGCTCAGTCGGCGCCGGAGCTGACGCATCGTCGGAGCCGGGACCCCGCTCAGGCGGCCCGATCGCCCCGGGACCGTCCGGCGGTGCGTCAACAGCTCGACCATGGCCCAGGAGAACGCCGGGTCGTGGACGCCGTCGTAGAGGACACCGTCGACGCCCCCGGCGCGGAGCCCGGCCACGATGCACTCGGGCTTCCACCGCCGGAGCTCGTCGGCCTGCTCACCGGTGGCGAAGGCCAGGGGCAGCACGTAGCGCTCGGGGCTCCCGTGGTCCAGGTCGACCTGGACGATCACCAGCTGTGCCGCCGGTGCCGCCGGAGCCGCCCGCCGGTCTCCGCTGTTCGGCACCGGGACGGCGTCGACGACGGTCGCTTGGGAGATGGTCCTCGTCTTCTCGCCGAACCACCGCCGCGTCGGCAGGTAGGTGCGGAGGAAGCCCTCGAAATGCCGCCGGGCGGGGCCGGCGAACAACGACTCCCAGCTCCCCGTGACCCGGAACGTGGCCAGGGACTCGGCGGGAGGGGGAGCGTCGCCTTCGAGGGAGAACCAGTAGAAGCCGTGCGGCCCGAGCGTCACGAAGTAGGGCAGGTCGCCCACCGGGGGAAACGCCATGTTCCCGAAGATCTCGATCGGCGTCGCACCCCGCTCGTTCGACAGGTCGAGCTCGGCGCACTGGACGGTCCGGGAGAGATTGACCACCACCAGGATCCGCTGGTCTCCCAGGCGCCGGATGAACGCGAACACCTTCCGGTTGTCGGGACGGAGGATCTCGATGGTGCCCCGCCCGAAGGCCGGGTAGCGCTGGCGCAGGCTGATGAGCCGCTTCATCCACCACCACAGCGAGTTGGGGTTCTGCTGCTGGGTGGCGACGTTGAGCGCCTGGGCGTGGTACTCGGGGTCGATCACGACCGGGAGGTAGAGCCGCTGGGGATTGGCGCGGGAGAAGCCGGCGTTGCGGTCGCTGTCCCACTGCATCGGGGTCCGAACGGCGTCCCGGTCCCCGAGGTAGATGTTGTCGCCCATGCCGAGCTCGTCGCCGTAGTAGAGGATCGGCGTGCCCGGCAGGGAGAAGAGCAGCCCGTTCATCATCTCGATCATCTTGCGGTCGTTGCCCAGCAGGGGGGCGAGCCGGCGCCGGATACCGACGTTCACGCGGGCCTGGGGATCGCTGGCGTAGGCCCGGTACATGTAGTCGCGCTCCTCGTCGGTCACCATCTCCAGGGTGAGCTCGTCGTGGTTCCGCAAGAAGAGCGCCCACTGGCAGTCGGCGGGGGCGACCGGGGTCTCGGCCAGGATGTCCACGATGGGGAACCGGTCCTCCTGGCGGGCGGCCATGAACATCCGGGGCATGAGCGGGAAGTGGAACGCCATGTGGCAGGCGTCACCGTCGCCCATGTAGCGCACGGCGTCCTCGGGCCACTGGTTGGCTTCGGCCAGCAGCATGCGTCCCTCGAAGCGGTCGTCGACGTGGGCCCGCAGCTGCCGGAGGAGCTCGAAGGTCTCGGGAAGGTTCTCGCAGGTCGTCCCGTCCCGGGCGTAGAGGTACGGGACCGCGTCGAGGCGGAGGCCGTCCACCCCCATCGCCAGCCAGTAGTCGACGACGTCGAACATGGCCTCGCGCACAGCGGGGTGGTCGTAGTTCAGGCTGGGCTGGTGCGAGTAGAACCGGTGCCAGAAGTAGGCCCCTGCCACCGGGTCGTAGGTCCAGTTGGAGCTCTCGAAGTCCTTGAAGATGACCCGGGCGTCGGGGAAGCGGTCGGCGGTGTCGTTCCACACGTAGAAGTCCCGGTGGAGCGACCCGGGCTTGGCGTGGCGGGCGCGCTGGAACCACGGGTGCTCGTCCGAGGTGTGGGCCAGGACCAGCTCGGTGATGACCCGCATGCCGTGGGCGTGGGCGGCACGCAGGAAGGCGCGGAAATCCCGCAGCGTGCCATAGGAGGGGTGGACCCGGCGATAGTCGGAGATGTCGTAGCCGTCGTCACGCAGAGGAGACGGGTAGAACGGCAGGAGCCAGAGCGCCGTGACCCCGAGATCCTGGAGGTAGCCGAGCTTCTCGATGAGGCCGCGGAAGTCCCCCACCCCGTCCCCGTTGGCGTCGCGGAACGCCCGGACGTGGATCTCGTAGATGACGGCGTCCTTGTACCAGTCGGCAACGGCACCCGACGCGGCATCGAGGGCGGGGTTCCCGAACGACGCGGGCACGACGCCCGGCGCCGGGGGGGACCGGCGCCCGCTGCCAGCAGCCGCCGTGGCCGACGACACCGCCGTCATCCCCGCTCCCCTCCGCCGGCGCCTACCGGCGGCGGGGGCGCGGGATGGGCGTCGACGGCGAGCACGTGAACGGGCACCTGGGCCGGATCGAGGAGCACGAAGTTCCGGCGTCCCTGCCACTGATAGCGAGCGTCGGTCAACAGGTCGTGCACGACGTAGGGCCGGTCCCCGTCGATGCCCAGCGCGTCGAGGTCCAGCTCGACCCATCCGGACTGGACGTGGAACGGGTCGAGGTTGCAGACGACCACCATCGCATCGGTCGGGTGGTCGGTGCCGCCCAGCCCGCCATCACCGCCGAGCCCGCCGTCGGTCTTGGAGTAGACGGTGATGGCGTCGTTGTCGATCCGGTGGAACCGGAGCGTGTCGTTCCGCTGGAGGGACCGGTGCTCCCGTCGGATCCGGTTCACGCGGGCGACGAGGGCCGCCAGGCTGTCGGGGCGATCGAGGTCCCACGCCCGCAGCTGGTACTTCTCGGACGCCTCGTACTCCTCGGAGCCGGGCTGGCGGGCCGTGTGCTCCTGGAGCTCGAAGGCGGGGCCGTAGATCCCGTAGCTGGCGGCCAGCGTGGCCGCCAGGACCAGGCGGGTCACGAACGCCGGCGTGCCCCCGGTCTGGAGCGGCTCAGCCAGGATGTCGGGGGTGTTGGTCCAGAAATTCGGTCGGAGGTAGGCCGACGTGTCGGTCCCGACGAGCTCGTTGAGGTAGGTCTCGATCTCCCACTTCGTCGTCTTCCAGGTGAAGTAGGTATAGGACTGGGTGAAGCCGATCTTGGCCAGGTGCCCCATCACGGTGGGCCGGGTGAACGCCTCGGCCAGGAAGATGGTGCCCGGATGGTCGGCCTGCACCGAGCCGATCAACCACTCCCAGAACCGGAAGGGCTTGGTGTGGGGGTTGTCGACCCGGAAGACGTGCACGCCGTGGCCGATCCAGAACCGGACGACGCCCAGGAGCTCCTGCCACAGGGCGCGCCAATCCTCCGTCTCGAAGTCGAGCGGGTAGATGTCCTCGTACCGCTTGGGCGGGTTCTCGGCGTACCGGATCGTGCCGTCGGGGCGGTGCCGGAACCACGCGGGATGCTCCCGCACCCAGGGGTGGTCGGGCGATGCCTGGAACGCCAGGTCGATGGCGACGTCGATGCCGGCCCCGGCAGCCGCAGCCACCAAGGCGTCGAACTGCTCGAGCGTGCCCAACGCTGGGTGAACGGCACGATGACCGCCCTCGCTCGATCCGATCGCCCACGGGCTGCCCGGATCGTCGGGTCCGGCCCGGCGCTCTCCATTGGCTCCCTTGCGGTTGGTCGTGCCGATGGGGTGGACGGGGGGGAGATACAGCACGTCGAACCCCAACGCCGCCACGTAGGGGATCCTCGCAACGACGTCGGCGAAGGTCCCGTGCCGGTCGGCACGCCCCGAGGCCGAGCGCGGGAAGAGCTCGTACCAGGTGGAGAACCGCGCCTTCTCCGGGTCGACGGCGACCTCGAAGGTGTCCGAGGCGGCGGCTGGCTCGGGTGACCGGGCGGCCCGGACCAGCTCGGCCAGCCGGGTGGAGAAGATCACGTCGGCGAGCGTCGGCATCTCCGCGTGCGCGTCCTGACCGAGGAGCGCGCACAGCCCTCCCGGAGCGGGACCCTCCAGGCCCCGTCTCGTGGTGCGAAGGGCATCGGCCAGACCCGAGAGCAGCCGCCGGTCGGGCTCGCCCCCGGTTCCTGCCAGCCGGTCCAGTAGCGCCGCGCCGACCAGGAGCTCAGAGGAGACGTCTTCACCGGCGTCTGCCCACGCTCGCAGATCACGCGTCCAGGTCCCGAAGCGATCGATCCGGGCATGCACCGCGAACCGGTAGCGGCCGAGGACCACTGCCACGAAGGTGGCCCGCCACCGGTCCTGCCCCACTGACGCCATGGGTCGGACCGACCACTCGGCACAGCTCTCGTGGGCGTACCTCAGCTCGCAGGTGACGAGGTCCTTCCCGTCGGCGTACGCGTCGGCCTCGACGACGACGGTGTCCCCGACCGCGGCCTTCGCCGGTCGCCGACCGCAGTCGACCTGGGGGCACACCCGCTCGACCACGGGACGGACGGTGGTGAGAGGAAGAGAGGAGCCTGGTCGCCCGTACGTGCCCGACACCGGGCGCACCGGGCGCACTCCTCGCTCCGGCGCGCCAGAGCCTCTGGCCCTCCCGTCGGGCTTTCCTCCCGCTGCCATGTTCCGCGACCACCTCCTCGCCTCGACCCTACCCTGGGGTACTAGCGAGAAAACCGCACCGCAGTCGTCGGGCGGCCGGCGGCGCGCCGGTGTCCTCCGGCCGTCGGCTCCATCGAACAGTCCGAAGACGTAGGCGGGAGAACGACCTCTGGCGTCGCACCCCGGTCACCGGCTCACTCACGTACCGGGGTCCACGCGAGCGGGTCATGGCTCACGGTGTCTCGGAGCTCGCGGCCTCTGGTTGGGGCTGGTCGGTACCGCAGTACTTGCATTTCGACGCGGCGACCGGGAGATCATCCGACAAACACGCTGGACAGATCTTCGCCGGGGCGGGTTCGCCAAAGACCACAACTCCACGACGGGCCGAGATCATCTTGTACGGAACGGCGATCACGAAATAGACGACAGCCATGAGGATCAGGAAGTAGATAACCGCGGAGATGAACGCGCCAAAGTTGAGAAAGGTGGAAGTGTTGTTGGCGGAACCGAGTTGGATGCCAAGTCCCACCGGGTGTTTTCCCTGCGCCCTGGTGATCGGCGGGTTGATGATGTTCGCGGTGAACGCTGAGATCACGGTACTGAACGCCAGTGCCACGATAAGGCCAATGGCGACCACGACGACGTGAATGTGCGTACGCCTGCCGCTGACACCGAGCACCCTTGTCACGCCGCCCCCGCTCGTGATGCGATCGGGGTTGGTCGCCAGGAAGGCGGTCGGATCATGATCGGAACCGCTCACCATCCGACGGAGCTCTCCTGGTCAGTCGTGGCCCTCGGCGAGATCCTCGAAGGCCTGTGCCGCCCCGTTGGTTCGAGCTCGCATCCCGATCCTGCTCGCGGCCCTGCTCCCGCGTCACACTCGGTCCGTCACCCTTGCTATTCTATAGATCTATGGAGAATCCTTCGGGGCACCGTGCCGATCTCTACGAGCAGCTGGCGCGCATCGGCAAGGTGGTCGTGCACCCCAAGCGCATCGAGCTGCTCGACCTGCTCTGCCAGGCCGAACGCAGCGTGGAGGCGCTCGCCGAGGCGACGGGGCTCAAGCTCACGACGGCGTCCGCGCATCTGCAGGTGATGCGCCAGGCACGTCTGGTCGAGACCCGCCGGGAGGGGACCCGCGTCTACTACCGCGCCGCGGGCGAGGAGGTCTGCCGCTTCGTCGGGGCTCTGGGCGACCTCGGCCGGGCCCGTCTCGCCGAGATCGACCAGATCCTCCGCTCGCTCGGCACCGACGCCGCGGGCACCGAGCGGGTGAGCCGAGACGAGCTCTTGGCGCGCGTGCAGGCCGAAGAGGTCGTGGTGCTCGATGTGCGGCCCGCAGAGGAGTACTCGGCCGGCCACATCCCTGGTGCCCGCTCGCTCCCCTTGGAGCATCTCGAGGCCCGCCTCGACGAGCTCGACCCCGCCGTCGAGGTCGTCGCCTACTGCCGCGGGCCGCTGTGCCTCCTCGCCCCAGAGGCCGTGGCGCTGCTTCGGGACCGGGGGCGAAAGGCGCGCTGCCTGGAGGACGGGCTGCCCGAGTGGCGCCAAGCCGGCCTCCCGGTCGAAGAGGGCATCGGCACCGACGGCGGATCGGGCGACGGTGCCGATGCCCGTAGCCGGCGTCGGGGCGACCGCAGCCCCCCTCTGGCGGGTGGCAGGCAGTCATGACGAACGAGGATTTTCCTGTCATCTACCTCGACCACAACGCGACGACGCCGGTCGCGCCTGAGGTTGCCGAGGCCATGGCGCCCTACCTCGGCGCCGAGTTCGGCAACCCCTCGAGCGACCACGCGCTCGGACGGCGCGCCCGGCAGGCGGTCGAAGAGGCACGAGCATCCGTCGCCGCCCTCATCGGGGCCGCACCCGACGAGGTCGTGTTCACCTCGGGCGGCACCGAGTCGAACAACCTCGCCATCCGGGGCGTCGCCGCCCAGGCACCCGCCACTCGGCACCGCATCGTGACCTCGACCGTCGAGCATCCGGCGACCACCGCGCCCTTGGCGTTGCTCGAAGCCGCGGGGTGGACGCTCACCCGCGTGCCCGTCGCCGGATCGGGGATCTTCGATCTCGACGCCGCGCTCGGCGCCCTCGGCGACGACGTGGCGCTCGTCACCGTGATGCTCGCCCAGAACGAGACCGGTGCCCTGATGCCTGTCGCCGAGCTCGCCACCGCCGCCCGGGCCCACGGGGCGGTCGTCCACACCGACGCCGCCCAGGCAATCGGCAAGACCCCCGTCTCGGTCGACGACCTCGGTGTGGACCTTCTGTCGATCGCCGGACACAAGTGCTACGGCCCCAAGGGCATCGGCGCTCTCTACGTCCGCCGGGGCACGCCGCTCTCGCCGCTCGTCGTCGGGGCCGGCCAGGAGGGCGGCCTGCGGCCCGGGACCGAGAACGTAGCGGGCATCGTCGGCCTCGGCGCCGCCGCCCGCCTCGCCACACACCACCTCACAACCGACGCCCCGCGCATCGCCCGGCTCCGCGACGAGCTGTGGGCCGTGCTGGCGGCGAAAGTGCCCAGCATCCGCCGGCACACCCCCGACGGAGCCTGCCTGCCGAACACGCTGCTCGTCTCGTTCCCCGGCGTGCTCGGCGCGGACGTCCTTGCCAAGACCCCCGGCATCGCCGCCTCCACCGGGTCTGCCTGCCACGCCGGCGAGCACACCCCGAACGCGACGCTCCTCGCCATGGGTGTCGCCCCCGACGTCGCTCTGGGCGCGATCCGCCTCTCGCTCGGGCGCGGCACCACCCGAGCCGAGATCGAAGCGGCCGTGGGGCTGCTCGTCAGCGCCCATGGGGTCCTTGTCGCCACCGCGCCGCCAGTGACCAGTCCCCCCACGAGCAAAGGAACACCCCGATGAAGATCCTCGTCGTCTTGAACGACCCGCCCTATGGCACCGAACGCTCCTACAACGGGCTGCGCCTGGCCGGCGCGCTCTCCAAACGCGAGGGTGTCGAGGTGCGGGTCTTCCTCTTCGGCGACGCCGTCGGCTGCGCGATCGCCAATCAGAAGGTCCCCGACGGCTACTACCACCTCGACCGGATGGTCAGCGTCGTCGTCCGCCACGGCGGGGAGGTCGGCTGCTGCGGCACGTGCATGGACGCCCGGGGGCTCTCTCAGGAACTGCTCGTCGACGGCGCCCGTCGCTCCACCTTGGACGAAGCGACCGACTGGACGATCTGGGCCGACAAGGTGGTGAGCTTCTGATGGGCGCCGTGCGCATCGTCGTCGTCGGCGGCTCCTTCGGCGGGCTCGCCACCGCCTACGAGCTCCGCCGACACCTTTCCCCCGAGCGCGCCGAGATCACCCTTGTCGCCAAAGACGACCAGTTCCGCTTCGTCCCCTCCTTCCCCTGGGTGGCGATGGGGCAGCGGCGCCTCGAGCAGATCTCCTTCCCGCTCGCCGGCCCGCTCGCCAACAAGCACGTGGCCTTCGCACAGGAGACCGTCACCGGCATCGACACCGCCACCAGGGTGGTCTCGACGAACGCGGGCGAGCACCCCTACGACTTCCTCGTCGTCGCCACCGGGCACCGCAGCGCCAACGAGGCCGTCGAGGGGCTTGGACCCTTCGACGGGCCCGGCCACTCGCCGATGTCGGCCGGAGAGACCGAGGAGCTTGCCCAGGCGATCGGGCGGCTCCTCGCCGATCCGGGACCGGTCGTCATTGGCGCAGCCCCGGGAGCAAGCTGCATCGGACCGGTCTACGAGCTCGCCTTCGAGCTCGACCACCTGCTCCGGCACCGCAAGCTCCGCCACCAGGTCCCGATGACGGTACTCACCCCCGAGCCGTTCCTCGGGCACATGGGCATGGGCGGAGCGGGAAAGATCCGCCAGCTCCTCGAGGGCGCGCTCGAAGAGCGTGACATCGCCTATCGCACCTCGGTGGCGATCACGAAGATCACCGAGGACGCCGTCGAGAGCACCGATGCAGCCCCGACTCCCTCGGTGCTCTCGATCGTCATCCCGCCCCTCGCCGGCGTCGAGGCGGTCGCTGCCAGCCCCGGCCTCGCGAACCCGAAGGGGTTTATCCCCGTCGACGACCACTACCGCCACCATCAGGCCGATGGCGTCTACGCGGTCGGGGTCGCCGTCGCGCTGCCACCGGCCGGGGACACCCCCGTCCCGGTCAACTTCCCCAAGACCGGCCACATGACCGAGCAGATGGCGAAGATCGCCGCCAGGGATCTCACAGCCCGCGTCGAGGGACGAGAGGGGGCGACCGCCGAGCTGTCGGCCCGCTGCATCCTCGACATGGGCGACCGCGGCGCCTACATGGCCGTCGACCCCGTCCGCCCACCACGTGACCGCATCCCGACGGTCTCCGAGGGACGGCAGTGGCTCTACGCCAAGCAGGCCTTCGAGCGCGCCTATCTGTTCTCCGCGCGGCGAGGGAAGTTGGTGCCCACTGCGCTCGGCTGGTGACCCGGTGCCCGAACCCGCCCTCCCCGGTGCCGCCCACGCCGGGGACGACACTGTGAGTCGATCGGCCGGTCACCTGCCCCAGGTGGGCGAGGTGCTGGTGGTCTGCGCCCATCCCGACGACGAGTCCTTCGGGCTCGGCGCCGTGCTCGGCGCGCTGAGCGACCAGGGGACGACGGCGCGGGTCTTGTGCTTCACCCACGGGGAGGCTTCCACCCTCGGCGAGACCGGCCGCTCCCTGGGCGAGGTCCGCGCCGACGAGCTCGCCGGCGCGGCGGCCGTCCTCGGGGTCGAGGAGGTGACGCTCCTCGGCTACGCCGATGGTCATCTCGACGAGGTCCCCCTCGACGAACTGGCCCAGAAGGTGGAGGAGGCGAGCGGATCGGCCGAGATCCTGCTCGTCTTCGACGAGGGCGGCATCACCGGCCACCCCGACCACTGCGCGGCGACCGCCGCAGCCCTGCTGGCGGCCAGACGCCGTCGGCTTCCCGTGCTCGCCTGGGCGGTGCCCGAACAGGTCGCCAGCACGCTCAACGCCGAGCACGGCACCAGCTTTCTCGGACGGCGAGACGACGAGGTCGACCTCGTCGTCGCCGCCGACCGGCACCGGCAGCGACAGGCGATCACCTGCCACGCCAGCCAGTCTGTCGACAACCCCGTGCTGTGGCGACGTCTCGAGCTGTCGGGTGCCACGGAGTCCCTGCGATGGCTGTTGCCACCACCGGGCGTCGAGGAGACCACGGCACACACCGCCGACAGCCCGGGCTTCGATGGCCGGGCGTGAGGCCGACGCCGAGACGGGCCGCGGAGACCACCCGGAACGGGCGAGGGGTCGGCTGGCGGGCGTCGCCGTACCGCTCGGGCTGCTCTCTCTCGGGGCCCAGTTCCTCTTGGGCATGGCCGTCAACCTCTTCGTCCACCTCCCGCCGGCCGTTGCCAGGATCGCAGAGTGGGTGGGCAACGTCCACTGGTCCGCGTCCACATGATGCTCGGGATGATCCTCGCCGCCTCGGCGGCTACGTCGCCGAGGTCGTCACGGTCAGGTGGAGGTGACCATCGTGGCGCCCAGCTCGGCGGAGACCAGCGGCGTGCCAGGTAAAGGCCACGGGCTGCGAGCATGCAAGGCACCTACGCATGTCCTGCCGCTCGTGGCGTCGCCGCGACATCGGCAGAGAGATCGAGGAGGAACCACGGTGAACTGGAACAAGATCCTCGTTGCCGCGCTGGCGCTCGTCATCGGCGCCGGCGCCGGAGGCGTCGCCTTGACCGACAGCCACGGAGCCAGCAGCTCACCGACATCCTCTGCCGGCTCCGAGCAGCCCTCGACCGGCGCCGCCGGCGCCCGAGTCGGCGAGGGCATGATGGGCGGCGGCGAGGGCATGATGGGCGGCGGGTCCAAGATCGCCAACGGTGCCCCAGGCGGGCTGGTTCCCGCCAGCCGAATGGAGGCCCTCGCCACCATGGCGCGGCGCACCGTCGAGGAGAGGGGTTCGACCCTCACCTACCGCAGCCAGAACGTGACCCTTGTCGCCCTCGGAGCACCCGGCAGCCGGCCCGGAATGTACTGGCAGCTCGACGGCGTCGACGGCCCACGTGGGCCGACCGTCAGCGTACCTGCCGGCGCCAGCATCACCGTGGACTTCGCCGACGGCGACCCCGGCCACCCCCACGGCCTCGAGCTCACGACAGCCGCACCGCCTTACCCGCGCATGGCGATGATGGCAGGGCGGATCGCGGCGCCAGGAGCGTTCATCATGCCTGTCCCACCGCCCCAAGGAAACCTGTGGTACGCGGTGACCATCAGCTTCCACGCCCCACCGGCCGGCACCTACTACGTCATCTGCCCCGTACCCGACCACGCCCACGAGGGCATGTGGGCAACGCTCGTCGTCCGTTGACACCAGAGCCCGAAGCGAGCGAGCCTTCTCGTCGTCCATGCCGAGCTCGCGACCGGAGCGGTGCGGCGAGATCCTCGCCAGGAGGAGAAAGGTCGAGCGATGGGTGAGACCACCGATGCAGATGTCCATCGCAACGGCCTCGCCTGGCTGCTCGGCGGGGGCGGGTCCGCGCCGTGCGTCGACGGCGTCGAGCGCCCATACGTCGATCTGGATGCGGCGGCATCGACCGGCGCGCTGGTCGAGGTAGCGGCGGCAGTCGACGACTTCCTCCCAGGCTACGCGAGCATCCACCGGGGCGCGGGGTGGCGGTCGCGTGCCTCGACCGCCGCCTACGAACGGGCGCGCCAGTCGATCCTGGCTTTCGCCGGCAGGGAGGACGCAGACGACGTGGCGATCATCTGCCGCAATACCACCGAAGCCATCAACCACCTCGCCTTCCGCCTCGACCTCGGTCCCGACGACGTGGTGGTGACCACCGTCGTCGAGCACCATGCCAACCTTCTGCCCTGGCGTCGCTTCGCCAAGGTGCGCTACGTGGAGTGCGACCCGGAGGGAACCTTCGAGCCAGACGCGGTCGCCGACGCGCTGCGGGGCAACCCGCGCCCAAAGCTTTTCGCGGTGACCGGGGCGTCGAACGTGAGCGGCTGGCTTCCGCCGATCGACACCCTCATCGAGCTGTCCCACGAGGCGGGTGTGCCGGTGCTGGTCGACGCCGCCCAGCTCGCCCCCCACCGGCCCCTTCCCGCCGCCGCGGACTACCTGGCCTGGAGCGGGCACAAGATGTACGCGCCGTTCGGCTCCGGGGCGCTCGTCGGCCCGAGGCGGACCTTCGCGACGGGGGACCCGTTCCTGGCGGGCGGCGGGGCGGTCGACCTGGTGTCGCTCGACGAGGTGATCTGGAACGCTCCTCCCGAGCGCGAGGAGGCCGGATCGCCCAACGTCGTGGGCGCGGTGGCCTTCGGCGCCGCTGCCCGTGCCCTCGAGGCCATCGGGTGGCGGGCGATCCGCGCCCACGATGAGCACCTAGCGAGCCGCCTGCGCAGCGGGCTTGGCGCCATCGAGGGCGTCCGGGTGCTCGGCCCGGACCCTTCGGTGCCGACGCTTCCCGTGGCGAGCTTCGTCGTCGAGGGCGTGCACCACGCACTCGTCGCTGCCCGCCTTGCCGCCGAGTGGGGCATCGGCGTGCGCCACGGATGCTTCTGCGCCCACCCCTACCTGCTTCGCCTGCTCGAGATGAGCCCGACCGAGACCGCCGCCTACCGAGACAGGGTACGCCGCGGTGACCACACGCACCTGCCCGGTGCGACCCGGGCGTCGGCGTCGATCGCCACCTCCGGCGCCGAGATCGACCGGCTCCTCGACGCGGTGCGCCACATCGCCATCGGCGCACCTGCACCGATCGCCTATGAGCAAGATCCGACCACCGGCGACTACCATCCGATCGGTGGCGACGCCCACTGGGCGGGACCGCCGGCGCGGCGGCTGCGCAACCGGGTAGACCAGCCTCGGTGTCCACCGGCAGATCCGTACGACGGCACGTGAGGGTCCAGATCCTTCCGACGCCGTCGGCAGCGCATCTCGATGGTGGCAAGCTGGACCACGTATGGCCGGTTCCCGTCTTCTGAGCTGAGGGGACGCACCGACCCCGGGCACGGGAGGAAGCACATGAACGTACTCGTTGCATACGAAAGCCGCAGTGGACGAACCCGCCGCGCTGCTGAGGCGGTAGCCGCGGCAGTACGGGCCCGCGGCTCGGATGCCATCCTCAAGACGCTGGCCGAGACGGCTGCGGAGGACATCGAGCACGCCGACGCCGTCGCCATCGGAACGTGGGTAGAAGGCTTCATCGTCGCGAAGGTCGGTCCGGCCAAGGCCGCGCTCGAGGCGATCGGACAGCTGCCTGCAATCGGAGGCAAGCCGGTTGCGGTGTTCTGCACCTACGGAGTCACTCCCCGTACCACGCTTGCCACCTTGCGCCGGTCGCTCGAAGCCAAGGGGGCAAACGTCGTGGCCGAGAACGCGAGCCACCGCTCACACCCCGACCGGGGCGCCGCCGAGCTGGCCCAGCGTCTGTGCACGGCTCCGGAAGCGACGTGACCGAGCTGCGCACGTGACCCGAGCAGCGCAGAGCTGAGCCTCACGGCTGAGCCTCACGGCTGAGCCTCACGGCTGAGCCTCACGGCTGAGCCCCACGGCTGAGCCTCACGGCTGAGCCTCACGTGGCGGCCGACTCGGGCGACGCCCATCGGGTGCCCGCCCACGCCGCTCTGCCCCTGCGAGCAGCCGGCGCCTCCTTGGTGACGGACCCCCATCCCCACGACCGGGGCATGAAGGGCACCTTCGAGGGAGCCATCTTGTCCAACGGCAACCTCTACTGCTCGGCCACCCCAAGGCCCGCTTCGACATCGGCCCTCTTCGTCGCGAGGCGAGCCAGGACGAGACCACAGCCCACGACCAGCGCGCAGGGGAGCTCAGCCGCTACAAGCTGGGCCGCATCGGCGCAGACGACCAAGACGGCTACCACCGCGTCGCCCGCCCGGCGGTCCTGGGCAAGCTCCGCTGCCCCCTGCGGGATGCCTCCGTGCAGCTCACCCCCGAGCACCCCGAGGTCCTCTGTCCGCCCGAGCACCCGCCGGTCTGCTGCACCCAGGTCACCATCACCGTGCCGCCACAGGTCAACGCCAAGACCGCCCAGCGCCACGACCACCCGGGGAAGTCCTGGCGCCGCTCCTCTGCCGGCGATCTGCGCCCGAACGGGCCAACGCCAGGATCAAGGACCCGGCCACCATCGACGTCGCCCGGGGGTGGTGTCGGCTGATGGGTCTCACCCCGATGAGCCTGTTCCTCGCCTGTGCGCTCGTCGTGCGCAACCTGGCGGTCGCCGGCGCGTTCGTCCAGGCACGGGACGTAGAGCGCATCGGCGCGCCGGAAAGACGACGCCTCAGCGTCTGCGAGTCCGAGAGCTCGGCCATCGACCTGTCAAACCGCCGTGCGAGGATGACGGCAGCTCGAAACGTGAAGTGGTCCCCACGTAGAACGTGAAGACCTCACTGGCAGTCCCAGGTGTACCGTGTTCGAACCGAGACATCGTCATCGAGGGACCATGGATCCAGCTCAGCCGTCGCGGTACCTCTCCATCGGTGGTCGAGCCCAAGCGTGAGATCGGTCGTGGGGGCTGAACGGTAGTAAGCGGGCCGCGGAGCGTAGAAGCGCGTGGCTCGTGCGCCTTGCCCGCACTCAGAGAAGCGACCAGCCGACCACTCGTGGCTCCGCGTCGCCGAACGTCGCCGGTCGCTTCTGGTCGCATGCGAGGCCGGTTCCGGTTGCGTCGCGATGGTGGGACCGGCACCCCTATCGGGTGAGGAGTAGCGACCAGCCCTGCCCAACCTGTGGGCGCAAGGTGTCGGGCCTCACGCGCCGAGTTATAACCAGAAGTTGTGGATCCACGATCTCGCGAAGGGCGCGACGTACCCTCCAAGTTGAACAACCAACGAGTCCGCCGGGTGAGACCAGCGGGGAGGGATACGCCAATGTTGAAGCTAGTACATGACGCCACCGCGGACGCGGTTGGTGAGAGCGAACCGTCGACGATCGACCTCGACGAGCTGTGCAGGTTGGCGGCGAAGGAGATGCTGGCGGTGGCGCTGCTGGCCGAGCGCCGGGCCTACCTCGACGCCCACGCCGACGAGCTCGACGCCACCGGCCGCCGGCTGGTGGTCGGAAACGGCTACGCCCGACCGAGGGTGGTCACGACGGGGGCGGGAGCGATCGAGGTGACCGCGCCCCGGGTCGACGACCGCCGGGAGGACCGCCGGTTCACCTCGGCCATCCTGCCGGCCTACATGCGCAAGTCCCCCAAGGTCACCGAGGTGCTCCCCATCCTCTACCTGCGGGGGCTCTCGACCGGGGACTTCGCCCCGGCGCTCGGTGAGTTCTTCGGCACTGAGGCCGGGCTGTCGTCGTCGACCGTCAACCGGTTGACCGTGGCCTGGCAGGCTGAGCACGCCGAGTGGTCGACGCGTGATCTGTCGGACGTCGACTACGTCTACATGTGGGCCGACGGCGTGCACTTCAACATCCGCCTGGAAGAGGACCGGCTGTGCTGCCTCGTGATCGTCGGTGTCCGCCCCGACGGGACGAAAGAGCTGGTGACCCTTGCCGACGGCTACCGAGAGTCCACCGACAGTTGGGCCGAGGTGTTGCGGAGCCTCCGGGACCGAGGCCTCCAGGCACCCGTCCTCGCCGTCGGTGACGGGGCGCTCGGGTTCTGGGGGGCGCTGCGCGAGGTGTTCCCCACCACCCGCGAGCAGCGCTGCTGGGTCCATGTCACCCGGAATGTAATGGACGCCATGCCCAAGCGGGTGCATGACGAGGCGAAGCAGGCGCTCGCAGCGATCTACAGCGCCTCCACGCGCACGGGTGCCCTCGAGGCGGTCAAGCGATTCGCCGACGAGTTCAGCGCCTTCGAGAAGGCCGTCGTCAAGATCACCGGTCAGCTCGAAGTCCTGCTCGCCTTCTACGACTTCCCGCTCGAACACTGGGTGCACCTGCGCACGACGAACCCGATCGAATCGACGTTCTCCACGGTGCGGCTGCGCACCAAAGTCACCCGCGGTTCGGGGTCCCGCAAGGCGGGGCTGGCGATGGCCTACAAGCTGCTCGACTCGGCCCAGGCCCGCTGGCGAAAGATCACCGGTGCTGAGCTCGTGCCCCTCGTGCGGGCCGGTGCCACCTTCATCGACGGCAAGCTACAAGAGAGGAGTGACACGACGACGGTCGCAGCACCCGACACCGACACCGAAAATGGGTCCGTCGCCGCCTGAGTGAGATTTCTCGTCCACAACTCTTGACAATGACTCCCCACGCGCCGTCGCGTTCGCTGATCACCGGCGCCGAGCCGGACGATGACGGTGGACTGCTGTGGACCGCGGAGCAGCTGGGTGATCCGTGCCTGTGATCGGAGGCTGATCGTGCCCGAACCTACTGCGAGCTGTTCGCAGGAGCAGTACGGTGGCGCGTCGTGGACGGAGCAGAGCCCGCGACCACCCCTATGGCGCGCGTCGGCGGGCTGGCGGCCAAGCCCGATCCCGGCCTGGCTCGGCACTTCCGCCTGCGTGACCTCGTCCCACTCTCGGTGTCGAGCGTGGGGCCGATGTTCTCGGTGGCGGCCACTGGCGGGGTGATGGCGGCCCAGGCCGGCTGGTGGACCTTGCCGGCGATCGGGATCCTGGCGGTTCCCTTCGTCACCTCGAGCTTCCTGTTCCGGTTGCTCAACCGGCACTTTCCCCATGCCGGTGCCTCCTACCACTGGTCTGCGCGCGTCGTCGGTCGGGGTGTCTCTCGCTACCAGGCTTGGATCTTGATCCTCGCCTACTTCCTCTCCATCCCCCCGATCGCCATCCCCGCCGGCTCCTACACCTTCCAGCTCTTCTTCCCCCACGCCCACCCCTCGACCTCGCTCTCGCTCGGCTTCAGCGTGTTCTGGCTGTGCTTTGCGGCGCTGCCGCTCCTCCTCGGGGCTCGGCCCACGGCACGGATCACCCAGGTCTTCTTCGCCGTCGAGCTCGTCTCGCTGACGGGCTTTGCCGTCCTCGGGGTCACCCGCTTACCTCACCTCGAAGTCCCGGTCCACTTCGGCGCGCCGCCCATCGGGGGCATCCTCATCGTGGCGGTGATCGCCGCCACCATCCTCGACGGCTGGGAGATCGACAGCTACGCCGCCGAAGAATCGGTCCGGCCACGAGCCGACCCGGGGATCGGCGGCATCGTCGGCGCCATCGGCGCGCTCGTCTTCTACGCCGTGCTCTACCCCCTCATGCTGGCCGAGACCCCGATGCACTCGCTCGCCGGCTCCGTCGACCCCTTGGCGGTGTGGGCGCAGCGGCTCGTGCCCGGCGCACCCTGGCTGATGCTCGTGCCCGTGCTGGCCTCGACGGCTGGAGGGCTGTGGCTGACGAGCTACATCCTCACGCGCTCGCTGTACGCGACGGGCCGGGAGAACCTCCTGTCCCGGCGGCTCGCCACCCTCAACCGCCGCCACGTGCCGTCCACGGCCGTGGTCGTGGTGCTCGGCAGCGCCACGGTCGTGGTCGTGCTGCAGCTGCTCGTCACGTCCCTCACCTCGTTCTTCAGCCTGGTCCTCGCAGCCGCCGGGTTCTTCTTGCTGGCGGAGTTCTTCCTCGACTCGGTCACCGCCGTCGTGTTCCTCACCGTCGGCCACCGCCGGCTCCCCGACGTGGCGCTCCAGCCGCACGCACACCGCGTGCTCAGCGTCGCCGCCGTGGCCTCGAGCGTCCTGATGGGCGGGCTGCTCGTCGCCTTCTTCGTCTACGGCCCGCGTGCCATCGGCGACGGCATCGACCAGGCCCTTGCCGTCCTGCTCGGCGCAGGCGTGCTCTTCGCATGGAGGACGAGGCGCCGGCAGCTCAGACCATACGTGGTCGCCGACGACGACCCGCCCGCTTCGACCTTCCCCGACGTGGCGCAGCCCGACCGCAGGCCGTAATCCAAGCCGCCCATGCAACTTCGGTACTGGTGGTGCCACGAGACGGTGGCTATCGCCCGTAGGCGACGGCGCCGACGATCCCGAGCAGCGCAGCCATCGGTCACCCGATGAAGAGGTCTTCGAGACGGGCGACATGAGCCGACACCCCCCCGGCGCACCCGGCGCGAAGAGGCGAGCGGTCGCCACTTCGCCGTGCCCTATCCCACGATGAGGGCGACGACGACGTCTGCCAGAAGGGCGGCGGCACTCGCGACGATGGTGAGGCGCCAGCCGTGGCTCGTGTGCCGCGAGACGGCCCGCAGGGGGAAGAGCAGTTGGCGGGCGAGGGTGTAGGCGGCCATGGCGCCGGCGAACAGCTCGGCATGGCCTACCGGGGCGTTCCAGGCGACCGCCAGCGCGGCGATGCCGATGGCGAGCGCTGCGGTCGATTCGAAGAGCTGCACCGGCACCCGCCGCGCCCAGAGCCGACGGTCCGATGACCACAGGCCCCAGCGCGACGCCGTGGGGCGCCCCACGCAGCAGCCGCCGAAGAAGCAGCCGTAGCGGCCGATCGTCATCCCGAACAACAAGCCGGGCGCGCTCAGGTCGAGGACCGTCCCAAGCGGCAGCCCGGCGATCTGGGTGCCGGCGGCGAGGGCGGCACCCGCGCCGAGGACGAATCCTTGGATGCAGGCCCCGGAGAGCAGCTCACGCATGCTCCGCTCGCCCGTCGCGTAGTGGCCGATGGCGTAGTAGGCCTTGGCAGCGAGCAAGCCGATGGCGGCGGCGACAAGGGAGACCACCTCGACCCGCGCCACCGCCAGGTGGAGGTGGCGGGCGAGGAGGCCCTGGACGACCAGGCCGACCACGGCGCCGATGCCGACGAGAGCCGGCCAGGCGCCGAAGCGAGCACCGGGGGCTCGGACCTGGATGATCGGGGCGTAGGCCGTCGTGCCTGACGCCGAGGCGGGTGCGACCTTCGGTCGGGGCGGACGTGACCGCGGGGCTTGGGCCCCGAGGAGCACGGCGGTCGTCTCCCATGTGCCCGGGTTGATGTCTCGGATGCGCGTGGTGACCGAGACGGGTCCAGCGCCTGGTGGGATCTCCAGGGTCTCCTCGACGCTGAAGCGGTCCCGAGGTCCCGGCTTTCGCTTGCAGTCGGCTCGACGGCCGCTGAAGCGAACGGTGGCCGGCCCAGAGACGTTGGCCGCCTGGGGGTCGAACCAGTAGGTGAGACCGAGCGCCTGCGCTCCGGTCTCTGCGAGGGTCTCCCAGTCGAATCGCTCGACTCGAAGGCCGGAGCTCGCTTCGCTCGATCGGATCCCGGCGGTGCGGCTGATGCGGAGCGCGTCGGTTCTCTTCCCTGCGTTCATCGGGTGGGCTCCTCGGCGGGGACCGGCGCTGGTGCGTCGGGAGCGGGTCGCGCATCGAGGGGACGGTCGGCCTTCGAGAGGGCTAGTTCCACGAGCAGCCGATCGGCGTCGCTGAGCGGTGCCGCGTAACGGCGGGCCCGGCGGAAGAAGAACAGCACGAGCCCGCCGCCGGCGATGGCCGTTCCCGCCAGCGGCAGCACCCACACGAGGACGTCGCCCCCCGAGCTCGGTGGGCGCAGCAGGATCCGCGGCCCGTAGCGCGAGACGAGGAAGTCGAGGATCTGCTGCTCGCTCTGACCCTTCTCGACCGCTCCGCGGATGTAGTGGTCGACGGCGACCGCAGAGGGGATGGTGGAGTCGGCGACCGAGACGTCGGGGCAGCTCGGGCACCGGACGATGCTGGCGATCTGCGCGGTGCGCTCGGTGACGGTCTCGGGTCCGGGGCGTGGGACCGACGAGAAGACGAGCCCACCGGCGAGGACCGTCGCCGGGAGCGCCCACCGGAGCGTCTCGCGCGCTCGCCGCCGCCGATGGGCGACCTGCTGATCGTGGCCGTCGGCTCCCTGTGGGGCGGACGGAGTCTCGACAGCCTGCTGGGAGGGTTCCGGCTCGACGGCCATCGGCTTGGGCTTGGGCCCGGTGCTCGCCACAGGCACCGTCACAGGGGCGCGCGGGCGAGGCCAGGCGGCGAGCAGCGTCCCGAGCGCGACCACGCCGGCGCCGATCCACAGCCACGCGATGAGCGGTTGGACGATCACCCCGATGGTGGCGGGGCCGCCGGGGCGTTGGGGAGGGGAGACGAAGGTGAGGTAGACGTCGT
>JAKADK010000093.1 GCA_021820665.1 Actinomycetes bacterium | reverse complement strand
GTGATCCTGGGCAGCACGGCTCCGCGAGCGTTGGCGCTCAGGCATGTCGGCGCGCGGGTACAGCTGGCCACGCAGTGCGGCTGAGGTGCGGCTGAGGTGTTCCGGCATCGCCGCCGCCCGGGGGGCCGCCACCGACGACACGGTCATTCCATCAGGCATCCGGAGACAGCCTGGCCGTCGCGGCGGCAGGCCTCGATCATGAGCTTCACACTGAGCGTGGGCCCGAGCAGCAGGCCGCCCGTATCGAGCATCTGGTTCCACGAGAGGTCGAACTGGCGACGGTCCAGGTCGACCGTCGCCACCACGGTGGCCCGTTGGCGCCCACCCACGGTTGCAAGCTGCTCCACGCGGGCTTCCAGCACGATCGGGCGCGTGACGGCGCGCACGGTGAGGTCCCCCGGGACACGCCAGCGGCGGTGGTCCACGGCCGTCACCGCAGTGCTCACGAAGCTGGCGACCGGGAAGCGCTCGACGTCGAGGAAGTTCTCGGCGCGCAGGTGGTCGTCCCGGTTCGGGTCACCGCTGTCCACTGACCCCATGTCGATCGCCGCTCGCACCTGCCAACGTGGAGAGCCGGCCGCGCCGTCGATCCCGTCGGGCTCCGTCGACTCGATCGTGCCGCTCGCCACCGACAGCGTGGCGCTGACCCTGCTCACCACCGCGTGCCGGATCGTGACTTCGACTCGGCTACGCCCCACGTCGACGTCCCAGCACCCCGGTGCGGGCTCGGTGTCAGCGGCGGCGAGACCCACCGCCGGCTCGCCGAACGGCTTCGGCCGATGTGCCATGACGTACCTTTCTCTCGTGGAGCCGCCCGGCCGTCTTGGCCGCGCCAGAGAGCTTATCCTCCTGACTACTCTACGAATAGTTGTTTACTCCAGATAAGGGAGCCTCCGGGACCGTGCACCGACCGGAATTGGCCGTCCCTTCCGGACCCGACGCATGCGTCGGCGGTGGCCGGTGCGTCGCTCGCCTTCCCACCGCCCAGGGACGGATCCCGCGCGCACCTACCCCCGGGGACCCGCCGGACCGGCCCGGTTGGCCGCGCTCACCACGGCGTGGAGCGACGCGTCGAGGATGGACGAGTCCATGCCCACCCCCCACCAGGTGCGGCCGTTGGGTGCCGCCGCTTCCACGTAGGCCACAGCCGACGCCTCGCTTCCCGAGGTCAGTGCGTGCTCGCTGTAGTCGCGCACCTCGAAGTCGATGCCCAGTTCGGTGCGGATCCCGGCGACCAGGGCGTCGATCGGCCCGTTGCCAACCCCGACCACCGTGCGGTGGTGGCCATCGACCAGGAGCTGCGCCGTCACCTCGGTCTTCCCGTCACCGGTCGTGATCTCGGAGGAGACCAGCCGGATCCCCGAGTCGTCGGGGAGGTAGACCCGCTCGAAGACCTCCCACAGCTCGGCCGGTCGGATCACCGTGCCGCTCTCCTCGGTCACCGCCTGGACCTCCTTCGAGAACTCGATCTGGAGCTTTCTCGGCAGGTCCAGGCCGTGCTCGGTGTCCATGAGGTAGGCCACGCCTCCCTTCCCCGACTGGCTGTTCACCTGGATGATGGCCTCGTAGGTCCGGCCGGTGTCCTTCGGGTCGATCGGCAGGTAGGGCACCTCCCAGTGCTCGGGGTCCTCGCCGATCGCCGCCATGCCCTTCTTGATGGCGTCCTGGTGGGAGCCGGAGAAGGCCGTGTAGACGAGGTCACCGGCGTAGGGATGCCTGGGGTGGACCGGCATCCGGGTGGCGAACTCCGCCACGCGCCGCACCCGCTCGATGTCGCGCAGGTCGAGGCCCGGGTCGATCCCCTGGGAGAAGAGGTTCATGGCCAGCGTGACGACGTCGACGTTCCCGGTCCGCTCGCCGTTGCCGAACAGGGTGCCCTCCACCCGGTCGGCCCCGGCCAGCACGGCCAGCTCGGCGGCGGCGACCGCCGTGCCCCGGTCGTTGTGGGGGTGGAGGCTGAGCACGACGGCATCACGTCGGGTGATGGTCCGCCCGAACCACTCGATCACGTCTGCGTACACGTTCGGGCTGTACATCTCGACGGTGGCCGGCAGGTTGAGGATCAGCGGGCGCTCGGGCGTGGGCTCGATGACGTCCATCACCGCCTCGCAGATCTCGACGGCGAACTCGGGCTCGGTGCCGGTGAAGCTCTCCGGCGAGTACTCGTAACGGATCTCGGTGCCCGGCAGCGTCTTCTCGTAGGCACGGCACAGCTCGGCCGCCCGCACGGCGATGCCGACGATCCCCGCCTTGTCCAGGCCGAAGACCACGCGCCTCTGGAGCTCTGACGTCGAGTTGTAGAAGTGCACGATGGCCCGGCGGGCACCGGCGAGCGACTCGAAGGTGCGCTCGATCAGCTCCTCCCGGCACTGGACCAGCACCTGGATCTCCACGTCGTCGGGCACGAGGTGCTCGTCGATGATGAGGCGCTGGAAGTCGAAGTCGGTCTGGGACGCCGAGGGAAACCCCACCTCGATCTCCTTGAACCCCATGGCGACAAGGGTCTCGAAGAGCCGCAGCTTCCGCTCCGGGTCCATGGGGTCGATGAGGGCCTGGTTCCCGTCCCGGAGGTCGACACTCGCCCACCGGGGCGCCCGCTCGAAGGTCCGGTCCGGCCAGGTGCGGTCCCCGAGCGAGAGCGGGACGTTCGACCGGTACTTCCTGAAGGCCATGGGCGAGGGGTCGCAGGGCAGCGCGAACCGCCGGCCTGCTCCCCTGGTCGCCTCGGTGCCACCCTGGCCCTGTGCTCTTGACTCGATTCGCTCCGTCATCTGCTCCCGCTTCCTGCTCGGATCGGGTTCCTCGACCTCCCCGGGATGACGCCTGCCCGGTCCGCTCCAACAAAAAACCCCCTGGCCGGATCGGCGCAGGAGGTTCGGGGCGAACGCGATGGGGCGTTCGCCGTCAGGTGAGGAGGAGGACCGTGCTCGTAGGGGTGTTCATCTCGCCTCCATAGTGCCAAGCCGGCTCCACCCCGTCAAGACCACCCCGTCAACCGCCGAGCATGCCGTAGGCACCGGTCACCGACACGGTGACGACCAGGCGCCGCTCGTCGACCATGGCACGGCGGAAGCCCGGCCAGTCCGGGTGCTCTCCCCGGGCCGTGCGGTACATGGTGACCAGCTCGTCGACGACGGGATCGTCCGGATCGGCAGACACCGGCGAGAGGACGGCCTCACCCTCCAGGACCACGTAGGCGAAGAAGTCGTCCCGCGTCACGTGGAGCGAGGCCCGCGGGTCGCGTCGCAGGTTCGCCGTCTTCGCCCGCGTGTCGGTAACCGAGATGGCACACGATCTCCCGTCCGCCCTGGGCACGTAGAGGATGTTGGAGAGCTGCGGGCGCCCGTCACGTTTCACGGTGACGAGCACGCCGCGCTGCCGGCGCCACGCGAATGCCAACGCGGCATCGAGGTCGATCGTCACCGCCTCAGGATAGGTCCCGTCTGCGTTGCCACGCGTCCCGCTCAGCGCAGCTCAGCGCAGCTCAGCGCAGCTCAGCGCAGCTCAGCGCAGCGCAGCTCAGCGCAGCTCAGCTCAGCGCAGCTCAGCGCAGCTCAGCGCAGCTCAGCGCAGCTCGGGTCAGCTCAGCTCGGGTCAGCTCAGCTCGTCCACGTCGGTCCACCGGCGCCGGAGCCTGCGATGGAGCACCGCTCCCGCGGCACTGCCCCGGCCGCGGCCTCCGCGCGCCGTTGGCGCATGAGCCGGCCCATGTCCCGCCACGTGACCGGGGTTGCCCCCAGTTCGATGGCCGCCGCCCGCAGCGCGTCGGTGACGTCGTAGTGGTCGCGATAGGCGCGGCCCGGGTGCTCCTGGAACCAGGCCCGGCGCAACCCCAGCCGCCGGGCAAAGGCGTGGAGCTCTGCCTCGTCGTCGCCGACCAGGTGGGACCACCGGCCCTCGACCCGTCCCACTCGTGCCGGCTGGCGCCAGTCGTCGACGAACACGGTCACAGCGGTGTCACGGCGCGGTCACGGTCGCCATGGTAGGCACGACCCGCTCGGCGCCACTCGGTTGGAATGCCGGTGCGGTCGATGCGTAGGGTGACGAGATGAGCGGCGCGCGCGGCGCCAACCCGAGAAAACGAGGTTCGCCATGCCCTTCGACTTCACCCCCCAGGGGATCGAGATGCAGGAATCGGTCCGCCGCTTCATGGACGACCTCGTGCGGCCCAACGAAGAGCTCTACTACGCGCAGCTCGCCGAGGTCGGCGCCGACGGGTACCCGCCGGTGATGGACCGGCTGAAGGCCGCCGCGCTCGACCGGGGACTGTGGAACCTCTTCCTCCCCCACCTCCAGGCCGACAGTCCCGGGACGCCGTTGTCCAACCTCGACTACGCGCCGGTCTCCGAGACGCTCGGACAGGTGTCGTTCGCCTCCGAAGCGTTGAATTGCGCCGCTCCGGACACCGGGAACATGGAGATCCTCCACCTCTACGGGTCACGACGTGTGAAAGAGGAATGGCTCACCCCTCTTCTCCAGGGGGAGATCCGTAGCGCGTTCTCGATGACCGAGCCCGACGTCGCCTCGTCGGACGCCACCAACATCGGGCTCTCCATCGAGCGCGACGGCGACCACTACGTCCTGAACGGCCGAAAATGGTTCAGCTCCGGCGCCCGGGCCGACCGGTGCAAGGTGCTGATCGTCATGGGGAAGACCGACCCGACCGCCCCGCGCCACCTCCAGCAGTCGATGCTCGTCGTCCCCAAGGACACCCCCGGGGTGTCGCTCGGGCTCGATCCCCACGTCTTCGGCTACGCCGAGCGTGGCGGGCACCCCGAGGTGATCTACCAGGACGTGCGCGTTCCCGTGGACAACCTCCTGGGCGAGGAGGGCGGGGGGTTCGCCATCTCGCAGGCCCGCCTCGGCCCAGGCCGGATCCACCACTGCATGCGGTCGATCGGCGTCGCCGAAAGAGCCCTCGACCTGATGGTGACCCGGGCTCTCGAACGCAGCACCTTCGGCTCCAGCCTCGCGCACAAGGGATTGATCCAGGACTGGATCGCCGAGTCCCGCATCGAGATCGACATGGCCCGCCAGTACGTGCTGCACACGGCCCACCTGATGGACACGGTCGGGAACAAGGCGGCAGCCACCGACATCTCCGGGATCAAGGTGGCCATCCCCACCATGGCCCTGAAGGTCGTCGACCGTGCCATCCAGGTGCACGGGGCCGCGGGGGTGACGCAGTTCTACCCGTTGGCCCACATGTACGCCCACATGCGCACTCTCAGGATCGCCGACGGTCCCGACGAGGTGCACAAGATGACGATCGCCCGGAGGGAGATCCTCCGGCACCACCCTGGCTTCCACATGCACGCCGTTGCGGCCGAGTGAGCGATAGTAAGCACTCACGCTGCACCCCTTCTCGGGGTTCCGTACCCGTTTCCAGGATTGGTCTCGGCCTCACCGGTGGCGGTCACCCGAGGCGCCCCGAACCGGCCCGGTCGCCAACGCAGGGGCGGCGACCGGCACGCGCTCGACCCGATCCGACGACGCCGGGGTCGCCGGGTCGCCACACCGTTCGTCACGACGACGGTCCGTCGCATAGTTCGTCACGATGACGGTCCGTCGGGTAGCGTCGCTCCCGGTGAAGGTACGGGACATCATGACGTCGACGGTGATCTCCACGACGCAAGGGACGCCGGTCGGTGACGTGGCGAACCTGCTGCACGGACACCACGTGAGCGCCGTCCCGGTCCTCGACGAGGCCGGCTCGCTCGTCGGTCTGGTGAGCGAGTACGACCTCCTGGCCAAGGAGGGTGAGACCGCCGGGGAGATCATGACGACCGCCCTGATCTCCGTCAGCGAGGACAGCGACGTGGACGACGTCCGACACCTCCTGGTCGAGCGTCGGATCCGCCGGGTTCCGGTGCTCGCTGCCGGTCGTCTGGTCGGGATCGTCAGCCGGGGAGACGTCGTGGCCACGCTCGCCACCGAGTGGGTGTGCACCGTCTGCGGGGAGTCCGTGCGCCGGCTGGACCCCCCGGAGCAGTGCCCGAGGTGCCACGCGGACGGGTCCCGTTTCGTCTTCCAGGAGCAGGTCCCGGGGAGCTGAGCCCACCGGGCACCGGGGAGCTGAGCCCACCGGGCACCGGGGAGCATCCCCGACGTCCCCCCGCTCCGTCCGGCCCGGCCGGTGGCCGCCTCACTGGTTCGCCAGCTCGACCGAGAGCCGGCGGGCGGCGGCACGCACCGCCCCCGCCGCCTCGCCGGGATCGAAGCTCTCGGCCGGCCCGGTGATCGACAGGGCGGCCCGGGCCCGGCGGTTGATCATGATCGGACTGGCGACGCACGCCAGCCCGATCCTCGCCTCCTCGTGCTCGACGGCCACCCCGTCCCGACGAACGGCGGCGAGCTGGGCCTGGAGCACCCGGCCGTCGACGATCGAGTAGCGGGTCCGACGTACGAGGCCGGCTCGGAGCGCGTCGGCGAACGCCGTGGGGTGGTACGCCAAGAGCGCCTTCCCCATCGCGGTGCACGTGGCAGGGATCCGGCTCGCCACCGGGGACGCGACCCGCTGGTGGCCCTGTTGCCCGACGCGGGCCAGGTACATGACGTCGACACCGAGGAGCACACCCAACTGGGTCAGCCGGTGGGTCGCGTCGAAGAGGTCCTCCATGGTGGCCCGGGCCAGGTCCTCCAGCCGGTGCTGGCGCAGGGCGACGCCGCCCAGCTCGAAGAGCCGCAGGCCGAGCCGGTAGCCGTCGGGTTCGGCCTCCAGCGCGCCCCACTCCTGGAGCTCGGTCGCCAACCGGTGCGCCGTCGACTTCGACACCCCGACACCGCGGGCCAGCTCCCGCACGGTGATCGGGCGCTCGGTGCCCGACAGGTAGTCCAAGACGTCCAGCGCCTTCGCCAGCGAGGTGGTCACGGACCCACCGTAGTGCACAGGTGTCCCGGTATATGGGACAGCATCCTGGACAATTCCCGAGCGGGGCGCGTGAATGGACCCCGGGTAAGGCTGTCGCCTTCCCCGGGAGGCCCGGTCCCCCCATCGGGTCGCTCGCAGGCCCACCGCCCGCCCAACCCCCCTTCTGGGCGGGCGGTGGGACCAGCTCAGGAGACCGTCCGACAGGAACGGAAAGGCCCGACAGGAACAGAGAGGCCGGACATGGACAAGGAGATCCCAGGCGTGGCGAAGATCTCCCTCCCGGCAGGAACCCGCCACCACGGCCGGCGCCCGCCGGTGGCGTGGAGCCAGAACGCGGAGGATCGATAGGGTGGCGACACGGCCCGAACGCAGGGAGGCCCGGATGGCGACACCCCAGGAGCGACCAGGACGCACCGCACGGGTGCGTGCCACGCCGGAACCCGGGGCGAGACCAGAAGCTCCGAAACGGCGCCGTTCGGCTCCGAGGGCTCCGGCGACGCCGGCGGTCCAGGCGGTCCAGGCAGCGCAGGCGACGACCCCGCCCGCGACGGCCGCCGACACGGAGACCGGTCCTTCTGCGGCCGCTGCGGCCGCGCTCGCAGCCGAACCGCCTCAGGTCCTCGCCGACTACTACCGCCAGATGGTGCTCGTCAGGGTGTTCGAGCAGCGGGCGGCGGAGATGTACACCCGGGCGAAGATCGGCGGCTACTGCCACCTCAACCTGGGCGAGGAGGCGACCGTGGTGGGTCTCATGGCCGCGCTCGAGCGCCGGGACTACCTCTTCACCACCTACCGCGAGCACGGGTACGCGCTCTGCCGCGGGATCGACCCCGGCCGGGTGATGGCAGAGCTGTTCGGGAAGGCCACCGGGGTGTCGGGCGGGTGGGGTGGATCGATGCACCTCTTCGACGCCGGCGCTCGACTGCTCGGCGGCTACGGCATCGTCGGCGGACAGATCCCTCCAGCCACCGGAGCGGCGCTCGCCATCGCCTACCGGAGCGACCCCGGCGAGGATGCCGAAGCCGTCATGTGCCTCATGGGGGATGGCACCACCAACATCGGGGCGTTCCACGAGTCGCTGAACCTGGCCGCCATCTGGAGCCTGCCCATCGTCTACGTCGTGGTGAACAACGGCCTCGGCATGGGCACCACCGTCCAGGCCGCGTCCGGGGAGCCCGAGCTCTCCCGCCGCGGTGCCTCCTACCGGATCCCCGGGGTACGCGTCGACGGCGACGACGTGATCGCCGTCCGGGACGCAGCCCGGCAGGCGCTCCACTCCGCCCGAGCCGAACGGCAGCCCGTGCTGGTGGAAGCGGTGAGCAGCCGGCTCCGGGGCCACTCCGTCGTCGACCCGGCCCGCTACCGGTCGGCCGAGGACACCGAACGGGCCCGCCGCCTCGATCCGGTCCCCACCCTCCGCTCGCACCTGATCCAGGCGGGGGTGGTGGACCTCGCCGCCGTCACGGCGATCGAAGCCGAGGTCGAGGACGTCGTGGCCGCCGCGGTCGCCTTCGCCGACGAGAGCCCGCCTCCGGCGGTCGCCGACCTGTTCGCCCACGCCTACGCCACCCCCGTGCCGAACACCCCTCATCGCCTCCCGGCGGACGCCGTGGTGGTGTCGGAGCCATGACACCTACCACCCTCCCCCTCCCGCACGAGACGATCGGCTCGCCACTCCGGGGAGCTGGTGCCCGGTGACCGAGATCAGCTATCGCCAGGCCCTGCACGACACCCTGCGGGCCGAGATGCTCCGGGACGAGTCGGTCTTCCTCCTGGGCGAGGAGATCGGCATCTTCGAGGGCTCCTACAAGATCACGGCCGGGCTCCTCCAGGAGTTCGGGCCTCGGCGGGTCCGTGACACCCCCATCAGTGAGGAGGGCTTCGTCGGTGCCGCCGTGGGCGCCGCCATGCTCGGCCTCCGCCCGGTCGTGGAGCTGATGACCATCAACTTCAGCCTCCTCGCCATCGACCAGATCGTCAACCACGCCGCCAAGATCCACGCCATGTTCGGCGGCCAGGCGAGCGTGCCCATGGTCATCCGGACCCCCGGCGGGGGCGGCCAGCAGCTCGGCGCCACGCACTCCCAGAACATCGAGGTGTACTACGCCCACATCCCCGGTCTCAAGGTGGTCGCCCCGTCCACGCCGGCCGACGCCAAGGGTCTGCTCACCGCGTCGATCCGTGACGACGACCCCGTCCTGGTGGTGGAGAACCTGGCCCTCTACAACACGAAGGGCGATGTCCCCGACGGCGACCACGTGACCGAGATCGGCACGGCGGCGGTGACGAAGGAGGGGACCGACCTCACCGTCGTGGCCTACTCCCGGGCCGCCGCCATCGCCCTCGACGTGGCCCGCCGCCTGGAGGACGAGCACATCTCGGTGGAGGTGGTGGACCTCCGGAGCCTCCGTCCCCTCGACCGAGAGACGATCTGCGCCTCCGTTCGCAAGACGACGCGTGCCGTCGTCATCGAGGACGACTGGCTGAGCTACGGGATCGGCGCCGAGATCGCCGCCACCATCCAGGAAGGCGCCTTTTACCACCTCGACGCCCCGGTACGGCGGGTGGCGGCCGCCGAGGTGCCGCTGCCCTACGCGAAGTCGCTCGAACAGGCGGCGCTGCCCCACGCCGGGGACCTCGTGACCGTCATCCACGAGACCCTCGATGCCACCGGCTTCACCCCTTAGGAGACCTCCGTGCCCGACGTGATCATGCCCCGCCTGTCCGACACGATGGAGGAGGGCACACTGGCGCGCTGGCTGAAGAACCCCGGCGACTCGGTTCATCGGGGAGACGTGCTCGCCGAGATCGAGACCGACAAGGCCACGATGGAGCTGGAGGCCTACGACGACGGGGTCCTGGAGCAGGTCCTGCTCGGCGCCGGGGAGACGGCCCCCATCGGCCAGGTCATCGCCGTGTTGGGCGCCGGCACGGGGAGGCGGCCGGCCGCCGATCGACCCGCTGCATCCCCGGCTGCCGGGGGACCGGCGGACGGTGCGGGGCAAGGAGAGGACGGTCCCGAGGGGCCGGCGAGCCCGCCGGCCGACCGGGCCGAGGCACAGGTGGACGACACGCCGGCCGACCGGGCTCGGCCCCGTCCGTCCCCGGCGCGCGGCGTGGTCACGTCTCCCCTGGTGCGCTCCCTGGCGGCGCGACACGGGATCCAGCTCGACTCGGTGACCGGCTCGGGACCCGGGGGACGCATCCTCCGGCGGGACGTCGAGGAGCGCATCGCCAGTGACGACGCCAGTGACGACGCCAGTGACGGCACAGGGGACG
>JAKADK010000018.1 GCA_021820665.1 Actinomycetes bacterium | reverse complement strand
TCGACGCACCGGAGCGCCAGCGCTCGGTCGGTGGCCGACGGGGCGGGACCGGTGGCCCACGCTCCGGCCCAGGTAGTGGCATCCGCGAACCCGGGCGCCGGTACGTCCACCACGGCGACGACGACGGACACCCCGGCCGCCAGCACGACCTCCATCGCTGGTTCCCCGACGGCCGGCACGGCGTCGGGCACGGGAGCCGCCCCCGCCGACCCGGCCGCGATCGCCGCCGTACCGGGCGAGGCCAGCTTCATCGAGTCGGCGCAGATCGCCGATGGCGCCATCACCGAGTACCCCGGGAGCTCGGTCGTGAACCCGTACCTCGGCGCCTACGCTGCCATGGGGCTGGCCCGGGCGTCGATGCTCACCGGTGACCCGACGCCGGCCGCCGACGCCTGGCGCTGGCTCGACTGGTACCAGGGTGCCGAGGGGTCCGGCGGCATCGTCACCGATGCCACCGCCACGGGAGGGACGACCGTCCCCACCGGGACCGTGGACGCTACCGATGCCACCGCCGGGATGTTCCTGGTGGCGGCCGACAATGCCTGGGCGGCGACCGGCGATGTCAGCCAGCTCCGCGCCATCCAGCCGGGGATCGCCGGCGCCCTGACCGCCATCGCCTCGGTGCGGAGCCCGTCCGGGTTGACCTGGGCGACCGCCTCGTACCGGGCCAGCTATCTCATGGACGAGTCCGAGGTCTACGGCGGGCTCGTCTCCGCCGCCGCGCTGGAGACCACCCTGGGCGACCAGGCGCTCGCCACCCAGGCCTCGTCGGAGGCCACGGCGTTGGCCAGCGCGGTCGCCGGTCTGTGGGACCCGGCGACCGGCGCCTACGACTGGGCCGTTGCCGGAGACGGGGTGGGGACGGTGACGAACTGGCAGGTGGCCTATCCGGACGCGTTCGAGCAGGCGTGGGCGGTGGCATGGGGTCTGGCGCCGGCCTCCCGGGCGTCCGCCCTCATGGGCGGCGTGGCGCAGGACGCGCCGGCGTGGAGCGATCCCACCGGAACGGGGGTGTTCGACACGAACGGCGCCGACGCCGGCGCGACCATGGGCTACTGGCCGGTGGTGGCGTGGGGCTTCGAGAGGGTCGGCAACACCGACGCCGCCGTCTCGGGCACGGCGCAGATACGGGCAGTGGCATCGGCCGGTGGCGACGCCTGGCCCTACACCCCGGCGATAGCCGGTCAGCTGGTCGTGGCGGCCGCCGGCGGGGTCCCGGTCCCGTCCCGCTGACTCACGGGGTCCCCCACGGTGACCCACGACGTCAGCGTGGCAGGACCTCGGCTGCCCCGATCGGGAGGTGCCCGTCGGTGAAGTCAGGCTCGTCGAGGGCGACGAGGGCGGCGGTGGCGGGATCGGCGAGGATGGCGGCGACCCGCCGGCCGGTGGACCCGTCCCCATAGGGGCAGGGGAGCGCCGCGATCCGCTCCTGGTGCTCGGGTCGGAGCAGGCGCAGCGCCGCATCGATCGCCCGCTGCGGGTCCACGCCGGCGAGCACCGATGCCCCGGAGGCGATCCCTTCCCATCGGGGCGTCGATCGGCGGAGCACGACGGTCGGCAGCCCGAGCCAGGACGCCTCCTCCTGGAGGCCCCCGGAATCGGTCACCACCAGCCGGGCACCGGCCAGCGCGTCGAGCATCTCGCCGTAGGGGAGCGGTCCGGGGGTGGCGATCCCCGGCACGTCGAGGTCCGCTCGCAGGCCGGCGACGGCCAACCGGTCCTCCGTCCGCGGATGGATGGGGAACACGACCGGCGGGGCGATGGCGGCCAGTGCGCGGGCGATCTCGACCAGGTGGGCCAGGCGGGTCGGATCGTCGACGTTCGTCGCCCGGTGGGCGGTCATGACCACCCCCCGGCGCTCGGCGAGGGTCCGTCCCACGACCCCCCGGTCCACCAGGACGTCGATGATGGGGTTGCCGACGACCCGGATCCGCTCTTCGGGTATGCCTTCGGCGCGCAGGAAGGACGCCGCCAGATCGGTCGGGGCCAGGTGCAGCGAGGTGCATGCCGCCGCCACCTTCCGGTTGACCTCCTCGATCGAGGTCGGGTTGAACGAGCGCATCCCCGCTTCCAGGTGGACGACAGGGACCCGGTGTCGGCGGGCTGCCAGGCAGAACACGGGGACGGTGCTCGTGTCGCCGAGGAGCAAGACGATGTCCGGGCCGATCTCGGCGACGGTGTCGGCGGCGAGACGGGCCATCTGCCCGAACCGCTCCGTGCTGCCCCCGGAAAGCTCCCACTGCCGGTCGGGGTGGAGCCCCAGGTCGTCGAAGAACGTGTCGGCCAGGGACGGGTCGTAGTGCTGGCCGGTGGCCACGGTCGTGACCGCCAACCCGGCCCGGCCGAGCGCACCTACCACCGGGGCCAGCTTCACGATCTCGGGTCGGGTGCCGAAGGGCACGAGGACGTTCACGGTCTCCCCGACTCGCTGCCGGCCCCTCCGGCGGCGACCGGCTCCGCCCCGGGCGCCCGAGCGCTGGACGCGCGTCCGGAGAGCAGGGGGTCGAGGACGGCGGCGACCTCGGCCAGCGTGGCGCACCGGGCATCGGGGGGCACCACGTCGGGCCGGCGGGCGTACTCCCCGGAGTGGACCCGCACGGCGAAGATGCCGAGGCGCCGGGCTCCCACCATGTCGGTCTCGGGGCGGTCGCCTACGAACGCCGCGTTGCCCGGCTCGGCCCCGAGCTGGTCCAGGGCGGTCCGGAACGGGAGCGGATCGGGCTTGCGGTGGGCACGCCCGAGGTCGTCGGAGCACACCACCACGTCGACGTGGCCGTCGAGCCCGGCGGCTCGAAGCTTGGCTCGCTGGATCTCGGGACGCCCGTCGGTGACCACGGCCACGCCGGCACGCTCCCGGCACCGGGCCAGCACGGATGCGGCGCCCGGGTAGGGGGTGAGCACCGGCCTGCGGTAGGCGACGAACGCCGCCACGAGCGGCTCGACCGCCAGTCCCGGGTGGACCCGGGCCACGGCGCGGTCGATGAGCTGCCCGCGTGCCGACCCGGCGGCGGCTTCGTCGGCCAGCGCCTGCCGGAGGGCGCTCCGGTCGGCGCCGAGGCGCTCCGCTGCTGTCGCCACCGCGTCCCACGCCCCGTCCAGCCACTGGCGCTGGGGGACGAGGGTGTCGTCGAGGTCGAACAGGACGGCCCGGACCAGGGGGTCGACCGGGCTCATGCCGGGTCCCCCTCTTCGAAGATCTCCTGGTAGTAGCGGTACATCCGCACCCCCGGGCGGTAGCCGAGGGCACCGGCGTCCACGGGGCGGCCGGTCATCCCGACCAGGTACTGACCGACGAGGTCGCTCCCGGCGGCGAGCGACAGTGGCAGCCCGCCGGAGAACCGGGGGTTCACCTCGGTGAAGGTGGCGCGCTCCCCGGGCCCGGCCACGAACCCCTGGACGTTGGCGGGTCCCTCCAGGCCGAGGGCGGCGAGCAGCCGGCCGACGTCGCCGACGAGGACGGGATCGAAGAAGGTCTGGCCCCGGACGGAGATCCCGGCCTTCGTCTCGTCCCGCCAGCGAGGCACGGCGCCGTGCAGCACGCGCCCGCCGTCGCCGGCCAGGGCGTCGACGGTGAACTCCTGTCCGGTCAGCCGGTGCTGGACGAGGGGGTCAGGCACGCGTGCGACGGCGGCAGCCAGGTCGCCGGCCCGGTCGACGAGGACGACGTCCCGGGAGCCACGGCCGAAGCGGGGCTTGACCACCCACGGCGGCTCGACCCCGGCGCCCCCGCCGAGTGCGGTGGCGGGGACGCGGAGACCGGCCTCGGAGGCGGTGGCGTGGAAGAGCCACTTGTCGGTGCACCGCTCGACGCTGTCCGGCTCGGGCACCCAGTGGGCGATCCCCGCCCGGCGGAGGGCATCGCCGTGGCGGCCGAGGGCGACGAGCTCCTCGGCGACCGTGGGGACGACGGCATCCACGCCGTGGCGGCGACAGAGGTCGAGCAGTGCCGGGACAAGCTCTAGCGCTCCCCCGTCGGGGAGCACGCCGGCGGCGTCGGCCAGACGGAGACCGGCGGCGTGCGGCGAGGCGTCGGCGGCCACGATCCGGTGACCCAGGGGCCGGAGGGCTCTGATGACCGAGATCCCGGCCGGACCACCGGCGCCGGTCACGAGCACGGTGAGCCCGGCAACGGCGGGTGCCGACGTCGGGGTGGCGGTAGCGGGCACCGGTCGTGGCATCCCACCACAATGCCTCACCGCGCGGTAACCGTGGGCCATCGTTGTGCCGGCCCGGTCCCGGCACCCTAGAGTCGGGGTCGACTACCGGGAGGGGCCCATGGGCGAACCGTTCGACACCTTGCTCGACGTGCAGCACCACGACACGGTGATCGACCAGCTGAACCACCGCCGGGAGGTCCTGCCGTCCCGTCTCCAGCTCCGTGGGGTCGAGGACGAGCTGGCCGAGCTGGAGGGGAGGATCGCCGAGCTCCGGGCGGCCGTGGACGAGCTGGCCGGACGCCAGCGGGCCCTCGAGGAGCAGATCACCGCCTCGGTGGCCCGCCGCCACGAGATCGAACGCCGGATGCTGGCCCCGGGGGTGTCGGCGTCCCGGGATCTCCAGGCGATGGACGCCGAGGTCCACCACCTGGCCGAGCGTCAGGCCCAGCTCGAAGAGGTGGAGCTCGAGCTCGTGGCGGAGGAGGACCCGCTCGACGAGGCGTTGGCGGCTGCCGAGGAGCGGGCGAGCGCGCTCCGGGGCGAGGCCGAGCGGCTGGCAGCCGTCGTGGCCGTCGACGACCAGGAGATCACCGCCGAGCTGGAGCGGGAGCGGCAGCTGCGATCCGGCAAGGCCGCCATGCTCCCTGTGGACCTCGCCACCCGCTACGAGGCCCTCAGGGCCAGGCTCGGAGGGGTGGGCGCCGCCCGCCTGGTGGAGGGGAGGTGCGACGGCTGCCACCTCGCCCTGCCGTCGGTGGAGGTGGAGCGCATCTCCCGCCTGCCCGCCGACGAGTACGCCACCTGCGAGCAGTGCGGGCGGATCCTGGTGGCCGACCACCGGTGAGCGTCCGGGGGAGCGTCGGCGGTGTCCTGGGGACGGAGCGCCCTCCGGTCGGGCCGGGGGCTCGGCCGTGCTGATCCTGGTGCGTCACGGCGAGTCCACCGGCAACGCAGCCGGGCTGCTCCTCGGGCGGACCGACGCCCCGCTCACCGATCGCGGTCGCCGGCAAGCCGCCGCCCTCGCCCCCCTGGTGGCCGGGGCGACCCGGGTGATCGCCAGCCCGCTTCGCCGGGCGGTGGAGACGGCCCGCGCCCTGGACCTGCCGTGCCCGATCGAGGTCGACGAGCGGTGGATCGAGGTCGACTACGGAGAGCTCGACGCCCGACCACTCGATGAGGTCCCCCGCGAGGTCTGGGCGGCGTGGCGGGCTGATCCCGGCTACCGCCCGGCGGGCGGGGAGTCGTTGGCCGACGCCTCCCTCCGGGTGGACGATGCCTGTGCCGAGCTGTTCGCCCGAGCCGACGAGGGTGCCCGCGGCCCGGGCGACGTGGTGGTCGTGAGCCACGTGTCGCCCATCAAGGCGGCCGTGTGCTGGGCGCTCGGGCTGGGTCCTGAGGCGTCGTGGCGCCTCCACCTGGCCACGGCGTCGCTGACGACGGTCCGGTGGGGGGCGGGGCATCCGGTGCTGGAGCGGTTCAACGCCGTCGGTGTCGTTCGGTGACGTCAGTTGCCAGTCGCCACGGGTTTCCGGGAGGTCGCTGAGCCGTCCAGGAGGGGTCAGGCCAGGAGCCCAGGAGGGAGGGGCGGTCAGTCCAGGAGGGTCAGTCCAGGAGGGTCAGTCCAGGAGGGTCAGTCCAGGAGGGTCAGTCCAGGAGGGTCAGTCCAGGAGGGTCAGTCCAGGAGGGTCAGTCCAGGAGGGTCAGTCCAGGAGGTCGCTCAGCAGGCGCCGCACGGTCTGCTCGGCGGTGTCTCGTGACCGGGAGAGGCGGTCGCGGAGTGTGTCCCAGGTCTCCCATCCGGCGGCGACGTCCAGTCGGTCGAGGAGACCGGGCGCGTCGGCGCCGGCCCGGTCGAGCTCCGGCGCGAACGTGGCGGCGACGCCGGCCCGGAGCTCTTCGCGGGTGTCGGCGAGGACCCGGGCGAGCGCCGGGGACCGGCCGGCCCTGGCGTAGGCCGTGCGGCGGACGGCGGAGATCTCTTCGAAGAGCTTCCGTCGCTGCCGGCACAGTGCTTCGATGCGCGCCGCCAGCGGGAGGGCCGGGTCGGGAGCGCGCAGCGAGCGCCAGTGCCGATCGTGCTGGAGCTTCCCGGCCGCTTCGAAGACGGCTTCGACGTCGTCGAAATGGTGGAAGACCAGCCGCAGGGACACCCCGGCCCGCTCGGCGATCGCCCGCGCCGTCGGGCGCTGGTTGCCGGTCTCGACCAGGGCGATCATCGCCTCGGCGATCGCCTGGCGCGACCGTTCACCCCGGAGGAGCCGGCCGTCTACCGTGGGGGTCGACCTGGGGTCCGATACCCTGTCCCCGCCGTCGGACATCTCGGTGCTCGCCATCGAGTGATGGTAGACCCTCGGTGGAACTGGTTGCACGCGTAGTGCAATCATCGGTCCTCCTCCTCGGCTTCCCTCGGTCCCCTTCGTTCGACACCATGGTCCCCTTCGTTCGGCACCATGGTCTTCGCCATGGCGACCCCGTTCCGGCACGGCTACGACCACTGGCGGCCCAGGTGGTGGAACGGTCGTCCCAAGCGAGCCAGAAGCCTCCGCCGATGAGCCAGCCGCCGGCATCGAGGCGCTAGCCTTCCTCCGTCGATCCGGTCGCCGGCAGGAGGAATGCGTTGCCCGTCCACGTGTGCACGATCGCGGCCCGGAACTACCTGCCTTTCGTCCGGACGCTGGCGACATCCTTTGGGGAGACCCACCCCGGCGGTCGGCTCACGGCGCTCATCATCGACGACGTCGCCGGTGAGGTCGACGCGGCAGCGGAGCCCTTCGAGCTGCTCCGCCTGGAGGACCTGGGAACAGACGTGGCCGAGCTCCACCGGATGGCCATGCTCTACGACGTGACGGAGTTCTCCACCTCCCTCAAGCCCTGGTTGCTCCGGGCGCTCCTCGACGCCGGCGCGCCCGCCGTCCTCTATCTCGACCCCGACATCCAGGTGTTCTCCTCTCTCGACGACCTGGCCGACCTGGCCGTGCGCCATGGCATCGTGCTCACCCCGCATACCACCGTGCCCTACCCCCTGGACGGGAAGAAGACCGACGACCGCACGATCCTGGCGGCTGGCATCTACAACCTCGGGTGTATCGGGGTGAGCCCGGCAGCCGCCCCGTTCCTGGCGTTCTGGCAGGAGCGGCTCAGCCGGGAGTGCACGATCGACCCTCCCGGGATGCGCTTTGTCGACCAACGGTGGGTCGACTTCGCCCCCGGGTGCTATGACCTGGCGATCGTGCGGGACACCTCGTACAACGTGGCCTACTGGAACCTGCACGGTCGCACGCTGCGTTGGGCCGGCGATCGCTTCGAGGTGGACGGACGTCCCCTGGCCTTCTTCCACTTCAGTGGCTACACCCCCGACGTCCCCTACCTGTTGAGCCGCCACCAGGGCGATCGTCCCCGAATCCTCCTGAGCGAGCACCCCGATCTGGCCCGGCTCGCCGATGCCTACGGCACGCAGCTCCGCGCCCATGGCTACGGCGTCGACAACCTCGTGCCCTACGGGTTGGCGACCATGGCCGACGGCACCCCGGTCGACCGGACCGTCCGTCACGTCTACCGGGGGTGGGTCGACGAGGCCGAGGGTCGAGCGCCGGAGCGGTCACGTACCCGGAGCAACGGATCCCTCCCTCCGCTGCCCCTCGACCCGTTCGATCCCCGGGAGGTCGACCAGGTGATCGACCAGCTGAACCGTCCGCCCGACGTCGAAGGGGATCCCGGTCATCTCAGCATCTACTTCGCCACCCTCTACGGGCTGCGTCCCGATCTCCACCCGATCTTCCCGGATCCCCAAGGTGCCGATCGCACGCGGTTGCTCGACTGGGCGGCTGGCGAGGTGGCTGCCGGTCGCCTTCCCAAGAGCCTGCTCGTCGACGTGACCGACGGTGACCAGGACGGTGGTCCACCACCGGGGGGCATCCCCACGGCCGCCAGGCTGGCTGGTACCTGGGCACCCCCCGACGCCCTCCACCCGGGCATCGTGGTGGCAGGGTACCTGAACGCCGAGCTCGGGATCGGGGAGGGAGCCCGCCTCACCGCCCGGGTGGTGGCGGCCACCGGGTTGCCGTTCACGACCGTGGGGTTCCGACGGACCCCGAGCCGCCAGGATGATCCCTTCGGGATGGTGGGGACGGACGGGCGGGATCTGGACGTGAACGTTGTGGTGGTCAACGCCGATCAGCTTGCCCACTTCGCCAGCGAGGCAGGCCCGGCGTTCTTCGCCGGGCGCTACACGATCGGGCAATGGGCCTGGGAGCTCGAGATGTTCCCGGAGGTGTTCTGGCCCGCCCTCGATCTCGTCGACGAGGTGTGGGCGGTGTCGTCGTTCACCCGGGCTGCGATCGCTTCCGTGACGACGAAACCTGTCTACGCATTTCCGCACCCGATCGTCGAACCCGCCCCACCGGATCACGTCGACCGGGCCGCCCTCGGGATCCCGGACGACCGGTTCACGTTTTTGTTCTGCTTCGACCTCTTCTCGATCCTGGAACGCAAGAACCCGATCGGCCTCATCACGGCATTCGCCCAGGCCTTCGCTCCCGGTGCCGGTCCCGTCCTCGTGGTGAAGGTGATCAACGGGGATCGCCAGGTCGCCGACCTGGAGCGGATCAAGTGGGCCGCCCGGGGCCGTCCCGACATCGTGGTGATCGACCACTACCTTGACGCCGGGGAGAACGCCGCCCTCATGGCCGCAGCGGACTGTTACGTCTCACTGCATCGCAGCGAGGGGTTCGGCCTGACCATCGCCGAAGCCATGGCGCTGGGCAAGCCGGTCATCGCCACGGCCTACTCGGGGAACCTCGACTTCATGGACCGGGACACGGCCTACCTCGTGCCGTGGATGCCGGGGGTGGTCCCGGCGGGGTGCGACCCCTACCCGGAGGGTGCCCGTTGGGCCGAGCCCGACCTGGCGGCGGCGGCCACGCTCATGCGCCACGTCTATGGTCATCCCGAGGAGGCGGCGGCCAAGGGCCGTCTGGCTCGGGAGCGGGTGCTCGCCGAACACGGGCTCGACCAGCGGGCAGCGTTCGTGCGCAACCGGTTCGCCGAGATCCAGGCCACCCGGGCCCGCCAGCTCGAAGCGGTGGCCCGTGTCGCCGGCACAGGGTCGCGTCAGCCCGGTGATCGCCGAACGGCGGATCTCCGTCGACTGCTGAGCCGGGCGGGGAGATCGGCCTACGCCCGGTTGGACCGGCGTTACGGGTCCTCAACAGGTCGCGCTGCCATGTCGACCGACCGCTGCGCGCCGAGACGAAGCCGACAGTGGTAGTTGTGACGGGACTCACCGGCATCGGGCGGCGGTCGTGCGCGCCTGTCGCCGGCCAAGCAGAGTCGTCCGGTGACAGTTGACTTCCAGGAACGCCGGCACCGTGGAATCGGCCGAGCCGTCATCCATCCTCGTGGCTGGTGAGTCGCTGGCTGACATCGAACCAGGCTCGATATTCTCCTCGGCGCTGTGGCGGGCCGAGTGTCGCGTTGACGTAACGGATGACGAGACCGGGGTTTGCTCCAACCGGATCGAGCAGAACCGTCTGGATCCGGTAGTCTGCGAGGAACGTCCGCAGTGCTGCGACGGTCACGGGGTCTATGGGCGGGTACCGATTTCCAGGTTGTAGACCCGAATAGCTCTCGGAGAAGATCGCCTCCGGCGCTGAAGGCTGGAGGACGGTCGATTGCGCATCGCCATGGCCGCCGGGCGCGGGAACGAGGCTGTAACCTCCCACGATCTTGAACCTCATCCTATCGGCTGCCTGGAGGAGCATTCCCTGGGTGCTCAGAGGGCCCGGGTAGGGGTAGTAGAGGACCACACTGTTCGCCGGGATCTGACCGGGGCCACTGCCGACCACGAACGGGGCGATGGCAGTGGGAGCGCCGTGGTAGGGCAGCTGCGGAACGAGGGGTAGGAGCGCAGCGACGGCAATCACGCTCGTGACCACCGTCCAGGGCAACCGGTGGTGGAAGGGCCCCCGTGCTCGTGTCCGCCACGTCGAGGTTCTCCACCAGAGCCGATCGAGGCCGATCGCGAGCGCCATCGCTGCGAAGAGCTGGATGAACAGAGAAAAACGGACCGGGAGAATGTCCTGGACGAACGGGATGTGGCGCAGGATGGTGTACGGCATGCGGATGCCGGTCGCCTGGCCGTCGATGGTGAGCCGGGGCCCAAGCGCCAGTGCGTAGGCGCAGACCACCATGGCCGAGGCGAACACCAGGACACGGACCTTCCGGAGGGCCCACGTCAGTCCAGCGAGCACGCAGATGAGGGGGATCCCCAGGTACATGCCGTTCTCGGTCACGTCACCGCTGGTAAACCGGTCGCCGGTCGCCTTCAGGCTGGCCGGTCCCAGGTGCTGGGAGGTGGTGGGGACGATCCCTCCCAGCAGGTCACCGGGGTAGTGGGCGAAGAACGACAGCGGGTGCGGAGGTCCGACGATGTGCTGGGGGCCGAAGAGTGTCAGCCACAACGGGTAGGCGATGGCGGCCGCACACAGGAGGCCGCCGGCAACCAACGACCGGACAACGTGATCCGCATGCTCCCTCACGGAGTGCGGGTGGGTTGCGGCAATGAGCGCCACACCGACACCGGCCATGACCGCCGTCATGGCGAGCACTTCGGGGGAGATGTAGTACTCGGCGGCGGCGAGGACTCCCAGGAGCAGTCCCATCCTGACCGGGCGCCGTCGTTGCCGCACCACGATCTCGTCGACGACCAGCACGATGATGGGAGGGAGGGGGGCGAAGGTGAGGAAGAGATGTCCGTTCCCCTCCCCGATCATGAAGGGAGAGAAGCCGTAGAGCAGGCCACCGGCGAAGGCGGCCGGCCACCAGCGAACCCACCGGCGCAGCACCAGGCACATGGCGAGGGCCGACGACGTGAACGCCGTCACCAGGAGCAGGTTGTAGGCCGCCACCGGCCCTAGCGTCAGGGTAATCGGCATCCCCAGGATGCCGAGAAGCGGCATGGAGGTGTTATCGGTGAGGTTCACGCCGAGCGGATAGTTCATCCACGTGGTGATGAACGGGTTGTGGCCGTGGGTGATGGCGTACACCGGCCAGGCCAGGAACCAGACCTCTTGGACCTGATCACCACTGGCGTACTGGGGGAGCCGGGCCGATCCGAACAGGCTCGTATGGTTGTAGGCGAAGACGGCGAGGGCGAGGTAGGCGACGAGCGCCAGTGCACCGGGGACCCACCGCCTCGCGTTCTTCCCTCCGAGGTTGCCCGTGTCTGATGCCACGTCGCCCACCCCGGGGTCCGAAGAGGCTCCGGGTGAACGGTCATCCTGGACGTCAGAAGGGATCCCGACGCGCCGGCCGACGGCGCCGGCCAGACCATCCATAGCGGCTGATGCTACGCCACCGAGCGGAACGGGCCCAGAACCGGTACCTGTCAGACGCCGATGCACGGCCTCCTGGTCCCTCCCGGTCGAGTGGACCAGCAACGCCGTCGATCCGATGCCCGATCCCCGGATCGCGCGTTTGCCCGGATCGAGTGCCGCAGGCGCCGGCACCCCGGCTCTCGCACTACGTGCCCCATCCGACGGCTCCCAGCACTCGCTCGACGAACGCTTCGGGCGAGCCGTAGTGCCGGGTCGCGGCCTCGTTCCCCTGGTCGCCCAGTGCTGCTCGCACCCCGGGATCCTCCAGGGCGTCCAGGCACGACAGGAGCTCCTGGGGGGTGGCGAACCACAGGCCGCCCCCGGCGGCGGCGTGCTGCCGGGCGGCACTCTGCTCGGGGACGACGACCGGGGTCCCGTGGAGGAGGGACTCGATCGCCCGCCGGGCCACCAGGGGCCCGGGGCGCAGGTCGACGACCACCGCGGCCCAGGCCATGAGCCGCAACAGGTCCCCGCTGCGCTCGATAGCCCATCCGACGGTGGAGCGTCCGTGATGCCAGACCTCGAAGGCGTTGGTGGCCACGATCCCGACCGGACGGCCCGGGAACGCCAGGCGCACCAGGCGGGCCAGGTCGGCTCGCAGGTCGGCGGCGTCGCTGGTCACACCGGCCAGCACCAGCACGTAGTCGTCACTGCCGATGTACGTGTTGGGCTCCCGCCGGGCATTGGGGTCGGCACGGAGGGGAACGCCGACGTCGATGCAGGTTCCCTGATCGATCGGGAGAAGCCGGGCGGTGTCGCGCTCGCCGGGCGTGGCGGTGACGACCGAGGCCACCCGGTCGAGGACCGGTCCCGCGCCGTACCGTCCGGGGTCGACCGGCGCTCCGTCGTGGAGCAGTGGCACCAGCGTCACCGGCGCGTCGCCCGCCGCACCGCCCACTACCTGCAACCCGGCCGCCCCGCCGGGTCCGGCCACGACGACCAGGTCGGGGGCGATGGCGGCGACGGCACGGTCGGCGCCGTCCCAGTGGCTCGACGCCCGGGCGGCCAGGCTGGTTGCGATCGACCCGGGCACCCCCTGTCCCTGGGCGGCGAACGCCTCGACCAGCAAGCCGTTCCGGAGACGCTCGCCGGCCCCCGCCGGTCGGGCCAGCTCGTGCACGGTGAACACGCTGTCGGTGTGCCGGCGCGGCACGGCGCCTTCGGTGGTGACCACGTGCACGTCACCGGCGCACGCCAGGGCGCCTGCAACCTGGCGGACGAACCATCCGTCCTCGTCACGTGCGCTCCAGCGCTCGGTCAGGACCACGGCGGTCCGACCAGAGGAGGACGGTGCGCTCGGGGGGGCGATGGAGGTCACCGAGCCGGGCGGAGGGAAGGGGCGGTCAACGGGGGATCGGGGCGTCAGCGGGGCCCGACGCTACCCGGTGCCGGTTCGCCGTCCGACTCCGGAGCCGTGCATCCCGGCGCGCGGCCGCCGTTGCCCGGTGGTGCGGCCGGCACCGCCGTGTGGAGCCAGGCGGCCAGCTCGGCCAGCCGTCGCGCCTCGGCTTCCTGGCGCGCCGCGTCGGCATCGACCACCGCCTCGACGCGTTGGGTCAGCTCGTCGAGCCGCCGGGCCAGCGCGTCGACGGTCTGGACGACGTTGGCACGCAGGTCGCGCTCTTGGACCAGATAGGGAGAGAGCAGGTGGGCAACCAGGCGCCGGCCGAGCCGTTCGAGCCGGTGCCGGGCACCGCCACCCACGTGCGCAGCGTCCCCGTTCGCACCGCCACCTTCCAACGTCCAGTGCCGGTGGAGGTAGGCCAGAGACTCCAGCCCGGCGACACCCGGTCTGTCCCAGGGCTCGGCCAGAGGAGTCGGGGGCAGTGGCTCCCAGGCCAGGCGGCGACGCTCCTCCCGGAGGTCGGCGAGGAGCTGCGCGGGGTCGAGCGGGGACTGCCCCATTCCTCCGTTCCTCCTCTCGGACGGATCGCCTGACATGGTGTTCGTGTGCCGCCGCCGGCGCTGCATGCGTGCGGTCCGGCGTGGAGCGGGCCCGCAGGGCCGGCCCCGGGGACCCGTCTCCGGGTGAGTTGGGAAACGCTGGGAGTGTATCGTGCGGGGCGGGTGCAAGCCGCTCGGGACAATGCTGGTCCGCTGGGGAGCGGGCTGCTCCCGGCGGGTGGGGGCAGGGGGCAACGAGCAGGCTGGCGGGTCGTGTGCAGGCAAGGAGTCGACCGGTCGGTGTCTGAACGTGACGATGAGGCGCTGTCCGCCGCGCTGGCGTGGTGCGCCGACCGGCTCGCCGCCGCTCTCGACGAGCCCCCGGTGGAGCCCCCGGTGGGGGACTCGTGGGTTCCGGATGTCTCCCCGGACACCTACCGTCGGTGGCTGGCCGACCAGGCGTCCGCGAGGGCATTCTCCCGGCGGTCCGGCGCGCTCCCCGAGCACGGTCCGTCCGTCACGATCTTCGTCCAGGCTGCCGGCGCCCCCCGGGAGCTCCTGGCCGGCTGCGTCGACTCCGTGCTGGCCCAGACCTACCGGTCGTGGGAGCTGCTCGTGGTGGTGGACGGCGACGGCGACGGCGGCAATGGCAGCGGCAGTGGCAGTGGCGCATTGTCGGCGCTGCTCCCCGGAGCCGCCCGAGCCGATCGTCGAGTCGATGTCCTCCGGCTCGGTGACACCATCGCCGGAGGCTGTGGCCGGACCGACGGTGCGTTCCCGCCCGTCGTTCCATTGCGGGCGGGGGGACCAGACCGGTTGAGGGGCGAGTTCGTCACGCTGGTCGACGCCGATGCCACACTCGATCCCGAGGCCCTGGCCGAGGTGATGGCGGCCGTGGCGCGCCACGACGACGTCGATCTGGTCTACACCGACGAGGACGAGGTCGACTGGCGGGGCGAGCCGCTCCGCCCGGTGCTCAAGCCCGGCTGGTCCCCGGACCTCCTGCTCTCGGCACCGTACACCGGCCACCTGGCCGTGGTCCGCCGTTCGGTGCTCGAAGCCGCCGGGGGGCTCCGGCTCCGGCCCGTGGTCACCGCGGACGACCGGTTGGCCGTGGACTACGACACCGTGCTGCGGGTCTCGGAGCACGCGCGTCGCGCCGTCCACGTTCCCCGGGTCCTCTACCACGGCCGTACGCGGAGATCACGGTCCCGAGCGACCGCAGGGGACCAGCACCAGCAGCTGGAGCAGCAGCCGGACCAGGCGCAGGAGCTGGAGCAGGACCAGGCGGCGTGCTGGCGGGCAGTGCGTGATGCCGTCGACCGGCGGGGCCTCGACGCCGAGGTCGTCGCCGGCAGTGTGGCCGGAACGTGGCGGGTCCGCTACCACGTCCAGGGCAGGCCGAGCGTGGCTGTCATCATGCCGTTCCGGGACCAGGCCGCCCTCACCGCCAGGTGCCTGGCCTCGCTCGACCGCGCTCCGGCCCACCCCATCGACGAGATCGTGCTGGTGGACAACGGCAGCGCCGAGCCCGAGACGCGGGCGCTGGTCGACCGGTTCCGGACCGACGGCCGTGTGTCGGTCCTCGATATCTCGGGGCCGTTCAACTGGGCCGCCATCAACAACGCGGCAGCGGCGACGTGCCGGTCGGAGATGCTGTTGTTCTTGAACAACGACATCGAGGCGTGCTCGCCAGGGTGGCTGGTGGCGATGGTGGAGCATGCCCAGCGACCCGAGGTCGGTGCCGTGGGAGCGAGGCTCGTCTACCCCGATGGCTCCCTCCAGCACGGCGGCGTGGTGCTTGGGCTGGGAGGCGTGGCGGGCCACCTCCTCCAGGGTCTCCCGGCCGGTGATACCCGGTTCGCGCTGTGGGACCGGGTGGTCCGGCCATACAGCGCGGTGACCGGAGCGTGCCTGCTGGTGCGCCGGTCGGTGTTCGACGAGGTGGGAGGGTTCGACCCCGCCTACGCCATCGCCTTCAACGACGTCGACTTCTGCCTCCGCCTCCGTCGTGCCGGTTACCGGGTGCTCTACACGCCTCACGCCGAGCTGGTCCACTACGAGTCGGTGAGCCGGGGACTGTCCGGCTACTTCGTGGACTACCAGCGGTTCCTCCGGCAGTGGGGCGACGAGCTGCGTGCCGGCGATCCCTGGTTCAGCCCCAACCTGAGCCGCCTCGACAGCCGGTGCGCCCTCAAGCCGGCGGGGGAGGACGAGGCCTGGACGGCCCTTCTCGACGGCCTTCTCGTCCCCGAGGGCGCCTTCGGCTACCCGGCCGACCTGTTCGCCTAGCTCCCCGTCGAGAGACCTGCACCGGTCCGCCAGGCTTGCCCATCAGGCTGGCTTGCCCATCAGGCTGGCTTGCCCGACGGGCACCAGGCGTTTGCCGGCACGTCCACGCACGGGTTGGGCATGGTGGGCAGGTTCGGCACCGAGGTCAGGACCGGGGCCGAGCTGGACGGCGTCGGGTACTTGTCGTTCGTGGACGAGCACGTCTGCCCGAAGGCGGATGCGAACCCGGTGTCGCACAGGACCTGGTTGACGAGGGAGTCGGGATTACCGAGCTGGCTCAGCGACGTCGTCGTGGTCTTCGGGCCGCAGACGCCCTGGGTCTGCTCCAGGTCGGCCGGGGAGCTCCCGTTGGGCTGGGTGTTCCCGGCGAAGCAGTTCTGCGGTTCTCCGGAGAAGAAGTTGATCGCTCCGTAGTCCCCGTTTGACGGGTTGCCGAAGAAGCCGTCGTTCACGTAGGTGTTGTGGAGGAGTGCGTCGCCCTCCGCGTCGTAGATGCACACCGTCGTCGTCGACGAGACCGGGACCAGGTGGCCGCCCGAGCCCGTGCACACGCCGGTCGCCCCCGGGTTGGTGTCGGGGTACGGGACGAAGAGCGTGCCCCAGGCGCCGTTGTTGGCGAAGGTGTTGTTCATCACCGTGTCGTTGGTGGCGCCCGACACGGTCATCCCGGTCCCGTCCGGCTCGGCGGTCGCGCCGAACCCGGGGGCGTTGGCGTTGTTGTTGTTGTGGCTGTTGTTGTCCATGAACACCCAGCACGAGCGGGTCCGGGTGATGCCGCTGATCCCGCCGTCGGGGCAGTCCCCGTTCTGTGGCGGCGGGGGATCACCCACGCTCTGGGTGTTGGTGTCGAAGCCGTCCACGTTGTTGTCGAACTGGGAGTTGGAGATCACGAACGTCCCACCGGAGTTGGTGCCGGAGTAGCCGAGCCCGCTGTTCTCCATCCACGCGTTGTTGATCCAGGCATCGCACGCCTGCTGGCATGCTCCGACGTACATGTCGGAGTCCACGAAGTTGTTGGCGTAGATCTGGTTCCAGATCCCCGGTCCGGCGGCCGAGGCCGAGAAGATGCCGTAGTTGCCGCTCAGCTTGACGCTCTCCGTCGTTCCGTTGACGTCCTCGCTGGCCGAGCCGTCGAAGCTGTCGGTGGCGGTCAGGTAGCTGCCCGAGTAGCCGGACATCCCGATCTTCCCGGACTCCCAGCCGCCGTTCCAGAAGATCTCGTTGCCGCTCCCGGTGGTGGTGTTCTGGTAGTTGCAAACGGTGAGGTTCTGGATGCTCACGTTGTCGGCCTTCCACACGACGATGCCGTTCTGTCCCACCGGTTCCGAGTACCCCGACACCGTGGGACCGGGGTTCTGGTCGGCGGGATTGCTGGAGCACTGGGGAGAGCCGGGAAGCGTCCCGTCGATCACGGTGGTGTTGCGGTCCATGCCCCGCAGGTGGATGTCCGGGGTGGAGATCTCCACTCCCCCGTACCAGCCGTTGCTCACGTCGGTCGGGGTCGGCGGGGACGTCATGTCGGTCTCGGAGTGGTAGTCACCGGGAGCGATGAGGATCCAGTCGCCGGGCTGGGCGGCATCCACCGCCGCCTGGATGGTGGTGTACTGCCCGGGGATCCCGTTGTACGTGCCGACGAGGAGCACCTTGCCCCCGACGGCCGGTCCGACCGGGGCCATGCCCACCACGGGGCCGTTCAGGTGGACGTCGGCCATCGAGCCCCGGAACCTGGCGTCCCCGAAGGAGAAGATCCCTCCGTCCGCCGCCGCCAGCCAGTAGCCGGCACCGTCCGACGTGGCCGCCATGCCGACCACGGGGCGACTCAGCTTGACCCCGCCCATCGAACCGAAGAAGGGGGCCTCCCCGAAGGAGAAGATCCCTCCGTCCGCCGCCACCAGCCAGTAGCCGCTCCCGCCCGGGAGTGCCGCCATGCCGACCACCGGCTTGACCAGGTGCTGCCCGCCCATCGAACCGTAGAAGGCCGCCGATCCGAAATTGAACACCCCACCGTCCGCCGCCACCAGCCAGTAGCCGTTCCCGGTCGGGGCGGCCGCCATCCCCACCACCGGGGCGTTCAGCTTGATCCCGCCCATCGATCCGTAGAAGCCGGCGGTGCCGAAGGCAAACACCCCGCCGTCCGCCGCCACCAGCCAGTAGCCGTTGCCGCCGGGCGTGGCCGCCATCCCCACGATGGGCGCGTTCAGCTTCTTCCCGGCCATCGAGCCGTAGAACCCGGCGTTCCCGAAGGCGAACACCCCGCCGTCGGCGGCCACCTCCCAGTACCCGGTGCTCGACGGCGTGGCCGCCATCCCCACCACCGGCGCGTCCAGGGGAGTGGCGCCCATCGACCCGTGGAAGCCGGCGGCGCCGAACGAGAAGACCCCCCCGGTGGCTCCGGCCTCCCAGTACCCCGACGGCGCCGGCGTCTGCGACCCCGAGGATGCCCCTGACGCCGCCGGTGTGGCAGCGACGGTGAGCATCACCCCCGAGAGCAACCCGGTCAGGAGCACCAGGCTCGAGACGGCCGACAGCCTACGGACCCAACGTCGCATGTCCTGGTTCCCCCTGTATCCGGGCAGCGGCGGGAACCCGTGCGAGGGAGGCCCGTCCGGCTGCGCCCTTACGAAGTTCTTAGCGCCGCGTCAGTCGAGGCGCAAGCGGTCCGCCGCCACCGGAGCGTCCGGGAGAGCGTCATGTCAGGGTGAAGTTCCCCCCGGCCGCCGCCGTCGCGGTACCGAACTGCGCGGGTGTGAACCGTGCCGGCATGGTCATGTGGGCGATAACGTGGCGGATCTGCCAGTTCTCGCACAGCGGCGGGGCGTCCCAGGTCTCGACGGGAGCGGAGGCGAGGAGGTCAGCGAACCGTTTGTCGTCGATAGTGATGGCCACCAGCAGATAGGCAAGCAGTAGCTCGATCAAGTGGCAACTGGTTGATGCTCTCGCCTAGCTGGTGTAGGCCGTGTCGGCACCGTCTCGGGCCCGGTCGACGCGGCCGCCGATGTCATGGCCAGGGCGCAGAATGACAGCGCCAGAGGAATCACACGTGCCGTGCATTCCGGCGATCTCGCGGCGCGGACCGAGCACAGAACGCGATGCCGCAACGACGGCCGCGGCTACCACAACACCAGCGCAGGCGCGTGCGGGCGCTGGTCCCTGCGTTGGGCCAGGGCTACGTGGGGATGGCCGCCTGCAGACCGAGCTGTTGAGCTGCGGCAAGCATACGCCGGTCGTAGTTGACGACTTGGGCAAGGTCAGAGCCGATCAGCTGAGCGCTGGCAAGGTGGATGGCGTCGAGCGAGCGAAGGTCGGGAAGCATCAGCACTCCAGCTGCGCCGAGGACCCTGTCAGTGACCCGGATCATGTCGATCCGACCGAGCACGGCGCGGCCGCGGGCAACTCCGACGTCACCTTCTTGCAGGAGGGCGCGCAGCACCTCGGCGCGAGCAAGGGCGCTGGAGACCAACGGTCTCCGGCGGCGCAGATACCGCCCCAGTGCCGTGGACTCTGGCTCCTCGACGACGAGCTTTACGATCGCCGATGAGTCGAGATAGGTCGCGGCCATCAGCGTTCATGTTCTCGAAGACGGGCCAGGACCCTCGACGGTGGCTCGAGAGCTTGCGAAGGGAGTGGTGCCGGGAGGTCACCGAGGCTGCCGGCCGCCGGCTCGATGTCGCCAACGAGGCGCATCCGCTCGAGCGGGCTCCCGCCGGGTAGGGGCGAGAGCAGGGCTACGGGTCGACCCCGATCGGTGATCTCGATCGATTCCCCCCGTTCCACCTGTCGCAGCAGGGCGCTCGCTCGTTGTCGTAGCTCTCGGATCCCTACCGTCGTCATATGCTACAGGTCGAACATCTGAGACGGCGGACGCCAGTCCCCGCGAAGGCTCACACGCGATCGGGATTCCGCCCACTCCTGGGTCCGAAGGTACGCAGAACCAATCCTCTGGAGCGCGCTGCAGCCCGGCTATCGGCCCCATCGACAGCGACATCCGGTCTCTGGCAGCTGAACGTCGGCAGCTCAACGCCGGAACCGGCGATCTGGCGCTTGTCCGATTGGCGGATCACGACGCAGGCAGGTGGACCCGAACAGACAATCCGGGCACAGGTGGGGCGAGCCGGCCGGTCCCACCGTCAAAGGCGCTGGGTGCGCTGGCGTTCCGGGTCCGGATGTTGGCAGCAACGGACAGTGTTCGTGGTGAAACCAGAGTCCTGGGAAGAGTGCTCGTGGGTCTGAGAAAACCCCCGGCACCAGCAGGGTAGCCACCACCGACCCAGCGCTCGACCCTGAAGACGGTGAGCCGGCCTGTAGGCGGGGTTCTGTGCACCCTCTGACGAGGGGCGGTGGTCATCCATCTACGCGGTCCACCTGGGGGTGGCACACCGTGGTGTGCCGGACGGGCCGCCCGAGCCCCCTGTTCGACCTTGCTCCGGGTGGGGTTTACCGAGCCGACCGGGTTGCCCCGGCCGCTGGTGCGCTCTTACCGCACCGTTTCACCCTTACCTGTGCCGGATCGGGGATCCGGCCATCGGCGGTCTGTTCTCTGTGGCACTGTCCTGCGGGTCACCCCGACTGGCCGTTAGCCAGCACCCTGCCCTGCGGAGCCCCGACCTTCCTCGACACGGTCCGGAAAGGGGTGACCCGTCCGCCCGTGCCGCGACCACCCGGCCGGCTCACCGTCCCGGTCATCCTTCCACATGCCGGTGGCCCGGTGCGGCGCGGTGTGTCTCCTGTTCGTCGCCCGTCGCATCGCGGCCCAGATCGTCGCTTCCGCCCGGCGCATCGCGGCTCTAACCTGTCGGCGTGCCCCCCGCCCCCTCGTCGAAGCTTGGGTCGCCCGTGGCGGATCACGACGGCAAGCCCGTGCTCTCTATCACCGAGCTCTACCAGGGGATCGAGCAGGCGCTGCGAGGGGCGTTCCCGACCGAGATCTGGGTGGCCGGTGAGGTCCGGTCCTTCAACGTGAGCTCCCGGGGACATTGCTACCTGGATCTGGTCGATCCGGCGGGGGCGAAGGATGCGGGCGCCCCGGTCCTGAAGGTCATCTGCTGGTCGGGCCGATGGGGCCGGCTCCGGGCGAAGCTCGACGGGCTGGGTATCACCCTGGACGCAGGCCTCGTCGTCCGGGTACGTGGAGAGCTCCAGCTCTACCGGGCCCGCGGAGACATCAGCCTCATCCTCTCGGAGATGGACACCGACGCGCTCCTCGGGAACGTGGCGGCGGAACGGGCCCGGGTGGTCAGGGCGCTCATCGACGACGGTGTGTTCGACCGGAACCGGTCGATCCCTGTTCCCGTGCCCCCGTTGCGGGTCGGGCTCGTAGCCAGCCCGGGCACCGAGGGGTACCGGGACTTCGTCGGGTCGCTGGCGGCCTCCGGCATGGCGTTCCGCGTGACGGTCGTGGCGGCCCAGGTGCAGGGCCGTGAAGCCCCGGCGTCGGTGGCGCAGGCCATCGCCGTCCTCGGCCGATCGGAATGCGACGTGATCGCCGTGGTACGGGGCGGTGGATCGAAGGCCGACCTGGCCGCGTTCGACACCGAACCCGTGGCGCGGGCGATCGCTACGTCGCCGATCGCCGTGTGGACCGGGATCGGGCATACGGGCGACCTCTCGGTGGCCGACGAGGTGGCGAACCGGGCCTGGATCACGCCGACGGAGTGCGCCCAGGAGCTGGCCCGGAGGGTCGACGCCGCCTGGTCGGCAGGTGTCGAGGCGGGACTGCGGGTCGCGACCGGCGCCCGGACCCAGCTCGACCGGCAGGCCGACCGGCTGGCCCACCAGGCGGCCACCCTCAGGTCGGAGGCCCAGCGCCGCATCGACGGGCACGCGGCGGCGCTCGGGGCCCGGGCCACGGCCATGGCCGTCGGTGCGCGACGGGTCGTCCGCGACGCCGAAGGCGCAGTGACCGACACCGCCATCCGGCTCTCGCGTTCGAGCCGGCGACGGCTCGTCACCGAGGAGAGCCAGCTCACGCAGTGGCGCCGGCTCCTCGCCGCCTACGACTACCACCGGCAACTGGAGCGGGGGTATACGGTGACACGCGACGAGGACGGGCGGGTCGTGCGCTCGGTGGCAGGGATCCGGGCCGGCGCCCGGTTGGCCATCCAGGCGGCCGACGGCGCGGTGCGGGCCCGGGTGGAGGACGTGTCGGTCACCCGGCGGCACGGTGGCGGGGACGGAGAGCACGACGACGAGCACGGAGGAACCCAGCGGTGATGGCACCGAACACGAGCGGAGGGGATCGAGCTGGGAGCGACGTCCCGGCGGCGGCGACGCTGACCTACGCCGATGCGTCGGCCGAGCTGGACGCCATCATCGAGGAGTTCGAGGCGGGGGTAGTCGACGTCGACCGGCTCGTGGCGCGGCTCGAGCGGGCCACGGCGATCGTCGACGAGCTGGATCGCCGGTTGCGCCGGACCAGGATGCAGGTCGAGGAGCTGGTGCCGCGGCTGGAGGCGATCGGCCGGGGTGACATCGCCGACTCGTCAGGTGACGCCGACGTGGTCGGCGACCGTGTCCCGGAGGCGCCCTCGCGCGGTGCTGTGGCTGAGGAGCGGTCCACCGGCGACACCGCTCCGGACGACGGAATCGGGCCGGCGGGGTCGGGGGAGGAGAGCGCCCCGCAGGGCTTGTTCTGACATGATCGAGGTCGAGCCGGGTTCAGTCACCGGGCAGCTCATGCGAAGACGAGGGACCAGATGATGAGAGGGACCGCGTTCTCCGTGGCCGAAACGGGTCGGGCTCCTGGCTACGAGCGCATCTCCGTAGCGCCGGTGTCGGGCGTGTTGGGTGCCGATGTCGACGGAGTCGACCTCGGCACCGGCCTCGACGACCAGGTGGTCGAAGAGATCCACCGGGCGTTCCTCGACCACCACGTCCTGTTCTTCCGGAACCAGGAGTTGACACCCGAGGCGCAGATGGCGTTCGGGCGTCGTTTCGGCGAACTCGGCACTCATCCCTTCGTGGCTGGCAGGAGCGACCACCCGGAGGTGATCGAGCTGGTCACCGAGCCCGACGACAAGGTCAACTTCGGCGGTGGCTGGCACACGGACGTGACCTTCTTGGAGGAGCCCGATCTCGGGTCGATCCTCTACGCCGTGGAGGTTCCTCCCTACGGTGGCGACACATTGTTCGCCGACCAGCAGGCGGCCTATGAAGCACTCCCGGAGGCGACCCGGGTCAAGCTCGACGGCCTGGTGGCGCTCCACTCCCCGGTCCCTCAGTACGGTGTCGGCGGGTACTCCACGCAGTCGCGCTCGATGCAGACCACCAATGCCGACGGCACCGACCGGGCGACGCGCCACCCGGTGGTCCGGACGCACCCCGAAACGGGACGGAAGGGGCTCTACGTCAACCGCGCTTTCACCATCGGCATCGACGGGATGCCTCCGGACGAGTCGGCCCGGCTTCTCGAGAAGTTGTTCGCCCAGGCCACGCGCGAAGCCTTCACCTGCCGGTTTCGCTGGCGTCCCGGCTCGCTCGCCATGTGGGACAACCGCTGCGTGCAGCACTACGCGCTCCACGACTACAAGGGGTGGCGCCGGCACATGCGCCGGATCACGATCTGCGGTGACCGGCCCCGGTAGCGGAGCGGCGACCTGAGCCGTTCCACGGACGCTGACGGGCGGTCTGGTGTACGGGCGATGGCCCGGCGCAGCCGTACGCAGCCGGCCCTCCTTAGAGCGGACGTCGCAGTGCACCTCGCGGCATCACCGACATCGCCGCTGCGGCAGCCGACTCCAGAGGCGGCACACCCGCACACCCGAACAGATGCATCGGTTGTTGACTTCGTTCGGCTGCCCTTCTACGATTAGCATAAAGATAAAATCGCGTCGGCAGGCTGTCGCGGAATCGCTTCGGGGATTGCATAGTCATGCATCCAGCTGATCTGGAGGGTCGCTGTGAAGCGACAAGTCGGAGGGGAACAAGGACACGGGGAAGGCAGCAACCAACGCTCGACCGTTGGGGTGCTTTGCAGGGAAAGGTTACGGCACAATGGCCGACTTGAAGGTTAGGCGAACCGCCGATGGCGCGTCCCAGTGCTTCCCCGTGTGCCCGGGTGGGCCTAGATGGCGCCGAACGCCACGGATGGATTGTGGTGGAAGATCTTCAAGAGGTTATGTGCGGCGAAGATGAGGCCTGCCTCGTTGTCAGCAGAGAGGCCGCGACGGACGAACCGTCGAAAGCGACGGTTCTCCGTTGTGTCGCCGAAAACTGGCTCGACGGTGTAAGAGCCCGCCGCATACAAGGCTTCACCCTCTTTGGTCGGCAGCCGGCGCTCCATTGCCTCCAGGGTCGTCGCGTTCGCTGGTGGGCTCAGCTTCTGATCCTCTGACCGGCTCGTTTCACTTCCCAGGCGGTGGCGCAACGACGCATAGGCTGTCGCCTCCGGCCGGCTGTCCGCTGCTCTTCCAGGCCACGAAGCCGCCGCCTACCTCCGTCGCGCCCCGAAATGCCGGGAGTTTGCTGCGCACCGCGTGCTGGCAGAGATAGATGGCTTCGCGGCGTGGCACCTACGCGTGCCAGAGGAGCGAGATCTTCACCGAGCCTGGTGGCGTCCGAACTTCTGCCGCTCGGCGCGGGTTCGAAGGTCGAGGATCGGCCGGCCCGACGATTGGGTGTCATGCCAGGCATGTTCGGCTGAGAGAGCCCGCACGGTCATGGCGTCTCGTCGCTCCTTGCTCTCCTGGGGATCCTGGTGGTTGGGTCGAGAGTGCGACGGTCGTGGTCTACGAGGGCGTCGAGTCCCGTGAGCAACGCGTGGTAGCACTCGGCGTCGAGAGCATCGATGAGATCCTGCTCGGCACGCGCTGCTCGGTGCGCGACTGCGCGGGCAAGGTGACGTCCCTTTTCGGTCGGATAGAGGGGGCGGCGACGGGCGTCGCTGGGATCTTGGCGTGGCTCGCAGAGGCCCGCGGCGCCGAGGGTTTCCGCGACGCGCTGGACGTTCATCGGGTCGGTCCCGAGGTCGCGGGCGAGGCGGCGGACGCCGCTGCCGGGCTGGGCGGCGATGAGACGGAGCACGGCCGCTTGCGGCGCGGTGAGGTCGAGGTCGGCGAGCTCGGCCTCCCACGACCGCCGCCGTGCCCGGTGCGCCACGCCGAGGAGGAACCCGACACCGTGGGGGGCCAGCTCGCTCTCCTCCGCTGGAGGATCCGCTCGCCGTCCAGCGCTTGCTGACTGCCCGGGGGTCACGCGACGCGTCTGGTCGCCCAGGCGAGCACGACGATGTCGGGGGCCTCGCCAGTCGGCGCCCTTTCGTGGTCGGGGTGGCGACGCCGTTGATCGAGGACCTCCACGGAGACGGTCGGAGGAAGTGCCTGGGACAGACGTTCGATGGTGAGGAGGCGGTCGGGGTCCGGAGGCCCGTGCCGGCCGAGGGTGGTGACGTCATGGCCGACGACGAAGAGGTGGCCGCTGACGACCAGGGAGTCTGCGGCCGACGTGAGCAGCTGCGACAGTGCCTCGTGGCCTGGGTGGAGGTTGGCGACGATGACGAGATCGTAGGAGGCGCTGGTCGGCTGCCATCCGAACACATCACCGTGCACGGTCTCGATGGTCGTGCCAATCTCCTTGGCGCGTGCGGCGGCCTGGACGAGTGCGACCTCCGACGCATCGAGCAGCGTCATGGCCCACCCCTTGGCGGCGAGCCACAGGCTGTTGCGACCTGGCCCGCTGCCGAGATCGAGGCCACGTCCAGGTGGCAGTTCGGAAGCGAGCTCGACGAGGAACGGGTCGGGCTCGCTCGGCCAGGGTTGCTCGGAGAAGCGTCGATCCCACATCGCCCCGGCGGGGATCACCGCTCCTCCTCGGAGCTCGTCGTCGCGTCGCGACCCTGACCGGCCCCCACCTGGTCGGTGCCGCGAGAGGTGTTGTCTGTGTCGAGTAGCTCGGCGATGATCTCGATGGCCAGGGCGTAGGCGGGCATCCCCGACGTGACAAGCGAGGTCTCGGCGACACCGACGAGGTCGGCCAGCTCGGCACCAGCACGAAGAGCACCCCGAGCGTGGAGACGGGCTGGCCCTTCGCGTCCCAGTGCGACGAGCTGAGCGAAGTGGACCAGCTGCTGGACCCGGGCATCAAGGGGGTTGCCGGCGAGCAGCACGGTGCGTAGCTGCTCGATCGTCTCCACGGCCTCGAGGCGCCCGGTCGCCTCGGCGACGGCGATGCGGTCTTCGATCCCCGGCGGCACCGTGGCGAAGACGTCCCGGTAACGATCGCGGACCGCCTCGGCCCGTTCCTGGTCGGCCCGCTCCTTATCGGAGACGGCCGTCACGACTGCACGCGGGCCATCGACGCCCGCACCGCGTCGAGCGCGCCGGCGGGGAAGTCGACTGCCCCGCCGATCACCGCGGCCGCCAGTTCGGCCTCGGCAGCTTCCTCGATGGCGACCACCAGGCGGGCGGCGGCGAGAGGGTCCGCGGCGAAGGCCAGCAGCCCATGATTCGCCAGCAGCACCGCCGAGGTCGTCGGGTGCTCGTCGAGAGTTGTGGCGATGCCACGAACCGAGACGTCGGATCCCCGAGGACCCCAACCCACGACAGGGACCGGCTCGGCCTGGCCGAAGCGCAACAGCGGCTCGGCCCGGCAGGGCAGCTCCCGGTTGGCGAGCGCGAAGGCGGTGGCAGAAGGCGAGTGCGTGTGGATGATCCCACCCACGTCGGGCCGGGCCCTGTAGATCACCGAGTGCATGGCGACGATCTCGGCGTTCTCGGGACCGAGCGCCCCTTCGAGCACCTCGCCGTCGAGGTTCACCGTCGCCAGCTGGTCGGGGCGAAGGTCGCGGACCATGCCGGTGGTGGTGAGCGCGAACCGCTCGGCGTCGAGCCGGGTGCTCAAGTTGGCGTGTCCGGAATGGGACATGACACCTGCGTCGAACAGGTGGCGCACCGCGGTCACCACGAGATCGCCGGGATTGGTCGTCTGGGTCGTCATAGGGACCTCCAAGGTCTCATACCGTCGCGAGCTGGCAACGTAGATACCGCTACAACTATTCCCGGGGGCGCACGGGGCTCATCCAAGCTTCACCGCTCCGCTCACCGCTCATCGTGCCAATCACGCGCTCGCAGATGGCGTTCGCCCTCGGCGCGCTGATGGTGATCTTGGTGCCGTCGGCGGCGAAGACGGCACGAAAGAGGCGGTGAACTTCGAGTCGCGATCGCGGACGGGGCGGTGACGATGCCCATGGCGGCGACATCACTATGGATTCGCCGGTGGCCTCAATTCGGATTCCAGTAGCTACGGGTTCGTCTCGGGGACGGCCAATTCCACCGGTCGGGGCTCGGTAGGTAGGGGTCTGTTCGCCAGTGCCGGTCTACTGTTTCCGACCGTGATGACTGTGGCGGCCCGGTCGGCTGTATGCAATGGAGTGTTCCTCCGAGGTTCGTGGATGTGAGCACTGTGCGTCGCCCCCCGTGGCGTACTGGTGATGTCTGGGCCATCTCGCTGTCGGCGTTCTTCGCCGACCTTGGCTACCAAGCAGTCCTGGCCGGTTTCCCGTTGTTCCTCGTGCTGGTCTTGCACCAGCCGGTCTGGGAGTACGGGTTGGCCTGCGCGCTCAGCTACGGCGGAGGTGCTCTCTTTTCCGTCGTCGGCGCCCGTATCGGGGACTGGATCGGCCATCGGTCACTGGCGCTGGCCGGCAACGCGGTCATCCCCCTCCTGTCGCTCTGTGCTCTGGTGGCGAACCCGGTGTGGGCGATCGGTCTGCTGACCGGGGGGTGGTGGGCCCGGAACCTCCGATCCCCGTCGCGACGGGTGATGCTCGTCGAGGCTGTTCCCGAGGAGCGGTACCGCTCGACCGCCTTCGGGTTCCTCCACGCCCTCGACGTCGGCGGCGGGGCGCTGGCCGGCGTGTTCGTGCTGGTAGCGCTGGCGGTCCACGTGGCGTTCCGCTGGATCTTCCTGGTCACGGTTCTCCCGTTGGCGATCTCGACCATCACCCTCTCTCGGGCCGGCGTCGGCCGGCGCCTGCCACCCGACGAACCATCCGACGAGCGCTCGTCGGGATCTCCCGACGGATCTCCCGACGGATCTCCCGACGAGCGCTTGCCGGAACCACCTCCCCCAGGGGCGCGCCCGCTCTTCGCGGCCGCGGCGCTGTACGGCTTCACGACCTACAGCGTCGGCTTCCCGGTCCTGACCGTCGCCCAGGGCAGCGCCGGACTCCTGGCCGGGATCGGAGCGTTCCTGGTGTTGCAGGCCTGTTCGGCGGCGACCGGTTATCTCCTCGGCGGTCGGCTCGGCCGCGGTCCCGCCGACCAGATGGTTCGTCTGGGCCTCCTGGGCTACCTGGGCGCTTCACTGGGGGCGGGAGCCATCGCCGTCGCGTACACCGACCACCTGGGCCTGGCGGCGCTCCTGGTCGGGGTGGCCGTCGTCGGCTTCGCGCTCGGGATCGTCGAGACGCTCGAACCGACCGCCATCTCGGTGCTGCGCCCGGGCCTCCGGCTCGGACGCGGGATGGGCTCGCTGTCGGCCTCCAGAGGGGTGGGCGCCTTTCTCGGGAACCTGGTGATGGGGCTGCTCTACAGCGTCGGCGTCGGCGTGGCCTATGGGTACGTCGCGGTGGTGGCCGCCGTCGCGGGAGCCATCGTTCTCGCCGCCGTGCCGGGCCTCCGAACCTGGCAGCGCGCCCGAGGTGACGGCGGCGCCAGCCGCCGGTGAGGTGGGGCGGGGCGGCTACAGGCCCCGGTCCGACGTCGCGGCGCCCTACTGGCGACCGGGGCCGACCGGACGCCAGAGGACTGCGTCACCCCTGCTCAGTGCACCTGGCGGTCGCGCCCTTCCCAGTAGGGGGCCCGCAGCTCACGTTTCAGGATCTTCCCCGACGGGTTGCGGGGAAGGGCTTCGGCGAAGTCGACCGACGTCGGGCACTTGAAGTGCGCCAGGCGCTCCCGGGTGGCGGCGATGATGTCGGCGGCGAGCGCCTCCCTGTCGGCGGGGGCGTCGGGGGTGGCCACCACGATCGCCTTCACCGTCTCACCCCATTTGGGGTCGGGGACGCCGATCACGGCGGCGTCGGCCACGGCGGGATGGGCGAGCACGGCGTTCTCCACCTCGGCCGGGTAGATGTTCTCGCCGCCCGAGACGATCATGTCCTTGATCCGGTCATGGAGGAACAGGTAGCCCTCGGCGTCGATCCAGCCGGCGTCACCGGTGTGGAACCACCCGTCGGCATCGAGCACCGCTGCCGTCTCGGCCGGCTTGCGCCAGTAGCCGAGCATGTTCTGGCTCGACCGGGTCCAGACCTCGCCGACCTCCCCGTTCAGGACATGCCGCCCGGAGCCGGCCTCCACGATGGCCAGCTCGACGTGATCGAAGGGCCGGCCGGCGGACCGCAGCAGGTGGGCGCGAGGTCCGTCGGGATCGTGGTCCTCGGGCAGGAGGGAGGTGATGGCCCCGGTCGTCTCGGTGAGCCCGTAGACCTGGACGAAGTCGCATCGGAGGGCCCGCAGGGAGCGCACCAGGAGGTCCTCGCTGATGGGGGAGGCGCCGTAGAACACGGTGCGCAGCGAGCTGACGTCGGTGGTGGCGATGGCCGGGGCGGCGAGCAGGAGGGAGAGCACGGCGGGCACCACGAACGTCTCGGTGATGCCGTGGCGCTCGACGGCGTCGAGGATGACGGCGGGGTCCACGTCCCTGATGACCACCGAGTGGCCACCGCGGGACATGCCGGCGAGCGCCCATCCGCTCCCCCCGATGTGGAACAGCGGCATGGCGATCATCGAGACGGTGTCGGGGCCGACCCGGAACACCCGCTCGGCCTCGACCAGGACGGCCGAGATGTTGGCGTTGGTCAGCATGACCCCCTTGGGGAGGCCGGTGGTGCCCGACGTGTAGAGCTGGAGGACGACCTCGCCCGGTCCGTCCGAGGCCTGGGGGTCGTCGGGGTCGTCCCCGCCGTGGGCGCGCCACGCCGGCAGGGCGTCGAGCGGCACCGCGCGCCGCAGCATCTCGGCGCGGGAGGTGATCTCGTCGGCCGCCGCGGCGTAGTCGGGCCCGAAGAAGAGCACGACCGCCTCCGAATCGGCGACCACCGTGGTCATCTCGGCCGGGCTGAGGCGCCAGTTGACGACGACGGTCACGGCTCCGGCCAGAGCGCAGCCGAAGAGCACCTCGAAGAACTCCGTCCCGTTCCGGTCGAGGAACGCCACCCGATCTCCCGGCCCGATGCCCTCGGCCACGAGGGAGGTCGCCACCTGGCGGGCCCGCCGGTAGCACTCGCCCCACGTCACCGTGACGCTCCCACAGGTCAGCATGGGAGCGTCGGGTCGGAGGGTCGCCCAGTGACGCAGGATGCCGGCGACGGTCAGCCATGCATCCGGTGTCGCCGGTTTGCGCTCCACGGCACCTCCTCGCAGGTCAACGGATGGCAACGGTGGGCAGTGCCCGCTCGTATGGTACTTGGGCTTGTCGGCATCCCACGTGTGTGGCGACGCGTTCGCCGGCTCTGACGTCGATCACCATGTTCCCCTGGCGATTCGACCCCTTGTCGGGCAGGTGCTCAGCGGCTGGTGGCGTCGATGGGGCGCTCCTCGTCAACCGGCTCGCTACCGCTCCTTGCCACGACAGCTGCCCGGCGACGTCGGCGATGGGTGACCTCGGTTGTCGCCAGGAGGAGCGACAGCAGGGCGGCGAGGATGAGTAAGTCAACCCGTCCGCGCGGGGAGTGGATCCACGTCGCCGCGTAACCGACATCGGGGATGCTGAAGCGGGCGACATAGGCCCACTGCCCGCGGACCTCGAGCGTCCAGGGATCCGGCGAGACGTTGGCGTCCCCTTTGGTGCGGATCGTGTCGGTCCCGTTGCTCCGGGTCAGCGAGATGACCCGATGGACGTAGTCAAGCCGCGGGTTCGTCGGCGGGTGGAACACCGCGACATCTCCGACCCGTAGCTCCGAGAGCGGGACCCGCTGCGTGACCACCACACCACCGATGGGCAGAGTGGGCCGCATGCTGCCGGACAGGACCGGCCGCAACTGCCATCCACCCGAGCCGATGGCGACGGCGATGACAGCAAAGCCGGCGACGAGGACGCCGACGAGGACGTCGACCACCACGCGGCCGAGGGACCATCCGCGAGCGGTGGGCGTTCTAGGAGCGTGTCGCTGCACGGTCGTGGTCCTCCTCCAACGACGGTCCGCCCCTGACGTGCATCTCGCGAGGGGGTGGGCCGCGCCAGCGGGGTGGACGTTGCCGCCCACCCCGCTGCCCGTGCAAAGAGAACGCCGCACTGCCGGTCAGGGCGTGTTCGTGCCGTTCACCGTGATCGTCGGCGCAGCCGAGATACCCTCGGCGGTGTTCTGGTTGACGACGTGATTGTTAGACGACGAGTTGGGGTTCGTCGTCGGGTCGAGGAAGGTGAACACGACCCGGAACGTGGCCGAGGCTTCTTCACCGGTATAGGACGGCGTGCCCGACGACGACAACGTGTTCGGCTGGAGAAATGCCGGGCCAAACGAGTAGTCGAGGTAGTAGGTGTGAGCCTGGGACGCCGGCAGTGGACTGCCTGATGCACCCGAGGCGGAGCTGTTGTGGACATCGGTCCAGGTACCGTTCACCTGCTCTTGCACCTCTACGGTCATCTGGGCCTCGAGCGCGGTGCCTTGCGAACCGGGCGAGTAGGTGATGGTGTCCACCTGGCCCTGGAGCGTGCCGACGTCGTAGACGTTGAAGGTGTAGCTGTACGCGTCGCCGGGTGCGGCGTTGGCCAGCGTGTAGGCGAGGGTGTTGCCTTGGCCGGTGACGGTCGGCTCGCTCGTGGCGACCAGGTTCTGGGTCGGCTGACCACCGTTTATTGCGTCCCCGACCAGCGGTCCGGAAACGGTCGGCGTTCCCGCCGGCTCAGCCTGGAGCTGGAAGGTTCCCGAGGTGATCGAGTTGGTCCCAGCGACGGTGCTCGTGAAGCTGGCGAAGCTACCGGTGCCCACCAGGCCGAGCGTCGCCGCCCCGACAGCGCCAGCGGCAAGGAGAAGACGGGTTCTCATGATATTGGCTGCTCCCTTTCTCACTCTGACCGTGAGGCCAGATGGAAAAAAAGGACGCCGGTTTCGCCACTAGCTCCGCGCGGCCCAGGCGACCACACACAACAAGTGGCCCGCGCATCACAGCATCGCCCCCCAGAGGCTCTCTGCCCCCCGGTGGGATGATGATCCTGTTCGCATACCGTGTCAAGCGATATTCAAAACTTTCTGACAATTCGGAAGGGAAGGCGGGTGCAGATGGTCGGTGCTACCGCGCCAGGTAGTCGGTGAAACTGCAGATGAACCACTGTAACGACATGCCAGGCGCCTCGTCTGGTACGCGAGCGCCGTCGCCGGGCGCCGAGGATCCGACCGCGGAACCGGTAGGCGACGCGTGGGGTGTGACCGGGGTGTGAGGTCGTTTCGGGGCGCGCCAGTTGTCGCGAGACAGGGGAACATGGGTCTCCGGTTCCTTTCGGCTCGGTCAAACCCCGGGCACGGTGCGCGCGCAACCAGGGCGGCGCGAGAGACGACGAACCGTTGACGGGCGGCACGCCGTTGGGGCGACGAACCGACCACGATCCAGTCGAAGAGCGCCGGGAGTGCCTCGGGCTCCCGCCTGTCGCCCCGGTCGGGAACCGGGTGTCGCCCGGTCGTCGACGGGGTCGGGGCGGACAGCGTGTGGTCCCCCGCAGCCGACCGTCTCGGGTGCTGGCGCGGCGACGCGATGGTGTGCCTACGTAAGCTGTGTCCGTGCGCTCTGCTTCTGTGCCCGACCCGGAGGTGCGCTCGGTCCTCACCCCGGCACGCCAGGGGAACGTCGGCCCGTCGGCCGGCGCCGGCAACGACCGGGATGGCGCGGAGCGCCTGTACTTCCGCCAGCTGCTGGCAGGGAGGGACTTCGCCCGCGACGATCCGCTGGCTGCCCAGATGGTCAACTTCGTCTACCTGGTCGGGGACCGCCTCATGGGCGAGGCGGTGATCGTCGACCCCGCCTACGCCGTCGACGAGCTCGTCGACCTGCTGGCGGCCGACGACATGGCCTGTGTCGGAGCCGTCGCCACCCACTACCACCCGGACCACGTGGGCGGAGAGATGATGGGCCACGGCATCCAGGGCATCACCCGGCTCCTGGCCCGGTTGCCGGTTCCCGTCCACGTCCAGGTGGACGAGGTCCCCTGGGTGATCCGTTCCACGGGCGTGGGTACGGGCGACCTCCAGACCCACAGGAGCGGCGACGTGGTCGCCGTGGGCGAGGTGGCGTTGACCCTCGTCCACACCCCCGGCCACACCCCGGGCAGCCAGTGTGTCCTCGTCGGCGGGAAGCTCCTCTCCGGGGACACCCTCTTCCTGGAGGGATGCGGCCGCACCGACCTCCCCGGCGGCGATGCCGGGGCGCTCTACACCACCCTCACCAGTCGCCTGGCGTCCGTGCCCGACACGACGGTGCTCTACCCCGGGCACCAGTACTCGGCGGCGCCGTCGGCGACCATGGGCGCCACGCGTGCGACGAACTTCGTCTTCTCGCTCGGGAGCCCCGAACAGTGGGCCAGCGTCTTCGGCCGGTGAGTGGTCCCCTCGACCCCGACGGCACGGTGGTCGTGGTGGGCGCCTCGCTCGCCGGCCTGCGGGCGGCCGAGGAGCTGCGCCACGTGGGCCACCGGGGGCCGGTCGTCATGGTGGGAGCCGAGTCGCACCCTCCCTACGACCGACCGCCCCTGTCGAAGCAGTTCCTGGCGGGGGCCTGGGACGTCGAACGGATCCGGCACCACGCCCCGGAGGACCTGGCCGACCTGGGGTTCTCCTGGCGCATCGGGGCAGCGGCCACCGCCCTCGATCTCGGGGCGCGGACCGTCGGCCTCAGCACCGGGGAGGAGCTGGCCTTCGACGGCCTCGTGGTGGCCACCGGCGCCGCCGCCCGATCGCTGCCTGGGATCGCGCCCCGGCCGGGGGTCCACCTGCTCCGGACGCTTGACGACTGCCTCGGGGTGCGGGGCGACCTGGCCCGGGCGGGTGAGGGGGTCCGGCTGGTGGTTGTCGGTGCCGGGTTCATCGGCGCCGAGGTGGCGGCCACGTGTCATGGGCTCGGCGCCCGGGTGACGGTGGTCGAGGCGGCTGCCACCCCGCTCGCCCACGTGCTGGGCGAGGAGGTCGGTGCCGCCTGCGGCGCGCTCCACCGGTCCGCCGGGGTGGAGCTGAAGACGGGGGTCGGCGTGGCGGGCGTCGCCGGCGAGCATGTCGGATCCCTGACGGTGGCGCTGACCGACGGGTCCCAGGTGCCCGCCGACGTGGTCGTCGTCGGAGTCGGGGTCACTCCGACCACCGACTGGCTGGCGGGTTCGGGAGTGCCGGTCGACGACGGCGTCACCTGTGATGAGCGGCTCTTCGCCACCGACCGGGTGGTGGCAGCGGGGGACGTGGCCCGTTGGCCGCACCGGTCGCTCGGCCGGGTGCTGCGCCTGGAGCACTGGACGAACGCCGCCGAGAGCGGCGTGGCGGCGGCCCGCAACCTGGTGGCCGGGACGGCGGCGGCGACGCCCTACGAGCCGGTGCCGTTCTTCTGGTCCGACCAGTACGCCACCAAGATCCAGATGGTCGGGGTCCCCTCGGCCGGTGACGAGGTGGAGGTGGTCGACGGCTCGCTGGCCGGCGGGCGGTTCGCCGCGCTGTACCACCGGGCCGGGCTGCTCACCGGCGCACTGGCGTTCTCCATGCCCCGTCAGCTGATGCGCTACCGGTCCCTGGTGGCCGCCGGCGGGTCGTTGGCGGAGGCGTACGCCCTCTCCGGCTGAGGCTCGCCCCGACCGTTCGGTGCCTCTCCCTGGTGGCCGCCGGGAACGGCGGCGTGGCGGGCGATCTGCACCGCCCGCTCGACGTCGCCGGCCGAGGGCTCGATGCCTCCGTAGCGCCAGGCCTCGACGAGGTCGGCCGCCCACACGAGCCCGGATTCGCTGCCGGCCAGGCGCGAGGCGTACGAACGGAGGGTCTCGCTGGGCGCGCGCGGTCGGCCCGCCCGCGCCCCGTGGCGCTCGAAGTCCCGGACGACTCGCTCGGCCCACGTCCTCGGCCGCCGGGCGTGGCGTCGCCGGAGCTCGGCCAGCCCCGCCACCGCCGTGACGACGATACCGAGCGGCACGACGGGGAGATGCCGGAGGCCGTTGCCGAGATCGCGCACGAGGACCGACCCGGGCGACGGGTTGGCAAGCGGCACGTCGGCCGTGGGGTCGAAGTTCTGCCAGCCGTAGCCCGGGAACCACACCTGGACCCAGGCGTGGGCGTCCTTCGCCTCCACGTCGTAGAGGTCGGTGATGGGGTTGTAGGAGCCCGGGACGTACCCGGTGGCTTCCCGCACCGGGATGCCGAGGGTGCGGAGCATGACCGCCGTGGCGGTGGAGATCTGCTCGCAGTAGCCGACGCGGGTGTGGAAGAGGAACTCGTCGACGGTGTTCTGCCCCGGTGCGAGCGGCGGGATGTCGGTCGAGTAGTGGATGTGGGTGGCCATCCAGTGCTCGATGGCCATCACCTTGTCGTAGGTGTCGGGGTTCTCCGGCGTGCCGATGCCGGCGGTGATCTTCGCCGCCAGGGCCGCCACCCGCGGGTCGGTCCCGGCGAGCTGGAGGTACCGCCGTCGCTGGGCGGTCGACAGGTGCGGGGCCGGCGAGGTTCCCGGGGCACGGGGACTCGTCCGCGTGGCAGCCCGCAGCTGGGCCGGCGTGGCCGTGTTGACGTCGGAGACGACGGTGTAGACGGTCCCCTTCCCCATGGTGAGCGGGGAGACGATCGTCCCGTCCCCGGTGAGCAGGAGCCGGGGGCTCTCCACGTACACGCGGGTGGCGTTGTCGGCATGGAAGACGAGGTTCGGGCCGGACTCGGCGAGGTAGAACGTCTGGACGTCGGTGGTCCCCGACGCATCGGGCGCCGACTGGTCGGTCGTCGTCGGGATCGAGAACGGCGAGCCGCCGGCCAGGGTGGTGACGCTCCCGCCGTTGGAGGGGTCGGTGGTCTGGGTCCAGCTCTTCCCGTTCCAGTGGTCGAAGGTCTCGCCCACCCAGTAGCTCGGCTGGCTGGCCCGCACCCGCAGCACGACCTGGTTCCCGAGAGACGCACGCAACCCGGTGTCGAGGGACTTGGCGAACCCGAGGTAGCCACCGACACGGGTCGGTCCCGACGGCGCTGCCGCCGTGGCCGGGAGGGACGCCGCTCCGTCGGTGAGGCCGGACGGGGAGTCGACCGGAGCGTCGCCGGCGGACGATGCCGGGAAGATGAGGGTGCTGGAGACCCTGGGCGCCGGGAGGAGGACCAGGAACACAAGGGCGAGGACGACCACGACGACCGAGGAGGCCCCGAGCGCCCCCCACGGCACACCCCTCACCCCGGTGAGCGACTGCCACATGGCGACCAGTCCCCAGATCCCGAAGGCGAACCAGACGACCACGTAGCCGGCCAGCGACAGGTCGACGGTCTGGGCGGCGGCAACCGCCATGAGGGCCACCGAGCCGGCCAGGGTGTAGGCGACGTCCTTCCGGGCCGGCACGTCGAAGGCGTGGGTGCATAGCACCCAGGCGAACAAGAAGGCCAGCGGACGCTCCACCGTCGAGACGTTCCCGGGTGCCGCCTGATGGGCGGCGCTCAGGATGAACCAGGCGAAGCCGGCCACGACGCAGACGGCGAGGATCGGTTTGACGAGCGCCCAGGGGCGTTCCCGTCGCCGGTAGGACAGGACGTTGCCGACCACGGTGGCGATCACCGCGCCGAGGGCGACGGGGGCGGAGAGCTCTCCCTGGCTCCAGCAGGCGGCGAGCGCCACCGTGACGGCCCCGACCGTCGCCGTGCGGAAGGCGATGGAGTGCTCGGCCGGGCCGGGCCGGTTCGCCTCGACGATGCGCTGCCAGAGGCCGGCGGACCGGCGGGACGAGCGGGGCCCGGACCCGGAGCTGGACCCGGCCCTGGATGTCGCGGCGCCGGAGCCGGATCTCATGGCGCCGTCCCCGGTGCAACGGCCCTGGCCAGGCGCCGTCCCAGGTCGACCGTGTCCACGACCGGGTGGACCCGCCGGCCGTCGGGCTCCAGGGTGGAGAGGACCACCGGGGTCCCCCGGGCCAGCTCGTCGGCGGCCAGCCCCATCATCTGCTCGGCATACCGCTCGGCGGCGGCAGGATCCGCGGGGAGGTCGACGACGAGGACGACCGGTTCGGCCGTGGGCTCCTCGTACTCCCGGACCATGAGGCTCGCGGTGTGGGCACTGACCGGCCAGTGCACGGCCCGTCGGCGGTCGCCGGGCTCGTAGGGACGGACACCCTTGGGCTCGCCGCTGGGTGCGGTGACCCGGGGCGGAGCCTCCCCGCTCGTGTCGGCGGGGGCGGCCGTCCGTTCCGTCCCCGTGCCGTGCCGCGGCGCGACGTGGAGCGGCCTCGGGAGCGGCACCACGGTCTCCCGCACCCACCAGACCATCCCGAACGGCAGGGACGACCCGATCTCGACGGCCAGGGCGCCGATCACGCCCCGGTGGTCGGGCGTGATCGCCATCTCCACCTGACGCCTTCCCCGGGCCGGACCGACGCTGCTCACGTCCTCCCCGACCGGCAGGAGGGGCCGGAGCCGGGCCGGGCCGTTCGTCTCGATGCGCACCGTGGCGGGGAAGCCGGCCGTGGTGTCGGACGGGCAGGCCACGCAGCTCACCCGGAGACGGTGGGCGGCGACGGCCGGAGCCAGGAGGCCGGTGGCGAGCACGGCGGCGAGCAGCGCGCCCACCGCCTGGACCCAGCCCGACCCGCTGGAGCGGGCGACGGCCGACCACGCCAGGACGGTGAGCACCGATCCGGTTGCCGGCCCGGCCCAGTGGGTCGGATGGGTGCGCCGACGCAGCCGGATCGAGCCCCCGGAAACGGTGAACGTTCGACGTGCCACGACCGGACCCCGTCAGCCGGCGTTGGTCACGGCACGGGGACCGGCGTCGCGGCCAGGATCTGGCGGACCGGCTCGCTCCGGTCGCGAATCGACCCGTCGGTGACCAGCCGGTGCGACAGGCAGTGCACGGCCATCGCCTGGATGTCGTCCGGAGTCACGTACGGACGGCCGACCAGCACGGCGTGGGCCTGGGCGCAACGGATCAACGAGATGGCGGCACGCGGGCTGGCGCCCAGCCGTACGGTCCCGATGCTCCTCGTAGCCCGGACGACGGCCACGGCGTACTCGGCCACGCTCGGGGCCACCCGGACGGCGGCTGTCGTGTCGAGGCTGCGCTCCCACTCCTCGATCGTGCACACCGGTTTCAGGTGGTGCAGCGCGCTGCGACCCCCGTCACGCAGGACGAGGCGGGCCTCGATGTCGGCGGTGGGGTAGCCGATGGAGGTGGCCAGGCCGAAGCGGTCCAGCTGGCTCTCGACCAGGGGATAGGTGCCGAGCTGACCGACGGGGTTCTGGGTGGCGAGGACGAGGTGGGGGTGGGGGAGGGCCCAGGACGTCCGGTCCACCGACACCTGGTTCTCCTCCATGGCCTCGAGGAGGGCGGACTGGGTCCGGGGCGGCGTCCGGTTGAGCTCGTCCAGCAGGACGACGTGGGCGAAGACCGGTCCGGGACGGAAGTCCCACTCGCGGGTCTCCGGCGAGAAGATGGTCACCCCGGTCACGTCCGAGGGCAGCAGGTCGGGATGGCCCTGGATCCGGGAGAGGTCGGCCCCGAGCGACCGGGCCAGGGCGGCGGCCAGGAGCGTCTTGCCGACGCCCGGGACGTCTTCGACCAGGAGATGCTCGCCGGACAGGGCGGCGACCACGGCCACCGACACCGGTGCCGGTGTGCCGAGGACGACCCGGGAGAGGTTGTCGAGCAAGCGCCTGGCCAGCTCGGAGGCGGCGGCGAACGCCGGGTCCTCGGCCGGGACGGCGGGAAGCTCGCTCACCGTCCCGTGCCTCACTGCGCCGATTGTCATGAGGTTCCCTCGCTCGCTGTGCCACCGGGCTGGCTCGACCGGTCGACCCGGCCACGTCCGCAGGCCGCCGCTGCCGGCGACTGCACCACGTTACCGGGCATCACTCGCTGTGTCACCGTCGCGTGACGATGAGTGATATTCACACCGCACATCGGAGTCGGCACGGTGCCGGTGGTTGCCCGCGCCCGGCACGAGGGGAGCCGCGCCCGGCACGCTGTGGACAAGGCTCCTGGTCGGCGCGATAGTGGCATGGCGTGGACGGGGCCGCCCCTCGGGGGTCGCCGGAGGGGTCCCCGTGGCTCGCCCGGATGCCGCCGTGCGTGCGGTTGCCGTGGTTTTCGTTGCTGTGGCTGTGGTTGCTGTTGTCG
>JAKADK010000017.1 GCA_021820665.1 Actinomycetes bacterium | reverse complement strand
CACACGGCGGCGCGTGGGGCGGCGCGTGGGGCGGGCCCCTCCGGCATTGTGGGCGGCGCCCCGGGCGCGCTACCGTCTCGCATGGCGTTTCCCACGCGCCCCCGAGGTCCCGAGCCGACGCTCGCGACCGGCGCCAACCCCCGATCCCTCCTTCCTCCTCGCTCCTCGGATGCCGGTGGGCGGGTGGGTGGAGAGCCGTCCGCTGGTACGGAGACCTCCGGCACGCGTGGCGGCATGAGGAAGTCCGCTGCCGTGCCGCACGTCCGGACGTGGGCCCTCGATGCGTGACGCCACCGGCCGGTCCTTCGGCCAGCGCGTGATCGGTGTGTTCGTGAAGGAAGCGCCGGAGAAGCCTGACTCGGCGCCAACGCCGGCCGCGGTCGCCGAGCTGGAAGGCCAGACGGCCCGCGCCGACGACAAGGAGCGACTGATCGGACTGCTGGCGGCGCCCATCGGCGCCATGATCGGCCTCATCGTGTCGGCAAGCCTCATCGCCAACGACCCGAAGCGCCTGCTCGCCGACGGCCAGGTGAACAAGCTCTACGTCAACCCGTCGCTGTACGCCGAGATCGGGGCGGTCGCCGTCGTGCTGGCCGTCGTCATGTTGGCGATGGCGTGGTACCGCAAACGGCTGTACCTCGGGATCACGATGGCGCTCTACGGCCTGTCCATCTTCAACCTGCACTTCTGGGGTTTCGGTGTGCCCTACATCATGGTGGGGGCATGGCTGCTCGTCAGGGCGTACCGGTACCAGTCCCAGCTGAAGCTGGCCCGGACCGACGCCGCCTCGCGCCTCGGTCCGGCCCGGGCCAACAAGCGCTACACGCCGCCATCCTCGTGACCTGAGCCCGGCCCGCCTGCGGGACCGGCCGGCGGCCGCGCCGCCCAGCCACGACCAGCGATCGCTCCCCGTCTCCGGCCATCCGGTCAGTTCACACGGTTGTAACACCGGCGTGACGGTGCGGAAATGCCGGACCTGCATTGTGTCCTCCGACAGAGCGGATCTGTCTGCCCAGGACTGGTGGTGACCTCCCTCCGGGAGCAGCCACTGCGCCGATTGCGACCTCGGCATGTCAGGAGAGGAGCTCCCGAACCGTGCTAGCCGTGCTCACACAGGTTCCCTATCCCAGTTGGCTGAACACCGGAGACAACACCTGGCAGATCGTGGCCGCCACGTTCGTGGGCATGATGAGCCTTCCCGCGCTGGCGGTGCTCTACGCATCGATCGTCCAGAAGAAATGGTCCGTCAACATCATGGCCATGACGTTCGCCGGCTTCTCGCTGGTGCTCATCGCCTGGGTCCTCTGGTCCTACAAGATGGGCTTCGGCGCCACGTCGATCGGCGGAGGGGTGAGGAACGGCGTCCAGACGCAGCTGAGCGGCGTCGGCTGGGTGAAGCACTTCTTCGAGAACTTCGTCGGGAAACCGGGGGGGATCACCAGCGCCATCGGTGAGCAGGGACAGGCCGTCTCCGCCGCCAACACGGCGATCCCGTTCCACTTCCCGACGGCGTCCCTGGCGTACTTCCAGTTCGTCTTCGCCGCCATCACGCCCCTGCTCTTCCTGGGGAGCGTCATCGGCCGCCTCAAGTTCAGCGCCTGGTGCCTGCTCGTGCCCCTGTGGTCGACGTTCGTCTACGGCGTCGACGCCTTCCTCCTGTGGGGCGGCGGGTACTTCGCCCAGGAAGGAGCACTCGACTTCTCGGGTGGGTACGTGATCCACATGTCGGCGGGGGTCTCAGGCTTCGTGGCAGCCTGGGTCCTCGGGCCCAGGCTGCTCAGAGACAGACGGCACGCCATCCCCAACAACCTGGTGATGGCGGCGGTCGGTGCCGGCATCCTATGGCTGGGCTGGAACGGGTTCAACGGCGGGGACCCGTACTACGCGGGGGCGGACGCCGCGGCCGCCGTGGTGAACACCAACATCGCCACGGCGGTGGGCGTCCTGGTGTGGATCGCCCTCGACGCCTGGCTCTCCAAGGAGAAGAAGCCGACCTTCCTCGGCGGCGTGAACGGCATGATCTGCGGCCTGGTCGGCATCACTCCCAGTGCCGGGTGGGTGAACGGGCAGGGAGCGATCGCCGTCGGGGTCATCTGCACGGTGATCGTGTGGTTCGCCTGGAACTACCTGTCGAAGGTCCGCCCGTTCTCGAAGGTGGACGACGCCCTCGGCGTCATCTACACGCACGGGATCGCCGGACTGTTCGGTGGGCTCCTGCTGGGGGTGTTCGGTGACCCGCGCATGCTCGAGTACGGGTGTGGCCACCTGAGCTCCAGCGGGCAGGTGGTTTCGACGAGCCAGCAGACCTACCTCTCGGCCACGGCGCACTGCACCCCGTTCTCGGTGAGCGGCCTGGCGTACACAGGCTCGTTCCACCAGCTCTGGGAACAGGCCCGGGCCGCGGCGTGGGTGATCTTCTGGTCGGCCCTCGTGACCTTCCTCCTCATGAAGCTGATCGGGCTCGTTCTCGGCGGCCTGCGCTACAAGGACGAGGTTCTCGAGATCGGCGACCTCGCCATCCACGGCGAGGAGGCCTTCCCCGAGGAGACCTTCGCCGAGCGCGTGGGGGCCATGGCCATGGCCGGCGAGTCGACCCGGGGAGCCGACAGCTGGGACAGTGGGGGCTCCGGCGCCGGAGAGCTGACGCAGAGACCGGCATCGGACAGACCCGAGGGTGGACGGCCGGACCAGGGTGAGGGAAGTTGAAGGAACGACGAGTCGAGCCAGGAGGCCTCCGATGAAGCTGGTGGTGGCAGTACTGAAACCGTTCAAGTTGGACCAGGTGAAAGAGGCGCTGAAGGCCCTCGGGGTCCACGGGTTGACACTGACCGAGGTCCAGGGGTTCGGACGGCAGCGCGGGCACACCGAGGTGTACCGCGGCGCCGAGTACGAGGTGGACTTCGTGCCGAAGATCCGGCTGGAGATCCTGGTCGACGACGCGCTGGTCGACGACGTCACGACGAAGATCGTCGACGTCGCCGGCACCGGGAAGATCGGCGACGGGAAGGTCTGGGTCCTCCCCGTCGAAGAGGTCATCCGGGTCCGCACCGGGGAGCGCGGCGTCGACGCCCTCTGAGCTCCCCGGGCGGCACTGGCACCGCACTCCGACCGACCCGGATGCGCAAGGGGGCCGGGGCCCGCCAGGTCCCCCGCCAAACCCCCCGGCGGGTCCCCCGTTCAGCCCGCCTGGCGGGCCACGGCCTCGGCGGCTTGCAGGGCTGCGTCGGCGTCGCCGAGGTAGCCCTGCTCCGCGATGGAGAGCGAGTCGTCCAACCGGTAGCGGTAGGGGATCCCGGTCGGGATCTCGAGGCCGGTGATCTCGTCGTCGCCGATGCCTTCGAGGTGCTTGCGCAGTGCCCGGAGGCTGTTGCCGTGGGCCACGACCAGGACGCCGCCGCCCCGGGCCGCGGTGACGAGCAGATCGGGAACGATGGCGTCCTCCCAGTAGGGCACCATCCGGACCACGACATCGGCCAGGCACTCCGTGGCGGGGAGCGCGTCGACCGGGACGTCCCGGTACCGGGTGTCATGGGACGGGTGGCGGGGATCGTCCACGGACACCGGCGGGGGTGGCGTGGCGTAGCCGCGGCGCCACGCCCGGAGCTGCTCGGGCCCGTGGGCTTCGGCCACGGCGACCTTGTCCTTCCCCTGGAGGTCGCCGTAGTGCCGCTCGTTCAGGCGCCAGTGCCGTCGCACGGGGAGCCAGCTCCGCCCGGCCACGTCGAGAGCGATGGCGGCGGTGCGGACGGCCCGGGTGAGCACCGACGTGTGGACCACCCGCAGGTCGAGGCCGGCCTCCTCCCGGAGCAGCCGGCCGGCGGCGGCGGCTTCCTCCTCGCCGACGGCGGTGAGGTCGACGTCCTCCCACCCGGTGAACAGGTTCTCGGCGTTCCAGGTCGATTGGCCATGACGGAGGAGCACCAGATCGAGCATCACCCGATGCTACCCGGGAGCCGTCGCTCCGGACGGGGACACGGGAACCTGACGAGGTTGCTATACTAAGACTCAACTTTCCTCTACTGCTTGCGATCATGAAACCATATGTTTCGCGTAGCATGACGGAATAGTGAGGCACGACGGGTGGTTGAACCCGCCGGAGCAGGACACCGGCGGACGAGCCGGACGAGCGGACCAGGTGCCCGAAGGACGGGCACGACGGAACAAGCAGGAGGCAGGACGATGGCAAAGGCCGTAGGAATCGACCTCGGGACCACCAACTCGGTGGTGAGCGTGCTGGAGGCCGGTGAACCGGTCGTCATCCCCAACGCCGAGGGCGGGCGGACGACCCCGTCGGTCGTCGGGTTCGCCAAGTCGGGTGAGGTGCTCGTGGGCGAGGTCGCCAAGCGCCAGGCCATCACCAACCCCGATCGGACCATCCGGTCCGTGAAGCGCCACATGGGCACGTCGTGGACGATCGACATCGACGGGAAGGCCTACACGGCCCAGGAGATCTCCGCCCGGATCCTGGGCAAGCTGAAGCGCGACGCCGAGGCGTTCCTCGGCGACACCGTCACCCAGGCCGTCATCACGGTCCCCGCCTACTTCGACGACGCCCAGCGTACGGCCACGAAAGAGGCGGGCACGATCGCAGGGCTCGAAGTGCTCCGGATCATCAACGAGCCGACCGCCGCCGCCCTCGCCTACGGCCTCGACAAGGAAGGCAAGGACCAGACCGTGCTCGTCTTCGACCTGGGCGGTGGGACGTTCGACGTCTCCCTGCTCGAGATCGGTGACGGGGTCTTCGAGGTCAAGTCCACCTCTGGGAACACCCACCTCGGCGGCGACGACTGGGACCAGCGGATCATCGACTGGTTGGTCAAGACGTTCAAGGACACCGAGGGCGTGGACCTCTCCACCGACAAGATGGCCACCCAACGGCTCCAGGAGGCGGCGGAGAAGGCGAAGATCGAGCTGTCCTCCCTCCAGGAGACCCAGATCAACCTGCCGTTCATCACCGCCACCTCCGACGGCCCGAAGCACCTGGACGTCAAGCTGTCCCGCTCCCTGTTCAACGAGCTCACCGCCGATCTGGTCCAGCAGTGCAAGGGCCCCTTCGAGCAGGCGATCAAGGATGCCGGCCTCACGAAGGACGACATCGACCACGTCGTGCTGGTCGGCGGCTCGACCCGTATCCCGGCCGTCCAGGAGCTCGTGCACTCGATCACCGGGAAGGAGGCCCACAAGGGCGTCAACCCCGACGAGGTGGTGGCCGTCGGGGCCGCCGTCCAGGCCGGCGTGCTGAAGGGTGAGGTGAAAGACGTCCTGCTGCTCGACGTCACCCCGCTGTCGCTGGGCATCGAGACGAAGGGCGGCGTCATGCACCGCCTCATCGAGCGGAACACCACGATCCCGACGAAGCGGAGCGAGGTGTTCACGACGGCCGAGGACAACCAGCCCTCCGTGGAGGTCCACGTCCTCCAGGGCGAGCGCGAGATGGCGATGTACAACAAGACCCTGGGCAAGTTCCAGCTCGTCGACCTGCCCCCGGCTCCCCGCGGCGTCCCGCAGATCGAGGTCACCTTCGACATCGACGCCAACGGCATCGTGCACGTCTCGGCCAAGGACCGGGCGACCGGGAAGGAGCAGTCGATGACCATCACCGGCCAGTCCTCCCTGTCGAAAGATGAGATCGAGCGGATGGTGAGGGATGCCGAGGCGCACGCCGAGGACGACCGTCGCCGTCGCGAGGAGGCGGAGGTCCGCAACAACGCCGACACGCTCGTCTACCGGACCGAGAGCCTCTTGAAGGACCAGGGCGACAAGTTCCAGGGCGACGAGAAGGAGGCCGTCGAGTCCGGGCTGAAGGCGTTGAAGGACGCCCTGGCCGGGTCGTCCATCGAGGCCATCAAGGACGCGACCGACCACCTGCTCTCGGCCAGCCAGTCGTTCAGCCAGCGGCTCTACGAGGAGGCGTCGAAGGCTGACGCCGGGTCGGCCGGCGCCACCGGCACCGGCGGCGGGTCGGACGAGGCGTCCGACGACGAGGTGGTGGACGCCGAGATCGTCGACGAGAAGGACTGAGGGCGATGGGCAACGGGTCACAGGCACGCACCCGGGACGAGGACCGACCTCCCCGCCCGGGTGGCGCAGAGGACGAGCAACGGTTCCCCCCTCCCGGGGGGATGGCCGGCCAGGGAGACGCGCCGGGAGACGCGCCGGGAGACGCTCCGAACGGCCAGCGCTCCGTGGGCGATCCCGACACCGGCGGGCAGGGTGCCGATGGCCCTGCCAACGGTGGAGTGGGTGTCGATGGTCCCGACACCGGCGGGCAGGTTGCCGACGGAGACGGCCGGCCCGTCCCGGAGCCGGACGGTGATCGGACCGACGATCCCGGCGGCGACGAGCTCATCCGGTCCGTCGAGGCCGAGCGTGACGAGTACCTGGACGCCCTGCGGCGCCTCCAGGCCGACTTCGAGAACTACCGGAAGCGGGTGGCCAAGCAACAGCTGGAGGAGGCTGACCGTGCGGCACGCTCGCTGGTCGACAAGCTCCTGCCCGTCCTGGACGTCCTCGACCTCGCCGCCGCCCACCTCGGCGATCCCACCTCCGACGACGGTCGGGCGCTCGTCCAGGCGACGGCACTGCTCAACGACGTGCTGACGAAGGAGGGCCTCGAACGCATCGACCCGATCGGGGAGCCCTTCGACCCCAGCCTCCACGAGGCGGTGGGCCAGCTACCCGCCGAGACCGGGGAGCCGGTCGGCTCTCCCGCCGAGACACCGGAGCCGCCGGGGCCGGCCACTGCCGGGTCGGGGCCGGCCACTGCCGGGCCGGGGCCGGATGGTCCCACCGGGAACGTCTCGGACGACACCCGGGCGGTCGACGACACGGCGGACGCCGCGGGGAACCGGGATGGAGGCACCGACGACGGCGGCGGCCAGGGCGGTGGCCAGGGCGGCGCCGGTGCCACACGCGGTGACGGCGGTCCGGGCGAGACGGGCGCGGCACACGGGACGAGCGGTGACGACAACGGGGGTGGGAGCGGGCACGAGGTGGTCGTCGCCCAGGTCATGCGGGCCGGGTACCGCTGGAAAGGGTCGGTGGTCCGCCCGGCGATGGTCATGGTCCGCGGCTGACGCGGGCACGGCCCGGACGTCCGGGCCGTCACGAGGAGAGGAACTGAGGGCGAGAGACGGTGGCCCCGCAACGAGAGTGGTTCGAAAAGGACTATTACCGCACCCTCGGGGTGTCGAAGAACGCCACGGCGAAGGAGATCACGAGCGCCTACCGGAAGCTGGCGAAGGCACACCATCCCGACGCCAACCCCGGACACGAGGAGCAGTTCAAAGAGATCAGCGCCGCCTACGACGTGCTGGGAGACCCCGCCAAGCGCAAGGAGTACGACGAGGTGCGGGCCCAGGGCCCGATGGCGGGGGCCGGGTTCCCCGGTGGCTTCGGGGGTCCGGGAGGGACGACCTTCCGGGTCGAGGACATGGGCGATCTCGGTGACCTCCTCGGCGGCATGTTCGGCGGGCGGACCAGGCGGACCACGCGAGCCAGGGGCACCGGCCCGCAGCGGGGAGCCGATGTCGAAGCCGAACTGCACCTGTCGTTCGAGGACGCCGTCCGGGGGGTCACGACCACCGTCCACGTGACCACCGACGTCCGCTGCCACACGTGTGCCGGGTCCGGTGCCGCCCCGGGCACGAAGCCCAAGGCGTGCCCCCGGTGCAAGGGCACGGGGACCCTCCAGGACGACCAGGGGCTCTTCTCCCTCAGCCAGATCTGCCCGAACTGCGGAGGCCGGGGCACGCTGATCGAGGTGCCATGTCCCACGTGCCACGGCACCGGGCTCGAGCACCGCAACCGAGACGTGAAGGTCCGGATCCCCGCCGGCGTCGAGGACGGGCAACGGATCAGGGTGAAGGGCCGGGGTGCGACCGGCCGGGGGAACGGACCGAACGGAGACCTCTTCGTCGTGGTGTCGGTCGCCCCCCACCGGGTGTTCGGCCGGAGGGGCCGGAACCTCACCCTCTCGGTGCCCGTCACCTTCGCCGAGGCGGCGCTCGGCGCCGAGATCACCGTGCCCACCCTCGACGACCCGGTCACGCTCCGGATCCCGGCCGGGACGCCGTCCGGTCGGACGTTCCGGGTGAAGGGCCGGGGCGTGCCCGTCTCCGGCAAGCACCGAGCCGGCGACCTCCTGGTCACCATCGACGTCGCGGTGCCAGAGAAGCTGTCGGCCGCGGAGCGATCGGCCATCGAGGCGCTCGCCGCCGTGTCGACACCGGCGCCGAGGGGACACCTGGAGGTCCACTGATGGCCGGTGACCAGCAGAGCCGCGCCGTCTACGTCATCTCGGTGGCCGCCGAGCTGGCCGGCGTCCACCCCCAGACCCTCCGCATCTACGAGCGCAAGGGCCTGCTCGACCCGATCCGGACCCAAGGCGGGAGCCGGCGGTTCTCCGAGGAGGACCTCGAGCGACTCCGTCACATCCAGGACCTCACCAGCGCCGGGCTGAACCTCGAGGGCGTACGGCGGGTCATGGAGCTCGAGGCCCGTGTCGAACGACTGGAACAGGAGCTCGCCCGTGCCAGGGAAGACGCCCGGGTGGCGGTGGCCCGCACGCACCAGCATTACCGCCGCGACCTCGTCCCGCTCTCCCAGGCGCTGGTCCCGCTCACCAAGCCCACTGCACGACAAGGAGGCCGATGATGCCCATTGACCCCGAACGGTGGACGCAGAAGACCCAGCAGGCGGTGAGCGCCGCCCTGGCACGGGCCACCAAGGAGCACCACGCCGAGATCACCCCCGACCACCTGCTGGCCGCCGTCCTCGACCAACAGGACGGGATCGCCGGTCCGCTCCTCGCCAGCCTCGGCATCGACGCCTCGGTGGTACGCACGCGCATCGAGGACGCCCTGACCCGCCTGGCGAAGGCCTACGGTGGTGCCGAACCGCACATGGGGGCGGCCCTGCGGGACAGCTTCGAAGAGGCGGACACGGTCCGGCGGGACATGGGCGACGACTACCTCTCCGTCGAGCACCTCTTGTTGGTCCTGGCCGACCGCCTCGGCGTGCGACGGGAGGACCTCCTGGCGGCGCTGCGAGACGTGCGAGGCAGCCACCGGGTCACCACGGCGAACCCGGAAGAGACCTTCCAGGCCCTCGAGCGCTACGGGCGTGACCTCACGGTCCTGGCCCGGCAAGGCAAGATGGACCCGGTCATCGGCCGCGACGACGAGGTCCGTCGCGTGATCCAGGTCCTCTCCCGCCGGACGAAGAACAACCCGGTGCTGATCGGGGAGCCCGGGGTGGGCAAGACCGCCATCGTCGAAGGCCTGGCGCAACGCATCGTGGAGGGCGACGTCCCCGACGGGCTCCGCGGGAAGCGGGTCGTGGCGCTCGACCTGGCCTCCATGGTGGCCGGGGCGAAGTACCGGGGCGAGTTCGAGGAACGCCTCAAGGCGGTCCTGAAGGAGATCACCGACGCCGAGGGCGAGGTCATCACCTTCATCGACGAGCTCCACACCATCGTCGGCGCCGGTGGCGGGTCCGAGGGAGCCATGGACGCCGGCAACATGATCAAGCCCATGCTGGCCCGGGGCGAGCTCCGGATGATCGGTGCCACCACGCTCGACGAGTACCGGAAGTACATCGAGAAGGACGCGGCCCTCGAGCGGCGGTTCCAGCAGGTCTTCGTCGACCAGCCCTCGGTCGAGGACACGATCGCCATCCTGCGGGGGCTGAAGGAGCGCTACGAGGTCCACCACGGGGTGCGGATCCAAGACGCCGCGCTGGTGGCGGCGGCCGTCCTCTCCGACCGGTACGTGACCGGGCGCTTCCTCCCCGACAAGGCCATCGACCTGGTCGACGAGGCGGCCAGCGGGCTGCGCATCGAGATCGACTCGATGCCGACCGAGCTCGACGTCGTCACCCGCCGGATGCGCCAGCTGGAGATCGAGCAGATGGCCCTGGAGAAGGAGACGGACGCGGCGTCGGCCGAGCGGCTGGCCCGGCTCCGCCAGGAGCTGGCGGACCTGGCCGAACAGTCGTCGGCCATGACCGCCCACTGGCAGGCCGAGCGGGAGGCGATCACCACCATCCAGTCGCTCAAGGGCGAGCTCGAGGTCCGGCGGGGTGAAGCCGAACGCCTCACGCGTGACGGTGATCTCGCCGGCGCGGCCGAGATCACCTACGGGCAGATCCCCGGGCTCGAACGACGGATCGACGAGGCCACCCGGGCCCTCGCCGACCTCCAGCGCGACCAGCGCTTCTTGAAGGAGGAGGTCGACGCCGAAGACGTCGCCGACGTGGTGAGCCGGTGGACCGGGGTGCCGGTGAGCCGCCTGCTGGAGGGAGAGATCGACAAGCTCGTGCGGATGGAGAGCGCGCTCCACGAGCGGGTGGTCGGTCAAGACGAGGCGGTCTCCGCCGTGGCCAACGCCATCCGCCGGAGCCGGGCGGGCCTGTCGGACCCGAACCGGCCCATCGGCTCCTTCCTGTTCCTGGGGCCGACGGGGGTGGGCAAGACCGAGCTGGCCCGCGCCCTGGCCGAGTTCCTGTTCGACGACGCCAAGGCCATGGTCAGGATCGACATGAGCGAGTACATGGAACGGCACTCGGTGTCCCGTCTCGTGGGCGCACCACCGGGGTACGTCGGCTACGAGGAGGGCGGGCAGCTGACGGAGGCGGTGCGGCGCCGGCCGTATGCCGTCGTGCTCCTGGACGAGCTCGAAAAGGCCCACGCCGACGTGTTCAACACGCTGCTCCAGGTGCTCGAAGACGGGAGGCTGACCGACGGGCAGGGCCGCACGGTCAGCTTCACCAACGCCGTGCTGATCATGACGTCGAACCTGCAGGGCGAACCGACCAGCTTCTTCCGCCCGGAGTTCGTCAACCGGATCGACGAGATCGTGCGCTTCCACCCGCTGCGGGAGGAGGACCTGCGGACCATCGTCTCCCTCCAGCTGGCCCGGCTGGCCCGACGGATGGAGGAGCGCCGGCTCCGGCTCTCCGCCACCCCCGATGCCGAGGCGTGGTTGGCCCGCGCCGGGTTCGACCCCGACTTCGGGGCCCGCCCGCTCCGCAGGGTCATCCAGCGCGAGGTCGAGGACCCGCTCGCCCTGGCATTGCTCGAGGGGCGGTTCCCCGAAGGATCCACCGTCACGGTCGACGTGGAGGACGGGAGGATCACGCTGCGCTGAGCCCCGACCGCCCGCCGCCCCTGGTCCCCCGCCGGGCCGGGGACGACTCCCCGTCGGGCCGGGGACGACCCCCCGGTGGCCCCCGATCCCCCGGTGGGACCGGTACGGTACACTGGCGCGTCATCCGCTTTTCGCAACGGAGGAGAGCCGCGTGCCCGCAACCGTAGTCGTCGGAACCCAGTGGGGCGACGAGGGGAAGGGCAAGCTCACCGACCTGCTGGCGCGCCAGATGGACGTCGTCGTGCGCTACCAGGGTGGGCACAACGCCGGCCACACCATCGTCGTCGACGGGGAGACGTTCGCCCTCCAGCTCGTCCCGAGCGGCGTGCTCTACGAGCACATCACCCCCGTGATCGGCAACGGCGTCGTCGTCGACCCGACCGTGCTCCTGGCCGAGGTGGACGCTCTCGAGGCGAAGGGCGTCGATACGGCCCGGCTGGTCGTGAGCGGGAACGCCCATCTGATCATGCCCTACCACCACGAGCTCGACCGCCTGACCGAGCGGTACCTGGGGAAGAACAGCCTCGGCACCACCCGGCGGGGCATCGGGCCGGCCTACGCCGACAAGGCCTCCCGGGTCGGCCTGCGTGTCCAGGACCTCCTCGACCCGAAGATCTTCCGCCAGAAGCTGGACGTGGCCCTGAAGGAGAAGAACGCCATCCTGGCCAAGGTCTACAACCGGTTGCCGCTCGACGCCGGAGAGATCACCGAGCAGTACCTCGGCACACTGGCGCCACGGATCGCCCCCATGGTCGCCGACACCGTCGCTCTCGTCCACGACGCCCTGGAGGCAGGCTCCCGCGTCCTGCTCGAAGGGGCTCAGGCCACGTTCCTCGATCTCGACCACGGCACCTATCCGTTCGTCACGTCGTCGAACCCGGTCGCCGGAGGAGCCTGCACCGGGGCCGGGGTGGGCCCCCGGTTCATCGACGAGGTGATCGGCATCGCCAAGGCGTACGTCACCCGGGTCGGCACCGGACCGTTCCCCACCGAGCTGGAGGGCGACGAGGGCAGTGTCCTGGTCGACCGGGGACACGAGTACGGCACCAACACCGGTCGGAGGCGACGCACCGGCTGGTTCGACGCCGTGATGCTCCGACAGGCCGCCCGGCTGAACTCCCTCACCGAGGTGGCGCTCACGAAGCTCGACGTGCTGGACGCGTTCGAGACGGTGAAGGTCTGCGTCGCCTACGAGGCCGGCGGCGAACGCTTCACCCTGCCGCCCTACCACCAGTCGGTGCTGCACCAGGTCACCCCGATCTACGAGGAGCTCCCCGGGTGGCAGACGGACCTGTCGGGGGCGACCGAGCTGGGGGACCTTCCCCAGACCGCTCGCGACTACGTGGGGTTCCTCGCCGAGCAGATCGGCGTCCCGGTCCGGCTCGTGGGTGTGGGCCCCGGCCGCGAGCAGTTCATCCGCTTCGCCGCATGACGGTCGCCTCCCACGGCCGGGACGGCTCCGGGGACGCCCCGGGAGGGACGAGCTCGGGTCAGGATGCCCCGGGAGGGACGAGCTCGGGTCCGTGCATCGTGGCTGGGCCGCGTTCGGGTCGCCACGCATGAGGGTGTGCGTCGTGGGGGCCGGTGGCCGGGAGCACGCACTGGCGCGCGTGCTGGGACGCAGCGCGGACGTGGTCGTGACGCCCGGCAATCCCGGCATCACCGGAACGACACCCGAGGGGCACACCATCGAGAGCGTGGCCGCCCGCCCGGAGGAGATCGAGGCCGACCTGACCGTGATCGGACCGGAGGTGCCGCTCGTCGACGGGTTGGCCGACCGCCTCCGCGCCGCCGGGAAGCTCGTCTTCGGGCCCGGCGCCGACGGGGCGCGGTTGGAGGGATCGAAGGCGTTCATGAAAGAGGTCCTGGCGGCCGCGGGCGTGCCGACAGCGCGCTTCGGTGTCTTCGATCGGCTGGACGACGCCACGGCGTTCCTCCGCACCCTCCCCGGGCCCTGGGTGGTGAAGACGGACGGCCTGGCTGCCGGCAAGGGGGTGCTCGTCGCCCGCACCCTCGAGGAGGCGACAGCCGACGTGGCGGCCAAGCTGTCGGGCGCCGCATTCGGCACTGCCGGGCGTCGGGTCGTGATCGAAGAGGGACTGGTCGGGCCGGAGTGCTCTCTCCTCGTCCTCTGCGACGGGAGGCGCCTGGCGCCGCTCGCCCCGGCCCAGGACTTCAAGCGGCTGGAAGACGGGGACTCCGGTCCGAACACCGGTGGCATGGGGGCCTACTCCCCACTCCCCTTCCTCGACGCCTCGGCGGTCGACCGGCTGGTGGCCGACGCCGTGGAGCCGCTGGTCGGCGAGCTCCGGGCGCGGGGGATCGACTACCGGGGGGTCCTCTATGCCGGGCTCATGCTCACGGCGAACGGTCCGCGAGTGCTGGAGTTCAACGTCAGGTTCGGCGACCCCGAGGCGCAGGTCGTCCTGCCGCGCTACGACGGCGACCTGACCGCGCTGCTCTGCCAGGTGGCCTCCGGGGCGCTGCGCACCGCACCCCGGTGTGCCGACGACGCTGCGGTCTGCGTCGTCCTGGCTGCCGAGTCCTATCCCGGCTCCCCTCGCATCGGGGACCGGATCGAAGGGATCGAGGCAGCCGGCGCCGTCGACGGGGTGACCGTCTTCCATGCCGGGACCCGGCTCGGGCCCGGACCCGGGGAACGACCCCGCGATCGACCCGGAGGCGGTCTGGGAGGCGGCGGGGAAGGCGGCCACGCCGGCGGGACCGAGACCCGGGTGCTGGAGACCGCCGGCGGCCGAGTGCTCGACGTCACGGCCCTCGGTCCCACGATCGCCGAGGCCCGCGCCCGTGCCTACCGCGCCGTGTCGCACATCACCTGGCCAGGGATGCACTACCGGCACGACATCGCCGCCGCGAGCGAGGATCGGGCAGTCCCCCGGGCTCCCCGGCACGGCACCCCCGCCGCCGCGCCCGCCGCCGACCCCACCACCGAGCACGAGGATGTCCGTCGATGATCCCCCGCTATGCACCACCAGAGATGGCGACGCTCTTCACCGACGAGGCCCGCTTGGCCATGTGGCTCGAGGTCGAGCTCCTGGCCACGGAGGGCTGGGCCGCGCTCGGGGTCGTCCCGCCCGAGGCCGCCGCCGCCTGCCGGGCCCGGGCTCCCCACGTGGACCGGGCGTTCGTCGAGACCGTGGCCGAGCGGGAGGCGGTGACCGATCACGACGTGGCTGCCTTCGTCGACGTCGTCCAGCAGGCCATCGGCATGCCCGACGGATCGTGGGTCCACTACGGGCTGACCTCTTCCGACGTCGTGGACACGGCGCTGTGCGCCACGCTGACCCGGGCGGCGGACCTCCTCGTCCAGGCGACGGACGGGCTCGTGACCGCGTGCGAACGGCGGGCACGGGAGCTCATCGACGTCCCGGTGACCGGCCGCACCCACGGGATGCACGCCGAGCCCACCACCTTCGGCGCGAAGTTCGCGCTGTGGGCGCTCCAGGCCGATCGGGACCGGAAACGGCTGGAGTCGGCCCGCCGGGCCGTCGCCGTCGGGAAGCTCTCCGGCGCGGTGGGGACCTACTCGAACATCGACCCGAGCATCGAGACGTTCGTCTGCGGCCGGCTCGGGCTCATGCCGGTCCCGGCCACACAGGTGATCGCCCGGGACCGGCATGCCGAGCTCCTGTGGGCGTGCGCCGCGGTCGGCGCGACCATCGAGACGATCGCCACCGAGGTCAGGCATCTGGCGCGCAGCGAGGTGGGCGAGGCCGAGGAGCCGTTCAAGCCCGGTCAGAAGGGGTCGTCGGCCATGCCCCACAAGCGCAACCCCATCCTTTCGGAGCGGCTGTGCGGCATGGCACGGATCCTCCGGGGCTACCTGTCGGCCGGGCTCGAGAACGTCGCCCTGTGGCACGAGCGGGACATCTCCCACAGTTCCGTCGAACGCGTCGTGCTCCCCGACGCCTGCACGCTCACCTACTACATGATCGTGAAGGCGACCGGATTGGTCGACGGGCTCGTCGTGCACCCCGAGCGGGCACGCTCGAACCTGGTCCACGGCAGCTTCGGGCTCGTCTTCAGCCAGTCGGTCCTGCTGGCCCTGGTCTCCGCCGGGCTCGGCCGCGACGATGCCTACCGGATCGTCCAGCGCGATGCCCGGCTCGCCTGGGAGCGCCACCAGGACTTCCGTCAGGTGCTCGCCGCCGATCCCGAGGTCACGCTGTCCGAGGCCGACCTCGATGCGGCCTTCGACCTGGCGCGTACGCTACGTCATGTCACCCGGTTCACCGACGCGCTGAAGGAGCTCCACGCATGACCACGACCTCCGGTTCGACCGCGTCCGGACCACCGACCTCGGACGCCCTCCCCCTCCTCCATTCGGGCAAGGTCCGCGACCTCTACGACGCCGGGCCCGACCGGTTGCTCATGGTGGCCTCCGACCGGATCTCCGCCTTCGACGTCGTCATGAGAGAGCCGATCGCCGAGAAGGGCCGGGTGCTCACCGCCATGACCGTGCACTGGCTCGGCGTCCTCGCCGATCTCGCCCCCAGCCACCTCATCAGCACCGACCGGGCCGACTTCCCCGCAGGGGCCGAGGGGATCCCCGGGGGGCTCGACTACCTGGAGGGCCGGTCGATGCTGGTCCGCCGGGCCGAGATGCTGCCCATGGAGTGCATCGTGCGGGGCTACCTGGCCGGATCGGCCTTCACGGAGTACAAGCGGGACGGGACGGTCCACGGCATGCCCATGCCCCCCGGCCTCCGCCACGCCGATCGCCTGCCCGAGCCGCTCTTCACCCCGTCGACGAAAGCCACCGACGGGCACGACCGCAACATCGGGATGGACGACGCCATCGACCTGGTGGGGCTCGACACGGCGACGGCCGCTGCCGAGCTGTGCCTGGCCGCCTACGCCCGCGCCGCCACCGTGGCCGAGGCCGCCGGCATCGTCATCGGTGACACCAAGTTCGAGCTGGGCTTCGTGGACGGGACGCTCGCCATCTGCGACGAGGTGCTGACACCGGACTCCTCCAGGTTCTGGCCGGCAGACGACTGCGCTCCGGGGACCACCCCACCGTCCTTCGACAAGCAGCCGCTGCGTGACTGGCTGGAGCTCCAGCCCTGGGACAAGAAGCCGCCGCCTCCGGCCCTGCCGGCCCAGGTGGTCGAGGCGACGTCGAGGCGGTACGTCGCCGCCTACGAACGGATCACCGGGAAGCGGTTGGCCGACTGGTGCGGCGCGTGAGCGGCGACGACGTGGACCCAGGAGCCGCCGGTCCGAGCAGAGGGTTCGACGCGCTGGTCGAGGTGCGGCTGCGACCCGGCATCGCCGACCCCGAGGGTGCGACGATCGAGCGCGCCCTCCCGGCACTGGGGTTCACCGGGATCACCGGGGTCCGCGCCGGCAAGTCGTTCCGGTTCCACCTCGACGCGCCCGACGAAGAGACGGCCTCGGCCGAGGCCGCCAGCGTGGCTGACCGGCTCCTGGCCAACCCGGTCATCGAGGAGTGTGCGGTGACGGTGGCCCCGTCGCCTGCCGGCCGAGCCCGGACACCGACCTGATGCCGCCACGCATCGCGGTAGTCGTCTACCCGGGGACCAACTGCGAGCACGACGTCGTCCGGGCGATGGAACGGCTCGGGGCGTCCGCCGACCTGGTGTGGCACGGGACGTCGTCGCTGGCCGGGTACGACGCCGCCGTGCTCCCCGGCGGCTTCGCCCACGGGGACTACCTCCGCCCCGGGGCGCTCGCCCGCTTCTCCCCCGTGACGGCGGCCGTGGCCGAGCTCGCCGCCGCAGGTGGACCGGTCGTCGGGATCTGCAACGGCTTCCAGGTCCTCACCGAGGCGGGGCTCCTCCCCGGGGCCCTCCAGAAGAACCGGGGCCTGCGCTTCATCTGCGAGACGGTCGACGTCGAAGTGTCCTCGGGCGACTCGGTCCTCACCGCCGGGATCGCGCCGGGGACGCGGCTCCGGATCCCGATCAACCACTTCGAGGGCAACTACACGTGCGACCACGAGACGCTGGCCGGGCTGCGGGCCGAGGACCGGGTCATCGCGCGCTACGTGGACGACGTCAACGGGTCGACCGATCGCATCGCCGGCATCTGCAACCCCGGGCGCAACGTGGTGGGGCTGATGCCCCACCCCGAACGAGCCTCCGACCCGCTACTCGGCTCCGAGGACGGCAACGCCCTCCTCGGAGCCTTCCTCGGCGCCGCTACCCGCGTGTCCGGGGGATCTTCGCCTGCTGGAGGACCGGCACGCTGACGCCGACGGCGCGCCAGGCACTGTAGGTGATGCCCTTCCGCTCGCCGTAGCTCTTCGCCACCCTGATGAATTCCTTCTCCAGCGCGGCGATGTCCATGCCGTCGTCCCCGGCCTCTGCCAGCTCCCGCTCCAGCTGCTGCTTCTCCTGGACCAAGTGGAGACGGGTCAACTGGTCGACCTCGGGCAGGCGCTCGTCGATCACCTGCAGGCGCTTGTTGATGGATTCTGGCGTCCGCTTCCGACCCCGACGAGGCTTGGCTGACTCGATGGCTTCGAGGTAGCGGCGAACGATCCGTCCTTCTTCTCTTCCTTTGGCGAGCGCGAGCTTATGGGCCTCTGTCATGGTGGATTTCTTCGGAGATGTTTTCGGCATACCTCCAGCATTCCAGACTTTCAATAGAGGGGCAAGTACCGCTCTGCTCATCTGCTATTGACTCCGTCATCATCCCGGGCTGTCCTGTTCCGCTGGTCAGCGCCAGGCCACCGGGTACGGTGGTGGACGTGGACCTCGCGATGACCGATGAGACGCCGACCGACGGGCCCGGAGCCGGCGCAGGAAGCAGCGCGGCCGGGACCGCCGGGGACCGCGCCGCGGATGGTAGAGGAGGCGCCACGGGGCTTGGTCCAGCGGTCGGTACGGGGCTTGGTCCAGCGGTCGGTACGGCGGTCGGTACACCCCCGGCTCTGCACCGCGCCCTCGGGCTGACCGACGACGAGCTGGCGGAGATCCGGCGGGTGTTGGGCCGTGAGCCGAACCGCGTGGAGCTCGCTCTCTACGGGGTGATGTGGAGTGAGCACTGCTCGTACAAATCGTCTCGCATCCATCTCCGGCGGCTGCCCACCGATGGCCCCGGGGTGCTCGTCGGGCCCGGGGAGAACGCCGGGGTGATCGATGCCGGTGACGGCGTAGCCGTTGCCGTCCGGATCGAGAGCCATAACCATCCCTCGGCGATCGAGCCAAAGCAGGGGGCGGCAACCGGTGTAGGTGGGATCCTCCGGGATATCTTCACGATGGGGGCACGGCCGATCGCGGTCATGGACCCCCTGTTCTTCGGCGGTCTGGAGGACGCCAGGCAACGGTGGCTCGTGGAAGGCGTCGTCGCCGGCATTTCGAGCTATGGGAACTCGGTCGGCGTGCCGACCGTCGGAGGCGAGCTGACCTTTGACCCGTGCTACGCCCTCAACCCCCTCGTGAACGTCCTCTGTCTCGGCGTGCTCCCGGTGGACCGGCTCGTGCTGGGCCGAGCCACCGGCGCCGGGAACCTGGCCGTGCTGCTCGGCTCGAGGACGGGCCGCGACGGGATCGGGGGTGTCAGCGTGCTGGCGTCGGCGGGGTTCGACGGCGAGGAGGACGGGGCGGGCGCCGCCGCGAAGCGGCCCAACGTCCAGGTCGGCGACCCCTACGAGGAGAAGCGGCTGATCGAGGCGTGCCTCGAGCTCCTGGATGCCGGCCTGGTCGTCGGCATCCAGGACCTGGGCGGCGCCGGGTTGGTGTGCGCCACCAGCGAGACCGCCGCCCGGGGCGGCGTCGGCATGGACGTGGACGTGACTGCCGTACCCCTCCGGGAAGAGGGGATGACGCCCGACGAGATCATGACCTCGGAGAGCCAGGAACGGATGCTGGCCATCGTGACCCCGGAGCATCTGGCCCGGGTGGAGGCGGTGTGCGCCCGCTGGGAGGTCCGGGCATCGGTGGTCGGGAGGGTCACCGAGCCGCCTCCGGACGGACCGGGTGTCCTCCGCGTCCTGGACGGCTTCGACGGCGCGGAGCTGGCGGCGGTGCCGGCCGGGTCGCTCAGCGAGGATGCCCCGCTGTACCGGCGCCCGCTCCTCCGGCCGCAGGACCTCGACGCCCGGCACGCCGACGATCCGGGCCGCCTGCCACCACCGGCGGACGCCGGGGCCGACCTCCTCAGCCTCCTCACCGATCCGTCTTGGGTCTACCGGCAGTACGACCACCAGCTGTTCTCGAACACGGTGGTGGGACCGGGAGGGGACGCGGCGGTCCTGCGCCTGGCCGCCCCCGGCGTGCGCTCGACCGATCGGGGCCTGGCCTTGTCCACCGACTCCAACCCCCGATGGTGTGCGCTCGATCCCCGGAGCGGGGCGGCGGCGATCGTGGCCGAGGCGGCTCTCAACGTGGCGTGCGCAGGCGCACGGCCTTCGGCGGTGGTCAACTGCCTGAACTTCGGGAACCCCGAGCATCCCGAGGTCATGTGGCAGCTCTCCGAAGCCATCGACGGCATGTCCGAGGCCTGTGTCGCCCTCGGGCTCCCGGTGATCGGCGGCAACGTCAGCTTCTACAACGAGAGCGGCGGCCACGACATCGATCCCACGCCGGTCGTGGGCGTGGTCGGGCTGATCGACGAGCTCCGGGCCATCCCACCGGGGATCCGCCTCACGCCCGGGTCGTCGATCGTGGTCCTCGGATCGCCGGCCGGCGGCGGACCGGCCTCCCTCGCCGGTTCGCGCTGGGCGGTCGAGGTGCGGGGCCACCGGCACGGGACCCCCCCGCCGATCGACCTCGCCGCCCATCGTGCCCTCGTCGATCTGGTGGCCGGCCTGGTCGGCGACCAGGTGGCCCGGACGGAACGCCAGGGCGCCGGGAAGACCGGGGTCGGCGGGATCCACGACGTGTCGGGCGGCGGGATCGCCGTCGCCCTGGCCGAGATGGCGCTCGGCTCGGGTATCGGCTTCGAGGTCTCGGGCGTCGCCGACCACCGGGAGCTCTTCGGCGAGTCGCCGTCGAGGGTGGTCGTCGCCACCACCGACCCGGAGGTCCTCCTGGCCCGGGCAGGCGAGGCCGGCGTTCCGGCCCGGGTGATCGGCGTGGCCCGGGGCGACCGGATGGTGGTCGAGGGCCTGGTCGACGTGGCCCTCGAGGATGCCCGAGCGGTGTGGCGCCACCGCCTTCCCGGCGCCCTCGACGAGCTGGCGGCCAGTTCCTGAGCGGCTCTCGAGCCGTTGCCGCACTCGTCGGACCGGACAGGGCACATGCCTCAGGGCACACGCCTCAGGGCGCACGCCTCAGGGCCGGCGGTTCTCCAGCGCGTCGAGCACGGAGTCCGGTACCTTCAGATCGCCGTGCCCGGTGCCGACAGCCAGGTCCGGCTTGACCACCCCGTGGTAGTCCGATCCCCCCGTCGCCACCAGGCCGAAACGACGGGCCAGGTCGGCGAGGGCGGCTCGCTGCTCGGGACGGTAGCGGCCGTAGAAGGCCTCGATCCCGTCGAAGCCCGCCGCCGCCAATGCCTCGATCGTGTTGGCGAGCTCGGGGCCGTCGAGACCGAGGCTGAACGGGTGGGCGAGGACCGTCACCCCGCCCGATGCCCGGGCCATCCGGGCGACGTCCGGGCCTTCCAGGCGAGACTTCGCCACGTACCCCGGCCGACCGGCGGCCAGATAGCGGTCGAAGGCGTCCTGGATCGAGTCGGCCGCGCCGTTCGCCACCAGCACCTGGGCGAAATGGGGGCGTCCCATCCCCGCCTCGCTCCCGGCCGCGGCCCGCACCTCGTCGTAGGTGATCGGCAGTCCCAGCTGGCCGAGCCGGTCGGCGAGCGTCAGATTGCGCCGGTGGCGGTCGGCCCGGAGCGCCTCGAGCTCGGCTGCCAACGGCCGGTCGTCGTCCTCGACGAAGTAGACGAGGACGTGCATGCTCCCCGACCCCGGGCTGCGGCACGAGATCTCGCACCCGGGCACGAAGCCGATCCCGAGCTCACCCGCCCGCACCCGCGCCTCTTCCACCCCGGCGAGGGAGTCGTGGTCGGTGAGAGCCACCGCCCGGCATCCGGCCGCCGCCGCCATCTCCGGGATCCGGCCCGGCGGGTCGCTGCCGTCGGAGACCGTGGAGTGCGTGTGGAGGTCGATCATCCGCCCGCACACTACCGGAGCGCCACCACCGGCCCCGGAGAGCGGGCGGTGCCCCCGGGCGTTCCGACCGGGATCCTCGGGCGGTCCCCGGTCGCCGCAGGGCACTAGGCTGGGCGTGTGCCTGCCACGCCGAACCGTGCACCGTCGCGACGGCCCGCCGCGGGTCGGCACCTCCTGCAGCGGGTGACCGCGCTCGCCGCAGGATCGCACCGACGGTGAGGAGCGAACGGTGAAGCCATCGGGACCACGGGTCGTCGTCCTCTCGAGGGCGCGCTGATGGACGCCAAGGAAGCGTGCGGCGTCTTCGGGGTCTACGCACCCGGGCGACCGATCCCCCATCTCATCTTCGACGGCCTCTACGCCCTCCAGCACCGGGGGCAGGAGTCGGCCGGGATGGCGGTGAGCGACGGGGAGACCGTGATGGTGATGAAGGACATGGGCCTCGTCACCACCGTCTTCGACGAGCGGAAGCTCTCCGCCCTCCGGGGCGACGTCGGGATCGGCCACACGCGGTACTCGACCGCCGGTCAGAGCGAGTGGCGGAACGCCCAGCCGGTGTTCCGGGACGTCGGGCGGGCCGGGTTCGCCCTGGGGCACAACGGGAACCTCACCAACACGACGGCGCTCTCCGAGTCGGCCGGGATGCTCCCGGGAGTCGTGGCGTCGGACAGCGACCTCGTGGCCGAGATCCTCGCCCTGGCCTACCCGGCGGCACCCCGGACACCGTCCTTCGGGATCGGAGCGCCGCCGGACGCCTCGCCCATCGACGTCGAGTCGCTGCTCTCCGGGTCGGCCCGCTGGGAGCGCGGGAGCGACCGGAGGGAGGGGAGCGACGGAGGCGACGACCTGGAGCGAGCACTCGAAGCGGTCCTCCCCCGGCTCGAAGGGGCGTTCTCCTTCGTGCTCGTCGACGCCGACCACCTGATCGGGGTGCGCGACCCCAACGGGTTCCGACCCCTGTGCCTCGGACGGCTGGACGCCACCGCCGACCTGGCCGAGGGCTGGGTGCTGGCGTCGGAGACGCCCGCCCTCGACGTCATCGGCGCCACCTTCGTCCGCGAGCTGGAGCCAGGGGAGATGGTCGTGATCGACGCGACCGGCGTGCGGTCCCTCGCGGCGTTCCCCGACGAGCGGATCGAGCCGCGGCTGTGCATCTTCGAGTTCGTCTACTTCGCCCGTCCGGACTCCCACCTCTACGGGAACGAGGTGCACGGCGCGCGGCGGCGCATGGGGCAGCTCCTCGCCGACCAGTGCCCGGTGGAGGCCGACCTCGTCATGGGCGTGCCGGACTCCGGGGTACCCGCCGCCGAGGGCTACGCCCTGGCCAGCGGCATCCCCTACGGGCAGGGCCTGGTGAAGAACCGCTACATCGGCCGGACCTTCATCGCCCCCACCCAGCAGGAGCGGGCGAACGGGGTCCGCAGGAAGCTGAACCCCCTGCGGGAGAACATCGCCGGGAAACGGCTGGTCGTCGTGGACGACTCCATCGTCCGGGGCACCACCACCCGGGCGATGGTCCGCATGCTCCGGGAGGCGGGCGCTCGGGAGATCCACCTCCGTATCTCCTCCCCGCCGTTCCGCTGGCCCTGCTTCTACGGGATCGACACCCCGGACCGCGGCGAGCTGCTGGCGGCGGTGCGGACACCCGAGGAGATCGCGGAGTACCTGGACGTGGACTCGATCGAGTTCCTCAGCCTCGAGCACCTGGAGAACGCCATCGCCGCGCCGGGCGCCGGCTTCTGCACCGCCTGCCTGACGGGCCGCTACCCGGTTGCCATTCCCGTCGAGCTGTCGTCGCGCGCCGCACTGGCCGGCACCTGACCGTATGGCCGCCGGAGCCACCGCCGACCACGGCGGCGCCACCTATGCGCTCGCCGGCGTGGACATCGACGCCGGCGAGCGGGCGGTCGACGCCATCCGCGCCCTGGTCGGGTCGACCGCGCGTCCCGAGGTCCTGGGGGGCATCGGGGACTTCGGCGGTCTGTTCGCCCTGGACCTCGCCCGCTACCGCCGACCGGTCCTCGTGGCGTCCACCGACGGCGTGGGGACGAAGGCGCTCGTGGCCCAGGCGGCGGGGCGCTTCGACACGATCGGGATCGACCTGGTGGCGATGTGCGTCGACGACCTCGTGTGCCAGGGCGCCGAGCCCCTGTTCCTCCTCGACTACATCTCCACGGGCGCGATCGAGCCGGCGCAGATCCGGGATCTCGTCGCCGGGGTGGCCGACGGGTGCCGGCGGGTCGGTGCCGCCCTGTTGGGCGGGGAGATGGCCGAGCACGCCGGGGTGATGGCGGCCGGCGCCTTCGACCTCGCCGGCTGCGCGGTGGGTGTGGTGGAACGGGACCGCATCCTCGGCTCGGAACGGGTGCAGCCGGGGGACCAGCTCATCGGCCTGGCGTCGCCCGGGCTCCGGTCCAACGGCTACACCCTGGCACGCCACGTCCTGCTGGAGAGGGCAGGGCTCGACCTCGCCGCACCGGCGTGGGACGGTGCCGACCAGACGCTCGCCGACGTGCTGCTGCTGCCGAGCACGCTCTACACCCCCGTCGTGCGGAGCACCCTCGACGTCGCCGACGTGCATGCCGTCGCCCACGTCACCGGAGGAGGCATCCCGGGCAACGTCCCCCGCGTGCTGCGCCCCGGCCTGCGCGCCGTCGTCGACCGCTCCGCCTGGATCGTCCCGCGGATCTTCACCGAGGTCCGGCGTCTGGGCTCGGTCGACGACGACGAGATGGCTCGGGTGTTCAACCTCGGGATCGGCATGGTCCTGGCCGCGGCCCCGGCATCAGCCGATGCCGCGGTGGCCGCCCTCACGGCTGGAGGGGCTCACCCGGCCGTGATCGGGACGGTCGAGCCGGCCGATGCCGGGGACCGGCCCGAGGTGGCGTTCAGCGGGGCCTGGCGGTGGGAGGGGGGCGCGTGAGCGGCGCCCGGAGCACACCCGGTGTGGCGTTCCAGTTGGCACATCCTCCACGACGACAAGGGAAGCTCGCCGGACCGGCACCGGCCACCGCCAACCCGCTGCCGGCAGGTCCTCACGCCAGGTGATCAGCCACGTCGTCGGGCCATCCCCGGACGGTACCCGGCGCCAGGTGCACGACCTTGCCACGCAGCATGGTGGCCTCCACCTGTCCCTGGAGAGGCTGACCGACATAGGGGTCGTTGTCGCTGAGCGACATGGTGGAGCGCGGCGCGGCGCGCCACCGGACGGTCGGGTCGACGAGCGTCAACGTCGCCGGCTCCCCGGCGGCGACGGGTCGGCCCTGGTCGGCCAAGCCGCCGATGAGCGCTGGCCGGTGAGCCATGCGATCGGCGACCTGCGCCCATTCGAGGCGCCCGGGAGCCACCATGGTGGTGAGGACGACAGCCAGCGCCCTCTCCAGGCCAAGCATGCCCGGCGAAGCTTGTGACCACGCGCACGACTTGCGTGACGAGACGTGCGGAGCGTGATCGGTGGCCACGGCGTCGATCGTCCCGTCGGCGAGCGCGGCCCGAAGGGCCTCGACGTCCTCCGCGCTCCGCAACGGGGGGTTCACCTTGTACACAGGATCACCGGTGCCCACCAGTTCGTCGGTGAGCAGCAAGTGGTGAGGGGCGACCTCGGCAGTCACGGCAGTGCCGCGAGCCTTCGCCCACCGCAGCACGTCGACGGCCCCCGCCGTCGAGACGTGGCAGATATGCACCGGGGCGCCGAGATCGTGGCCAAGAACGCAGTCTCGGGCCACGATGACGTCCTCGGCCACTGGCGGCCAGCCTGGAAGCTCGACGGTGGCGCGTCGCTCGTTCACCTGGGCATCCTCGGTGAGCCGAGGCTCCTGGGCATGCTGAGCGACGAGCGCGCCGGCTGCCGCGGCGGAGCGTAGCGCCTGACGCATGACAGACGGATCCCCGACACACGATCCGTCGTCGGAGAAGATCCGTACCCGGGCACGGCTCCGGGCCATCGCCGGGATGTCGACCACGTCCACACCGCGTCGCCCGACGGTCACCGCTCCCACCACGGCCACGTCGACGACCCCGCGCGCCGCTGCTGCCTGTGCCAGTGCCTCGGCACGAGCCACCGTGTCGGTGGGCGGGTCGGTATTGGCCATGGCATGGACGGCCGTGAACCCGCCGGCTGCCGCGGCTCGGGTCGCGGACACGATGTCCTCACTGGCTTCGTCGCCGGGCTCACGGAGATGCGTGTGGAGGTCGACCAAACCGGGCAGGAGGACGAGGTCCTCGACGTCGACCCGGACGGCATGGAGGTCGGCGGCGAGGCGTGCGGCCGTGGCCCCTGTGGCGACCACCTCGTGGGTCACCAGGACGTCTTGGCGGGGCCCACCGAGCGGCCGCGCTCCCCGTAGCAGCAACGGACGGCGCCCGGCAGCAGCATGCCCGGAGAGGCGTTCGCTCACCGGCCGGGCGCCGACCAGGCGAACACCGGACCGTCCCGGCACACCAGCGGCCCCTCCTGGTCGGCTCCCTGGACCCAGGCGGAGCACCCATGGCAGTACCCCATGCCGCACGCCATGTGTGCCTCTAGTGCCACCTGGAGAGAGGCGCCGGTCCGTACCGCCAGTGCCGCGCACATCCGGAGCAGCCGGCGAGAGCCGCACGTGGCGATCTGCTGGGCCGGCACTTCGTCGAGCAGCGCCTGCAACCGGGGACCGAGCGCTTCCGGGTCGCTCGAGCCGTCGGCATCCAGCACCGCCAGCACCTTGGCGTTCGGCACGGCTTCGAAAAACGGCACCAGCACGTTGGCTTCTCGGTCTCGGGCGCTCAGGACGGCGGACACCGCCATCCCTCGCTTCGACGCGGCGACCGCCAGCAGGCTCAGGGAGCACAGCCCGATGCCGCGCCCCACGACCAGCAAATGCTTGGTCCCGGGATCGAGCCGGAACCCGTTTCCCTGAGGGCCGACCACCGTGAGCTCGTCTCCCGTCCCGATCCCCGCCATCTGACGCGTGCCCCAGCCGTGGGTGCCGTAGACGACGTCGATCGTGCCCCGCGCCACGTCACGATCAGCCACGGCCATCGGCCGGGGCAACACCCAGTTCGACGGTCCCGACGGCGTCACCGTCAGCATGACGAACTGGCCGGGTTGGGTGTTCCCGGCGATGTCCGGCGCAGAGAGCTGCATCCGCCAGTACCGATCACCGAGATGGTCGTTGGCGACCACCACAGCCCGGGCCAGCGACGACTGAACACCACTCGGTGGCCCCTCCAGCATCACAAGGCGGCCCTCTGTCGGAGCCACCTCGCTGGGGTCCACCCCGGCGCCCGACCGCCGCACGTCGTCAGCGGGTGGGGCTCCGGCCTCGATGGGGTTGTGAGGCGTCTTTGCCACGATGTCCGCGCCCCCGGCCGTCACCGGATCCTCTCGATGGCGGCCAGTTCACCGTCCAGCTCGACCAGAGACCGGGCCAGGACGTCGGTGCCCACGGCGACGTCAGCGGCGTCGGTCCACTCCTCGGCGACGTGGCTGAGCCCTGCCCGGCTCGGTACGAAGATGATGCCCGCCGGGACCGCAGTGTTCACCGACTGCGAATCGTGGCTGGCACCGCTGGTCACCACCCGGTACTCGACACCGATATCGCGAGCCGCTCGGGTGACGACACGGCGCACCCAGATCGGCAGGACAGCGGGAGACGTGTCGCCGATCAGCCTGACCCGCATGGAGACACCACGGCGCGCGCAGGCCTCGGCGGCCCGGCGCAAGATCTCGACCACGGTGAGCCGCTGGCGGTCGCTGTCGACGTCGCGGACGTCGAGGGTGCACGCCACGTAGCCGGGGATCGTGGTGATGTTCCCTGGTCTCACGTGCAGCCGGCCGATGGTCGCCCGGGTCCCGCGATGCCGCGGGTCGGTCGTCACGTGCTCCGCCGCCATGACGATCTCGGCGGCGGCGGAAAGGGCGTCGGAGCGTCCGACCATCGGCGTGCCGCCTGAATGCGAGGCACGGCCGACAAGCTCGATCTCGAGGCGGGTACTACCCGACACCAGGTCGACCACACCGACCCGGACTCCTTGCGACTCCAGGACCGTGCCCTGCTCCACATGCAGCTCCAGGAACGCCGCCCAGTCCCGCGGGTCCCAACGCGCTCGGTCGAGGTCGGTCGGATCGAGCCCGACCTCGCGCATGGCCTGGGCACGGGTCGTCCCGGCCTCGTCACAGATCTCGTCGATATCACTGGCCCCGATCCCGACGACGGCCCGGCTGCCCAAACATGCCTGGCCGAAGCGAGCGCCCTCTTCGGCGGCGAAGCACACGACGCGAAGCGGGCGGCCCAGGGCGACGTCTGCTTCGCGCAGCAACCGCACCGCTTCCACCGCCCCGACCACGCCGACCACCCCGTCGAACCGGCCACCGCCGGGCACGCTGTCGAGGTGGGACCCCGTGCCGAGGGCCGGCTTCGAGCCTGGGGCCGCCAACTCCGCGATGGTGTTGCCGGCAGCGTCCCTCGACACCGTCAATCCCAGATCGGCCAGCCATCCACCCACCAGGTCGTGGGCCTGCCGCTCCAGGGCGCTGTACCCCGGCCGGGTGACGCCCCCCTCGCCACCCCCGATCCGAGCGATGGCCTCCAGGTCGGCGGCGATGCGAGCCGGGTCCGCCCGCCCCAGCTCGACCTTCTCGACGACCGCCGTGGCGGGCTCTGGAGCAACGTTCGCCGCCATTGCCCGTGGTCCCGACTGGACGTCGTGCGGTTTCCCAGCACCGGATCGGTCCGTGCCCGATGCTTTGGTGCGCTGAGGCACGGTGGTCATCCTACGCCTGTCCCCTGGGCTCCACTGGCGGCCATGCCCTCGCCTCCACCGTCCACCAGAGCCACGACTTCCACGTCGGCGGGGGCAAGCGTCGAGGCGACCAAGGTGCCGATCGCCACCAGTTCCCCGCCGCTTCGCTCGACGACACTTCGCAACGCACGCATGACCGTAGGGTCCCGAACCGAGTCGGTCACTGCAACGGCGCGAGCCTCTCGGCCGATCTCGCCGCTGCAAGCCACGATCCCCTCGGCGTCGTATGCCCGGACCATGGTCACGCCCAATACCCTGGCCACCACGTAGCCGAGCACCACGTCTTCCACGTCTTCCCAGACGAGCAACACGTCAGGCTGGGTACGAGCCAACCGGCTGGCCAGCGCTCGCCCGAGCTGCTCGGCCCCGGCGGGGTCGGCGAGACCGCTGTACTTGCCGTTCAGCACCAGTTGGCGAACGGTCTCGACTTCCTCGGCATCCTCCTGGTGAGAGCTCCCCGAGGGCGTGGCGGCTGCCTGGACACCCCGCCGCAGCAGGGCAAGCACCGCCGTGGCGTCCAGTGCGGGCATCGGGTCAGTCCCTGCGCCTCGATCCCCGACGGGTGCCTGACCGGTCACCGCTTCGCTCATCGGACGGTCATCCATTGTGTCATCGACTCTCCCTGTCGTCACGATCCGGAAATGTGGAAGTCTCGTAACCGGAACAGCGCCGTGAACGGGTAGCCGGCTTCGCTGATGTTCGCTGCCCCACCCTGCTCGCGGTCGATCACCGCGAGGATCCCGCAGACAGTCGCCCCGGTCTGCTCCACCTGTCGAGCGGCGCGTAGGGCCTCGGCTGCCGTGCTGATCACGTCTTCCACGATGAGCACTTGCTCGCCACGGTGCAGCTCGCCTTCGACAAGGGCCGACGTACCGTAGGACTTGGACTGCTTTCGGACGATGACGAAGGGGATGCCGGTTTCGAGCGACAGGGCGGCGGCCAGCGAGACCGCACCGAGCTCGGGTCCCGCCAACCGCTCAACCCGGTTCGGCACGAGCTCGGCGAGAAAGCTCACCGTGCGCCGCAGGATTGTCGGCTTGGTCTCGAACAGGTACTTGTCGAAATAGAAGCTGCTACGTGCTCCCGAGCTGAGGACGAAATCGCCCCGCAGGTAAGCGGCGCTCACCACGTCGCCCGCCAGCTCCCGGAGCTCCTTGGCCCGGTCGCGGTGACCCAACACGGTCGCCAGCGGGTCGGGCACGTCGCCGAGCTCGATCATGACGCCATGTTCCGTTCATGCCAGGCTCGGGTCATCTCTTCGATCTCCGCCGCCGTGGCGCGTACCGCATCGACCACGTCGGCCCGCGCTGCCGCATCGGGAATTCGCCGGCTCGGGGCGGCAACGGTGACGCTGGCGGCGACGAGCTCCTCGTCGACGCGCACCGGCGCAGCGACAGCCCAGACATGCTGGTCGAGCTCGTCGTCGCAGATGTCGTAGCCCGCGGCCCGTACCTCGGTGAGATGGGTCAAGACGTCCTCTCTTGTGCTCGGCGTGGTGTCGGTGAAGGAGTCAAGTCGGTGAGCCTCCAGGATCCGGTCCACCTCGGCCGGGTCACGGTAGGCCAGCACGACCCGGGCCGACGCGGCGGCGTGCGGCGGCATCGTCTGCCCGACCCGGACGAAGAGCCGCAGCGGCCGAAGGGTCTCGGCGATCGCCACGCAGACGACATCGGGGCCCACCAGCTGGCAGACGAACGCCGTCTCCCCGGTCTGGTCCCGCAACCTGGCCAGCGGTTGGGCGGCGGCCACCGCCAGCCCTCGGCGTTCGAACCCCTGCACCGCGATGCGGTAGAGGCCTCCAGAGATGCAAAAGCGGCCCGAAACCGGGCTCCGGCTCACCAGTTCCTCTTCGGTGAGGGCCATCAGCATGCGGTACGCGCTGCCCATCGGCAGGTCCACCGTACTGGCGACCTCCGCGACGCCCAGATCTCGGTCGGCTTCAGCCAGCGCGCGCAACACCGATGCCGCCCGGCTCACCGCCTGCATGCCCATGACCTTCGACTCCTCCACACACCTGGCCTGATCCGCTTCATCGCACCCCAGCTTCGCGCGCCGGTGATCGGTCCGGTGTGTGGCCGCGGGGTGCTCCGCACCCCGCGGAAGCGCCGTTCGCTCCGGAGCTGTCCCGCACCCCGGGGGTGTTGTCAGCCAAGCAGTCATTGCCCACCAGCAGCTGGCCGACCACCTCGAGCACCGACGTGGCACCGGCAAGAGCCAGCGCCGCCGGGAGCTCCTCGACGATCCGGGTCATGGTGTCAGGCCGAGCGAACGTTGCGGTGCCCACCTGCACCGCTGATGCACCTGCGAGGAGGAACTCCACGGCATCGACGGCCGAGCTGATGCCCCCACAGCCGACCACGGGGATGCCCACCGCCCGAGATGCCTCCCACACCAGGCGCAACGCCAGGGGCTTCACCGCCGGCCCTGAGAGCCCCCCCATTGCGTTTCCGAGCACGGGTCGACGGGCACGGACGTCGACGGCGAGCCCCAAGAAGGTGTTCGCCACCGTGAGCGCGGTGGCACCGACGGACTCGGCGACGCGAGCTGCCTCGACGATGGAGGTGACGTTCGGCGTGAGCTTCACGAGCACCGGGCGGTCGGTCCGGGCGCGGACACCGGCCACCACCTCCCCCACCTGGTCGGGGTTGGCGCCGATGGTGAGCCCCCCCCGCTCCAGGTTCGGGCACGAGACGTTCACCTCGAAGGCGTCGACACCGACGTCCTGGAGCTCCTCGGTGATCTGCCAGTACTCCTCGACTCGCAGTCCGCCGACGCTCACCACCACCGGCACGCCGATGGCCCGGTAGCGAGGGAGGACGTCGCTGCGGAAGGCGGCTACGCCCGGGCTCGGGATACCGACGCTGTTGAGCACTCCCGCGGCAGTCTCCGTAAGGCGATGGGGGTGGTTCCCCGAACGACGAGCCGAGAAGATCGTCTTGGTCACGACCGCACCGAGCGAGCCGAGTGGCACGATGGCCGCGAGCTCCGGGCCGAAGCACCCAGAGGCCGGCATGATCGGCGTGGCCAGGTTCAGTGGCCCCAGCGCTGTCCGCAAGTCGGCCTCAGGAGCCAAATCTAGCACCCCTGCTGCTTGTGCATAGAGCTGGAAACTGGTCTGTCCACGGAGCCGGCATTATGTTCGGTCACGAGTGGACACTGCCACAGGTGGTCGTCGACACGTGGTCCTTGGTGAAGAACCCGTTGGTATAGAGCGAGGTCGGAGACAGTGAAGAGGACAGACCCTGGTACTTCTGCAGGATCTGCAGACCGCTGGACCATACCGACGGTATCTGGTATCCGATGTCGACGTTCGCCTTTGTCATCTCGGCGGTACAGAAAACGCTTTCGGAGTCCTTCCACTGCGCATCGACCGAAGCCACCGGGATGTTCGGGTTGGCTGCAGCAAACGCCGCCGCGGCTGCGCCCGGATGAGCGAGACTGGCGGCGATGCTCGCGTAGGCGGCAGTGAGGAAGTCCTTCACGAGTGAGGAATGGCTTGCGATGAACGACTTGGTGGCGACGAAGGCGAAACCAGGGGCATCAAACCCGGCGCTCGTCCACAAGATGGTGGTGCTGGGTCGTCGGCTTGCGAACACCGGCGCGTCGTTGGTGGTCTCGGCGATGCAGTCACCAGTTCCCCCGGCGTAGTCCGCCCCGGCGATAGCCCCGGAGACCGCCAGCACCTTGATCGAGCTCACCGACAGCCCGCCGGCCTTGAGCGCCCCGGGGTAGAGCTCGGCCTGGACGGTACCGGGGGGGATGATGACGCTCATCCCCTTCATCTGGGCGATCGTGTGGACGTGGAGGTTCTGGGCGCAGAAGAAGGCGAACCCGCCGTCAGGCCGGAAGAAACCAACCGATTCGAGCTGACCACCCTGCTCGTCGGTCTCGGCCAGTGTCCCGCCATAGATATCTCCCATGGTGGCTTTCCCGCTTGAGAGTGCTTCCGCAGTCGTGACTGAGCCGCTGCCATACTCAACTGAGAGGTTGATCCCTTCTTTGGAAAAGTATCCAAGCTTCTTGCCGTAAAACAGTGGAGCGTAGACGCCGTTCGCCAGATAGTCGGTCAAGTAGGTCACCGATGTCTGGGTCTTTGGTGCGGCCGCAGTGCTTGATGTCGAACCTGAGTTTGATGAGCTTGAGCATGCAGCCAACATGACTGCGCTGGCGAGAAGCGCTACAGAAAAGATGACGGGCTTTCGGTTGATCAGTCGCATGGATCTCCTATCATGACAGGGTGTTATCGAGGTAGTGATTGTGCAGTGTCAGTGATTGTGTAGCGGTAGTGATTGTGTAGTGATTGTGCGGCGTCAGGTACGGCAAGACCCAGATCCCCCGACACCGCCGGTACTCGCTTCATTCGCTGCGTATCGGGGCTAGCTCGCTTTCCGACGGTTGTGTAGAAATAGGTGCTCCAGGAGATCGATGAGGTAGAAGAGGACCACACCGATCACTGCCAACAAGACGATCGCTGCAAAAGCTAGTGACATGCGGAGGTTTCCTTGGGCCTGCTCGATCACGTACCCGAGGCCGGTGTTGCCCCCGACAAACTCACCAACCACTGCCCCCGTCAAAGCCAGAGTGACTCCGACCTTCAAGCCGCCCAGGATGCTCGGGAGGGCAGCGGGAAGGCGGATCAGGCGAAAAATACGTGACGACCCGGCATCCGCAGCTCGCCCGAGCAGGATCAGCGCAGGGTCCACGCCGACCAAGCCGACAACGGTGCTGATAACGATGGGGAACAACGCCAACATGGCCGCCATCACCACCCGGGGAACCGAACCAAGTCCAAACCAGGCGATAAAGACAGGGGCCAGCGCGATCTTCGGCACCGCATTACTGGTGACGAGCATGGGATAGACCAGGCGCTCCACCAGCCGAGAGCTGGCGATCGCCACCGCGAGCGGTATCCCCACAACGATGGCCGCAGCAAACCCGACGATCGTCTCCTCAACCGTCACCGCGATGTCGGAGCTGATCGATCCTGTCGAGTGGAACAGGGTCGACGCCACTGATACCGGGGCGGGCAGGGTGAACTTCGGTATGGAGAAGACGACCACGACGAGCTCCCAGATGGCCACGATGGCCACCACCGACACCAGCACCAGTCCGACTTGGCCGACCCAGCCACGCTGGATCACGTGGCGTAGTCGTGTCGGCGTCTCGACAGGCTCATCGGGACCGCTCGGCGTCTCTGTCGACCGGGACAGTACGTCAGCCATCTCGCCGCCCCGTCGGGCCCGTAGCCAGACAGCTCATCGGGGGAACCTCTCGGAGCTCATCGGCGAAACCCACCGGTGGCTTCGAGCAGCTCACGGACGGCGGTTGCCGCTCGAAGGAAGGCTGGATCGCTCCGAAACCCATGCGTCCGGGGCTTCGGTGCGTCGACCTCGACGATGCCAGCCACTGTGCCGGGCCTGCTCGTCATGACCACCACGGCGTCTGCCATGAAGACCGCCTCGTTGATGTCGTGAGTGACCAGCATCGTCGTCACGTTCGACACCTCACAGATGCCGCTGACGTCGACGTTGAGCTGCTCACGGGTCAGCGCGTCGACGGCCCCGAACGGCTCGTCGAGCAGGAGAAGGGTGGGCTCGTGCAGCAACGCACGGCACAGGGCCACTCGCTGGCGCATGCCGCCAGAGAGCTCATGCGGGTAGTGCGACGCAAAGGCTTCCAAGCCGACCATCTGCAACAGGGCCCGGCCACGCTCGATGTAGCCACTGCGGGAGCGCCCACGCAGATCCGCCTGTAGGAGAACGTTGTCCAGCACCGTGCGCCACTCGAGGAGGCTGTCGCGCTGGAACGCGATGCCCATGCGTGGAAACGGCCCTTTGACCTCTTCGCCCTCCACCACGATCGAACCCGACGTCGGACGTTCGAGACCGGCAATGGCCAAGAGCAGCGTGCTCTTTCCGCAACCGCTCGGGCCCACGACCGAGACGAACGCTCCGGGGAGGATGTCGAGGCTCACCTGCTCGAGTGCGACCACCGCAGCGCCTTTACGGGCAGCGAAGCGCTTACCGACGCCACGCACCGACACCTGGGACCGCGACGGCGGCAGCAGGCCGGGCGTCGAGCTCACTGTGGGTGCCGGAGCTTCCACTATTGGTGACACCATCGCGGCGGCCCATAGGTTTCCACTGACCGGAAACGGCTATCCATCTGGTGATGGTACCGCGGCCGACGCCGGCCAGCAAGATCTCGCGATAGCATTCATCCCCCGTTTACACGGAGTCCCAGGCGTCCCCACCCCCTCCCCACCCCCTCCCCACCCTGGCGGGAGTCGCCGCGGCGGATGATGGCCTCGGCTCGGGGCGGGAAGCATCACCTTGGGGACGTCAGATGAACTTCACCAGCTCCACGGCCACCACCAGCCACGTGCAGGCCACGATGGCAGCCACCGGTCGCCGCCAGTCCAGGCCACGGGGGCGGGCGGGCCCGGGCTCCGCCATGGGGTCTTGATCGCGGCCGGGGGAGCCGGCCGGGACGCCCGCAACCGCTGACCCTGTTGCCGCCGCCCCCACGGGGGCAAGGGGTGGGAACATCAGGATCCACCCGAACAGGTAGAGGTCGTCGAAGCTCCGGAAGCCGACATCACCGAACCAGATCCCCCGCGCCGCCACGGCCAGCTCCAGGATGAACGCACACCACGCCCACAGCTCGTAGCGGGGCACCAGGCCCCGGCCGACGGTGACCGCTGTCGCCACGGTCACGATGACCAGCACCGCCAGCTCGCCGCACCACAACAACGACGCCGTGCTCGGGAGCCGGGCGACGTAGTGCCCGAGGGCGGGGACGAACCCGGTGAAGGGCAGGGTGAGGTTGTGGCCGGAACTGGAAATGAGCGGGAACTTCCCAGAGGCACCCACGGCGACCGACTGCCAGGCCACGTAGGCCACACCGGGGACGATCCACACCGCGTCGGCGCGACCGGGCGGGAGCCGGTCGTGCCGGCGCACCATCGACTGGAGGCGGGAGAGCCCGTAGACCGCCACGAAGACGACCGCCGTCTCCTTCGACAGCACGGCCCCCGTGAGCAGGACCGTCGCCCACAGCACGCTCCCCCGGCGGAGGGCCACCACACCGCCGACGAGGAAGGCGGCCGTGACGAGCTCGGTCAGGTCACGCGACATGGTCCACAGGTAGCCCCAGTAGGCAGGGAAGATGAGGCCGGCCAGTGCGTGGTGCCCGCTCCCCCGGACGAGGGCACCACCGGCGACGCCCAGGAGCGCGAGGGCCAGCACGTTGACCACGACGAGCGAAGAGGGGACGAACGAGGCGTGCCCGAAGGCGAGGAGCCACGAGATGGCCGGGTACCCGATCCGTCCCAGTCGGCTGATGGCGTCGAGCCGGATGCCGAAGGCCGTGCGCGCCAGGTCGAGCGGGTCGAGGGCCATGCGGTAGTAGAACTGCCCGTCGTACCCGCCTCCCGGCCGCACCGGCAGCCCGGCCGGCACCTTGGCCGGGTTCGCGTACATGGTCCCGGCGACGACGAACGTGGCGATCTTCCCGTGGCCGGCCACCGCCAACCGGGCGAGGACGAAGACGGTGCCGACCACCGCCGCCACGATCCCGGGCACGACCGGCCGGTCGAGCGCCGGTCGGGCCGCGACGCCGGCAAGGCGACGGAACCAGGAGGCCGGCGTGACGCCTTCACTGGCTGTCTGCTCCGCGCCGATCGCCATCGCGACCGAGAGTCTGGCAGATACGGTCGGCCCCGGTGAGACACCCGGGAGCCGGCCACCACGACGCCCGGGGGCCCTGACGCCGGGAGCCGGCACACCGACCCGGCCGGGCGACGGGCGAGCAGCGCAGTGGCGGACGCCCCCGCCGGCGCTCTCTCGGCCCGACGGGGGCGCTTCGCCTGCGTTTCTAGGCAGCGCCCCCACCGGCGGCGCCGGCGACACCACTGGCACCACCGGGGCTCAGGTGGGCGGGAGAGAGCCGGAGTGCGGGCTCACCGACCCCCTCCGGACGGCCCGCCGTCCCCGCCGCCACGGGCTCCTCCGTCCGGAGGGGTCCCGAGACCGGGCTGGGCCCTTCGGGCTCGGCCGCGCCGTGGACGTACTTCCCGCCCCGGAGCAGGGATGCCACGGCGGCGAGAGCACACGCGATCGCGCCGAAGGTGAAGGCGATGTTGAGCCCGTCGGCGAACGGCGTCGTCAGCAGTCCGGGGAAGAACTTCCGCCCGCTCAACACCGCCGCCGAGTGGGCGGGCAGGTGAGCGAGCACGCCGGCGCCGAGGAGCTCCTTCATCGGGTTGTACCCGAGCAGCGAGGCGAACAGGCTGGTGATCGGGGGAAGGTGCGACACCCGTGAGGCGTCGACCGCCGGCACGTGCTGGACGACGAGCCCGTGGTAGAGGGTGTGGGGGAGCACGCCGGCGATCCCCGAGATCATCAGGGTGAAGAAGATCCCCATCGAGAGCACCATGGCGGCGTTCTGGAACACCCCGGACATCCCCGCCCCCGCGCCACGCTGGTCGGGCGGGAGGCTGTTCATCACCGCCGCCCGGTTCGGGGAGGCGAAGAGCCCCATGGCCAGCCCGTTGGTCAGCATCAGCAGGGCGAAGGGGAGGTAGGAGAAGTCGATCGGGAGGAAGTCGAAGCCGATGAACGTCAGGGCGGCGATCGCCATACCGGTCGTGGCGAACGGCCGCGCCCCGTAGCGGTCGGAGAGGACACCGGAGATCGGCCCGGCGACGAGGAAGCCCGCCGTCATGGGCAGCATGTAGATCCCCGCCCACAGCGGCGTCTGGGAGAAGGTGTAGCCGTGGAGCGGCAACCAGATGCCCTGGAGCCACATGACGAACAGGAACATCAGGCCGCCGCGCCCGATCGCCGCCAGCAGCGAGGCCACGTTGCCGGCCAGGAACGCTCGGATCTTGAAGAGGCTGAGCCGGAACATCGGGTAGGCGACCTTGGACTCCACCACGCCGAACACGACGAGCAGCGCCACGCCGCCGGCCAGCTCGGCGATGACCTTCGGGCTACCCCAGCCCATGGCATGGCTCCCGTAGGGCTCGATCCCGTAGGTGATCCCGACGAGCACCAGGGTGAGGCCCACGGCGAAGAACAGGTTCCCCCACCAGTCGATGCGGGCCGGTGAGCGCACCCCGTTGTCGCGGAGCTTCAGGTAGGCCCAGACGGTACCGAACAGGCCGACCGGTGCGGAGACGATGAACACCAGGCGCCAGTCGATCGGCGCCAGGAGGCCACCCACCACCAGCCCGATGAACGCACCGGCGATACCGGCGACGTTGTTGATGCCGAGGGCCATGCCCCGCTGGTCCTCGGGAAAGGCGTCGGTCAGGATGGCCGACGAGTTGGCGAACAGGAACGACCCGCCCACTCCCTGCCCGAGACGCATCCCGATGATGAACGCACCGGCCGGCGCCCCGTGCAGCCAATTGACCGAAAGGAGGATCGAGAAGACGGTGAAGATGGCGAAGCCCAGGTTGTACATCCGGACCCGTCCGTAGATGTCCCCGATGCGCCCCAGGGTCACCACCAGGACAGCGGTCACCAACATGAAGCCGAGGAGGATCCACAGCAGGTAGAACGAGTTGGACGGCACGAGGGGGTTGAGCTTGATCCCCCGGAAGATCGCCGGAAGGGCGATGATGAGGATCGACTCGTTGATCGAGACCAACAGAACGCCAAGCGTGGTGTTGGACAGCGCGATCCACTTGTAGTTCCCGGCCACGGCCTCGTGGGCCCCCGTCCCTTGCGGCTGGCTCCGGCGGGCGCGGCTCATGAGCGCTCCTCTCTTCTGCGGTCTTTCGATCTTCCGTGGTCCTCCGAACGGCGGTGCGCCGGGAGGCGAGGTTCCAAACGGCGGTGTCCTGGCTCGCTCGTCTGTTGCGCGTGCGGTGTCTCACCCGAGGCCGGGCGGTCCGCCATCGGCTGGGTCGGCGCTCGGGGCGTCCGGTCGGTCGCGTGGGGGCGGTCCGGCACGAGGGACGGGGCCGTGATCGCCTCACAGATCCGGACCAGCGTGGCCAGGTCCTCCGAGCTGAGCACCGACAAGGCCTCGGCCGCCCGATCTCGCTTGAGCGCCCGGTACTGCTCGGTCATGGCACGGGCCTCGTCACTCAAAGCGACCCGCACCAGCCGGCGGTCGGCGGGGTCCGTATGGCGCTCCACCATCCCCCGGGCCACCAGCCGATCGACGAGGGCCGTGCCCGCGCTCTCGCTGATGTCGAGGTGATCGCAGAGCGCACGCATCGTGACGCTGCCCCGGTCCAGGACCACCAGGGCCTCCAGCTGATGGATGGTCAACGACCGCCACTTCGCCCGCTGCTCGTCGTCGGGCTGCACCTCGAACATCCGGCGCATGGGGAGCATCAGCTCGATCACCCGGGCGGTCAGAGCCGCCCGGCGGGGGGCGCCCTGGCGCCCGACCCGACCGCCCCTCCCCCCGGGGGGTATTTCTTGTGCCGGGCTGTTCATGTCATGAAGTATACATCTCGACGGGATGGCCGCGGGCAGGAGCAGGACGTTCCCGAGCCGGAAGGGGCGGGAGCCGGTACGCACCTCCAGGTGACCGCGCCCGGCTTCGGCGGGCGACCGCTCGATGTTCGTCCCGGAGCCCCGACGGGCTAGCTTCGCGGTCCGTGCCCACTCGCCGTACCGCCGCGCCGCAACGGGGCCGTCCGTCGACCACGAGACTGTGGCGTGGACGGCACGCTCTCGGTGCGGCCTCGGCCGTGGCGGTCCTCGTCATGCTCGGGGCGGTCGTTGTCTCCTCCGCCGGTGTGCCCGCTCCCGGTGTGCCCGCTCCCGCCCGCGCCGCCGGTGTCTCCGGCGCGCCGCCGGTGGCCCTGGCGTCCAGCACCGGGCCGGCACCAGCGCTGTCCGGCTCGCCGCTGGTCGGGATGGCGACCGCGCCCGGGGGGTACTGGATCGCCTCGTCGTCGGGCGGCGTGTTCTCCTTCGGCGCCCGGTTCTACGGGTCGATGGGCGGGGTCCGGCTGAACGCGCCGGTGGTGGGGATCGCTGCGGTCCCCGGGGGCGGTGGCTACTGGGAGGTGGCCTCCGACGGGGGGGTCTTCTCCTTCGGGGAC
>JAKADK010000016.1 GCA_021820665.1 Actinomycetes bacterium | reverse complement strand
CCATCGAAGAGGTGGTGGTGGCAGAACCAGAGGGTTGCGTTGGACACCACGTCGTAGGCCATCTGGAACGTGTCGGGATCGGGCTCGATCAGCTCGATTCCAACCCCGCCGCCCGACATCGCGCCGGCGGCGGCGGCCTTGCGGTCGGCGTCGCTGAGGGCGCACGACACCCAGATGGCTCCCGAGCCGGCCACGAGTGGCTGGATCGACCCGGCCAACCCACCTGCCGACACGAGGGAGACCAGTTCATCGTCGTCGCCGACGGCGAACGAGAGCGGCCCCCGGTTCGACACGACGACCACGTCGTCGAGGGAACGTGACCGTGGCCCGACCCGGTTCGCAGGCTCGACCCGCTCCGTAGACTCCGCCGAACCCCGATCGCCGCCTCGACCCGGATGATCGCTGTCCTGATCCGGAGCAACCACCATGCACTCACGCTACCCGGGGCGGCCGCGGTCTACACCCGCGGTCTCCACCTGCGGTCGGCAGCGGGTGTCGGTACGGCCTCCACCGGTAGTCGGTCGCGGGCCGGTCGGGACGCCCGAACCGAGCCGGAGCGCCCAGCTCGTCAGCGGTCGATGACGTAGTGGCTGCGGTCGAGGGCGGCCCGGAGGATGGCGGTGGCCTGGGGGCGCAATTCCTCGAGCGAGCGGTTCCGGTGCACGCGGACGCCCAGGTCGACCTGGGCGATCGTCGAGGTCCCGAACCGCGCCGCCACGTCCAGCAACAAGGCCATCTCCACTGCGTACCCGTCGGCGAACGCGCACCCCTCCAGCACCGACCGGGGAGCGGCGGTCTCCCCGGCCAGCGGTTGGGCCACGTCGGCCAGCGCCGGGAACAGGACGTCGAGCACCGGCCGGGCCATGAGCTCGGTCACCCGACCACCACCGCCCGGAGCACCGTGCAGCGGGCGTTCGTAGAAGCCCTTCACCAGGCTGGTCGGGGTCTCGGAGAGGAGGGGCCCGAGGAGACCGGTCACGAAGTGGGCGGAGAAGTTGGCGACGTCGGCGTCGACGAACACGAGGAGGTCTCCCGTCGCCTCACCGAGCGCCGCCCGCATGGCCTGTCCCTTCCCCCCGAACCCTGCACCGCCGCGACACGCCGCTCCCGGACCCGCCCGGCCCGCCACCCCCGGTGATGGCCGGGCCTCTCGACCGGGGTGCTCGTCGATCCGTCCCCCACCGGTTGGCTCCCCACCGGTTGGCTCCCCACCGGTTGGCTCCCCACCCACGATCCTCGCCCGACCGGCCGGCCTCGCCCGACCGGCGCCGGCCGCGACGGGCGCCCGTGCCAGGGTCACCGGCGAGGCACCGCTCGGCGACGGAGGGCTCATGACCCGGGCACCCCACTGCCGGGCGACGGCCACCGTCCCATCCGTGGACCCGTCGTCGACGACCAGCACCTCGTCCACCAGGCCGACGCCTCCACCCTCTTCGGTCAGCAGGCGCACGATCGGCGCCAGGACCGAGCCGATGGTCTCCCCCTCGTTCCGGGCCGGGATGCACACCGAGATCCGCCGTCCCTGCTTGGCGGAGCACAGGGCCTGGACCGGGAATTCCTCGTGGTGGTACCGCCGGATGCCCGGGAACGGCTCCGGCGAGCGGGTCGGGACGGGCAACGGCCCTTGAGGAGGGCATTGGGGATCCAGCACCGGGCCATCATCGCTCACGGCTCACCACCGACGCCCAGCGACGCTCACCGACGCCCGGCCGGCGGGGCCCTCCGGGAACCACGGAGCCCCGGGTGAGGGACTGCCGATCGGCGCATCGTGCGGGCCAGATTGACGGAGACCCGTCCGATCGTCCACCATGGACACATCATCCAGAGCGGCTGAGGGACCGGGCCCTGTGACGCCGCGGCAACCAGTCTCGACCCACCGAGGGTCGGACCAGGTGCCAATGCCCGAGCGATGAGGAGGACTCATGACGTTCGTCGATGGTCTGCGCTGCCGTGAGTGCGGTCGCGCCTATCCCGCCGAGGCCCTGCACGTGTGCGACTTCTGCTTCGGGCCCCTCGAAGTCGCCTACGACTACGACGCCGTCGCCGCCGTGATCACCAGGGAGCGCATCGAGGCGGGTCCCCGCTCGATCTGGCGGTACGCCGACCTGCTCCCCGTGGCCGACGCCGCGCCCGTCGACCTCGGCGCCGGGTTCACCCCACTGGTCCGGGCCGACCGCCTGGCCGCCGAGCTGGGCCTCGGGGAGCTCTGGATCAAGGACGACACCGCCAACCCGACGGGGTCGTTCAAGGACCGCGTCGTGTCGGTGGCGCTGACCAAGGCTCGCCAGCTCGGGTTCAAGGTGGCGGCGTGCGCGTCCACCGGCAACCTGGCCAACTCGGTGGCGGCCCACGCCGCCCGGGCCGGGATGGAGTCCGTGGTCCTCATCCCGAGCAACCTCGAGTCGGCGAAGATCGTGATGACCGCCGTCTATGGCGGCCGGGTCGTGGCCGTCGACGGGACCTACGACGATGTCAACAGGCTGTGCGCCGAACTGACGAGCGAGCGACCGGGCTGGGCGTTCGCCAACGTGAACATCCGCACCTACTACGCCGAGGGGTCGAAGACCCTGGCCTTCGAGGTGGCCGAGCAGCTCGGCTGGCGTGCTCCGGACCACGTGGTGGTGCCGATCGGCTCGGGGAGCCAGCTCACGAAGGTGGCGAAAGGGTTCGGCGAGCTGCGCAGGGTCGGCCTGCTCCACGACACCCATACGGTCCGGATCTCCGGCGCCCAGGCCACCGGGTGTGCCCCTGTTGCGACGGCCTTCGCCGAAGGAGCGGACGTCATCCGGCCGGTGAAGCCGGACACCATCGCCAAGTCGCTGGCCATCGGGAACCCGGCAGACGGGTGGTATGCCCTGGACGTGATCCGGTCCTCCGGCGGATCGTGTGCCGCGGTCACGGACGACGAGATCCGGGCCGGCATCGGGCTCCTGGCCAGGACCGAGGGGATCTTCGCCGAGACGGCCGGGGGCGTGACCATCGCCACCCTCGCCAAGCTGGCGGCGTCCGGGGCCATCCGCCCCGACGAGCGAGTGGTGGCCCTCGTCACCGGGCACGGCCTGAAGACCGCCGAGGCGCTGGCCGGCACGGTCGCACCCACCGTCACGATCGCCCCGACCCTCGAGGCGTTCAACGCTGCCGGGATCCTCGACGAGACAGTGGCGGGCCCGCCGTCATGAGGACGTGCAGCGCGCCGAACCGACGCCCACCGTACCCGACACGCCTGCAGCACCCGACACGCCTGCAGCACCCGACACGCCTGCAGCACCCGACACGCCCACCGCACCCGACACGCCTGCAGCACCCGACACGAAGGAGCCCCCGATGACCGTGACCGTTCGCGTCCCCGCCCAGCTGCGCACCCTGACCGGCGGTGCCGGCGAGGTGGTCGTCGAGGGCGACACCGTGGGATCGGTGCTGAAAGCCCTGGACACCGAGCACCCCGGTTTCGCCGAGCGGGTCTTCGACGACAAAGGCGAGCTCCGGCGCTTCGTCAACGTCTTCCTGGCCGACGAGGACGTCCGGTTCCTGGGCGGTCTGGCCACACCGGTCGCACCGGGACAGACGGTGTCCATCGTCCCCGCCGTGGCCGGCGGCTGAGCCGTTCGCCGGCCGGCCGGCCCCCGGCCATCGCTGCCGGCGGTGCCCACCACCGCGCGGGCGGAGCCTGAGCCTCGGTGCCGGCCCGGCCTCCCACCTGGGCCGTAAGGGGTGCGGTTGCAGAGCGGCGCGAACCGTGGTTTGCTGTTGGCACTCGACATCGTAGAGTGCTAACGACACGGAGGAACACCAGATGGCCAAGTTGATCACGTTCGACGAAGAGGCCCGCCGGTCTCTCGAGAGCGGCATGAACAAGCTCGCCGACGCCGTACGCGTCACGCTCGGCCCGAAGGGCCGGAACGTGGTGCTCGACAAGAAGTGGGGCGCGCCCACCATCACCAACGACGGCGTGTCCATCGCCAAGGACATCGAGCTCGAGGACCCGTTCGAGAAGATCGGGGCCGAGCTGGTGAAGGAGGTGGCGAAGAAGACCGACGACGTCGCCGGTGACGGCACCACCACGGCCACCGTCCTCGCCTGGGCCATGGTCCACGAAGGGCTGCGCAACGTGGCGGCCGGGGCCAACCCGATGGCACTGAAGAAGGGCATCGAGGCCGGGGTCGAGGCCGCGGTGGCGTCGCTGAAGGGTATCGCCCGGGAGACCGAGTCGAAGGGTCAGATCTCCCAGGTCGCCTCCATCTCGGCTGCCGACCCGGAGATCGGGGAGATGATCTCCGAGGCCATCGACAAGGTCGGCAAGGACGGGGTCATCACCGTCGAGGAGTCCCAGACGTTCGGCATGGACATGGACCTGGTCGAAGGCATGCGCTTCGACAAAGGCTACATCTCCCCGTACTTCGTGACGGACCCGGAGCGCATGGAGGCCGTGCTCGAGGACGCCTACATCCTGCTCGTGGGCTCGAAGATCACCGCCGTGCGCGACCTCCTGCCGGTACTGGAGAAGGTCATGCAGAGCGGCAAGCCGCTGTGCATCGTGGCCGAGGACGTCGAGGGCGAGGCCCTCGCCACGCTGGTCGTGAACAAGATCCGCGGCACCTTCAAGAGCGTCTCGGTGAAGGCCCCCGGCTTCGGCGAGCGCCGCAAGGCGATGCTCCAGGACATCGCCATCCTGACCGGTGGCCAGGTGGTGACCGAGGAGGTGGGCCTGAAGCTGGAGAACGTCGGCCTCGACCTGCTCGGCAAGGCCCGGAAGGTCGTCGTCACCAAGGATGAGACCACGATCGTCGAGGGTGCGGGCTCCGACGAGGAGATCAGGGGCCGGGTCAACCAGATCAAGGCCGAGATCGAGAACACCGACTCCGACTACGACCGGGAGAAGCTCCAGGAGCGCCTAGCGAAGCTCTCCGGCGGGGTCGCCGTGATCAAGGTCGGAGCAGCCACCGAGGTGGAGCTGAAGGAGAAGAAGCACCGCATCGAGGACGCGGTCTCCACCACGAAGGCGGCCATCGAGGAGGGCGTCGTTCCCGGCGGCGGTGTCGCCCTGCTCCGTGCGCAGAGCGCCATCCTGGACGTGGCCGGGAAGCTCGAGGGTGACGAGTCGACCGGGGCGCGGATCGTTGCCCGGGCGGTCGAGGCTCCCCTGAAGCAGATCGCCGTCAACGCGGGTCTGGAGGGTGGCGTCATCGTCGACAAGGTGCGCAACCTGTCGAAGCCGTCCGAGGGCCTGAATGCCGCCACCGGCGAGTACGTCGATCTCTTCGACGCCGGCGTCATCGACGCCGCCAAGGTGACCCGGTCCGCCCTGCAGAACGCCGCCTCCATCGCCGCCCTGTTCCTCACCACCGAGGCGGTGATCGTGGACAAGCCCGAGGAGTCGGCGCCGGCCATGCCGGGCGGAGGGATGGACGACTTCTGATCATCCCGGTCCTGGATCCCGCCGGATCGAGTGGCCCGACACCCGGTAGCCCGGCAGGGCACCGACCAGCGACACGCCGTCCACGAGGGGCGCCCGGATGGGCGCCCCTCGTGCGTTCCCTAGACTCTGCCCCGTGAGCGAACCACTCTCCCCCTCGGTCGGATGGGGCGTGCTCCATCTCTTCTGCCATGTGCCGCCGCCCGGGGGCCGGGCGGGCGCGGTGGACCGGGACGCCGTCACCCATGCGGTCAAGGCGGCAGAGCAGGACGACGTCCAGGTGGTGTCCGTGGCGGTGCTCGGGCACAAGGCCGATCTCGGCTTCGTCGCCCTGGGCCCGGATCTCTGGCGCCTGCGGTCGTTCCAGTCGGACATCCAGGCAGCCGGGCTGGTGGTCACCACGTCCTACGTGTCCCTGACCGAGATCTCCGAGTACGCGGCGGGCATCCCCGACGAGATGAAGCAGGCCAGGCTCTACCCCCGGCTCCCGCCGGAGGGGAAGACGGCGTTCTGCTTCTACCCCATGTCCAAACGGCGCAGCGATGCCGCGGACTCGAACTGGTTCACCCTCCCCTACGAGAAGCGCAAGGAGATGATGTACGCCCACGGGGCCATCGGGCGCACCTTCGCCGGCCGCATCCTCCAGCTCATCACCGGTTCGACCGGCATCGACGACTGGGAATGGGGAGTCACCTTGTTCGGCGTGCACCCTGACGACCTGAAGGAATGCGTGTACCAGATGCGGTTCGACGAGGGCTCGGCTCGGTTCGCCGAGTTCGGACCGTTCGTCACCGGGATCGTGGCCCCGGTCGAGGCCGTGCTCGACGGGGTGCTCGGGAGTGCCTGACCACGTGGACCGCCTCCGGGCCCGGCTACGGGAGCTCGGGCGAGTGGTGGTGGCCTTCAGCGGTGGGGCCGACTCGGCCTTCCTGGCCTGGGTCGCCACCGACACGCTCGGTCCGGCCGCCGTCCTGTGCGTCACCGCCGTCTCGCCGTCCCTGGCGCCCGAGGAGCTGGCCGACTGCCGGGCGCTGGCGGCCGAATGGGGGCTCCGGCACGTCGAGGTGGCGACCGGTGAGCTGGCCGACCCCGCCTACCTGGCCAACGACGGGTCCCGCTGCTACCACTGCAAGACGGCCCTGCTCGACGCGGTGGGCCCCCTCGCCTCCCGGGAGTCGGCCACCGTGGTGCTCGGCGTCAACCTCGACGATCTCGGCGACTACCGACCCGGCCAGCGTGCCGCGGCCGAGCGCGGTGCCCGCTTCCCTCTGGTCGACTGCGAGCTCACCAAGGCCGACGTGCGGGAGTGGTCACGACGGTTGGGCCTGCGCACCTGGGACAAGCCGGCGGCCGCCTGCCTCGCCTCCCGGGTGCCCTACGGCACCCCCGTCACCATCGGCACGCTGCGGACCGTGACCGAAGCCGAGTCAGGCCTGCGCCTGCTGGGCTTCCGTTCGCTGCGGGTCCGCCACTACGGCGACACAGCCCGGATCGAGGTGCCCGACGACGAGTTGGCCACCGTCGTGGAGCGTCGCTCGGAGGTGTGCGCTGCCGTCCATGGGGCCGGCTATCGGTACGTCACCCTCGACCTCGACGGGCTGCGCTCGGGTAACCTGAACGCCGTGCTGGGACCGGAGATGCGCGACGGCACGGGACTCACGGGACTGCCATCCTCGGCAGGGGGTCGGGCGTGATCCGGGTCCGCGTGAAGCTCACCTTCCCCGAGGCGCTCGTGCGCGAGCCCATCATCGCCCGCATGGTCACCGAGCTCGGCGTGGTACCCAACATCCGGCGAGCCGACGTCGGCGAGCACAGCGGGTGGATCGTCTGCGAGCTGGACGGCGACGGCGCCGGCGTGGACCGTGCCGTCCACTGGCTCCAGGCCGAAGGCGTCCAGGTCGACCTGCTCGGCGACGTCGTCGAGAGCTGATCTCCGCCACTCCGCCACCCCGCCGGGCCCGGCCCGGCGCCGTGTCCTGCCCGGGCAGCTCCGCTGGTCGCCCTCAGTCGTCGGTGGACCGGACGGTCCACCCGGCGCCGGACACCCGGCGCGGCTCGTGGAACACGCACCCCTCGGGGCAGGCGAAGGGGATCTGCTGGTTCGCCCCCATCCGGCACCGCTCCAGCTTCTCCTCGCGGGCGGTGGTCTGCATGATGTAGTGGCGGCAGTCCTCGTAGACAGGCACGCCACATTGTGGCCCATGGCGGCCGCGGTTCGGTGTCACAGGGCCACGACGACACCGGGCGAAGGCCGCGCGGCGGGATCGCCAGCAGTCGTGGGGTAGCGTCGATGGCGTGGAACCCGCGCCCTCCGCCAAGCAGCTCGTGCGGTGGAGCGAGACGCTGGCCGCCATCGCCCGGACGGGCCTCGGGTTCACCGAATCGCTCTACGAGCAGGAGCGCTTCGAGGAGATCCTCCGCGTGGCCGCCGACATCAAGTTCGCCGCCGAGGAGGGCATCGAGGGGACCGAGGACGCGGACGGAATCCTGCAGGAGTGGCTGGGCTCGGTGGGCAAGGGCGTCCCCGGCTACGTGACCCCCAAGGTGGCAGTGGGCGCCGCCGTCGGCAACGACCGGGGGGAGATGCTCCTCGTGAAACGGGCCGACTCCGGGGTGTGGCTCTACCCGACCGGCTGGGCCGACGTCGGCTACTCGGCGGCAGAGGTCGTGGTGAAAGAGGTCCAGGAGGAGACGGGCATCGACGTCGAGGTGGTGCGCCTCATCGCCGTCCTCGACGGCCTGCGCGTCGGCTTCAGCCGGATCCCGCTCTACTGCCTCGTGTTCCAGTGCCGCTCGGTGGGGGGGACCCTCCGGGCCCACCCGCTCGAGTGCGCGGACGTCGGATGGTTCCCGCTCGGCAACCTCCCCACGCCGCTGGTCGGTGCCGAGCGGTGGAGCGCCCAGGTGTTCGCCGCCCTCCGCGGTGAGCACGTCGACGTGCTCTACGATCCGGTGCGCCGGCCCATGTGGCGAGGCGACCCCGACCGGACCTGATTCCGGCCGGCACCCGCCGGGAGACGGCGGTCGCTACACTCGGCAGTCGTGACCGGAGCCCCTGACGCCCCCGAACGCGACGGTGGCCCCGAGTCGGGAGGGGGCGTGGCGCGGCCGACAGCTCAGCCGCAGGGGGTGCCGGGGGCTCCAGCCGGCGAGACGGTCCCAGCCGGAGCTGGATGTACGGTCAGGGAGGTGAGCGGTCCGGCGGCGGTCACCCCCGAGCTGGTCGAAGCGGTCGGCCGGCTCGTCCCCCAGCTCTCGTCGTCGTCTCCGCCACCCCGGGCCACCGACGTGGCCGAGATCGTCGGCTCACCGGCGACGATGCTCCTGGTGGCCGAGGACGGCGACGGCCGGCTGCTCGGCATGCTGACGCTGGCGGTCTTCCGGCTACCCACTGGCGTGCGGGCGTGGATCGAGGACGTCGTCGTGGACGAGCTGGCCCGCGGGCACGGGGCAGGCGAGGCCCTGGTGAAGGCGGCGGTCGACCGGGCCGGTGCCGCCGGAGCCAGGTCGGTCGACCTCACCTCGAGACCCGCCCGGGTGGCGGCAAACCGGCTGTACCAGCGCCTCGGCTTCGAGGAACGGCACACCAATGTCTACCGGTGGTCCGGGGGTGCTGACGGTTCCGGGGGTGCTGACGGTTCCGGGGCCGGGGACGCAGCGGAGAACGGGGCGGGCCAACCCAGTTGACTCCCGGCCCGGACCGGCGCTGCCCCGAGGCGCCGTGACGTCGTCCCGACATCTGCCAGACTCGGGGGATGGCACCAGCGAGCGACCGGCACACAGGACGGGGTCGATGACGCCGCCAGCGCGCCACGACACCGGGTCGGGGGGATCGGGCGGGTCAGGAGAGCATGTCGCCCAGACGGCGATCGAGGTCCGGGCCAGGATCTTCCCCATGGCGTGGCTCCTGCTCTTCTTCAAGACCACCGTCACCATCGACGAGGTCGACCACGTGGTGCCCTGGGGCCGCCACGTCTTCCCCGTCGAGCCAGGACAGCACGAGGTGAGGGTCTCGTTCCGCTACATCGGTGCTCCCCGCATGGGAGAGAACGGGCTGACTGTCGACGTGGCCCGGGGTCAGACCGTCCGGATCTACTACCGCTCACCCTTCCTCATCTTCCTCCAGGGCAAGATCGGCATCGCCGGAGGGTGATCCCCGTGGAACCTCGGAACAGCCGGACCAGCGGCCACCGGACGGGGAGACGCCTTACCGGCGACCTCACCTCGGAGGGTGGGCTCACCTCGGAGGGTGGGCTCGCGCCGGAGGGTGGGCTCGCGCCGGACCGATCGTCGCCGACCGTCCCGCACCGAAGGAGGCCGGGATGCGACTGGTGATCATCGGAGGAGGCCCCGCCGGGAACCAGACAGCGACAACGGCTGCCCGTCTCGGGATCGACGTCACCATGATCGAGCGGGACATCGTCGGGGGGGCGGCCAACCTCTGGGACTGCATTCCCTCGAAAGCGATGATCGCCACCGGCGGGGCACGCTCCTACCTGCAGCGCATGGGAGGCATGGGGCTGCAATGCCTGGACGGCACGCTCGATCTCGACGCCCTGCGCCAGCGCATCTCCTCGATCACGCGACGTCTGGAGGAGACGAACACCCAGATCCTCACCAGCCAGAACGTCGAGCTGGTCCGGGGCACCGCGCGCCTGGACGGGCCCCACGAGGTGGTGGCCGTGACCGGCGAGGGCGAACGGCGCATCCACGCCGATGCCGTCCTGCTCAGCACCGGCAGCCGGCCCCGCCTCCCCGACTGGGTGGAGCTGGACGGCGATCGGATCCTCACCACCCGCGACGCCTACCCGCCGCCGGTCCTGCCCGAGCACCTGGTCATCGTCGGATCGGGGGTGACGGGCGTCGAGTTCGTCCACATGTTCTCGTCTCTCGGGTGCCAGGTGACCCTGGTGGTGAGCCGGGAGCAGGTGCTCCCCTCGAAGGACCCGGAGGTGGCAGCGGTGCTGGAGGCCGACTTCCTCCGGCGAGGCGTCCGGTTGGTGAAGGGCGCCCGTGCGGTGGGGATCGAGCGCGTGGGTGCGGGTGCTAGCGATGGTGCTGGTGCTAGCGATGGTGCGGGTGCTGGTGCTGGCGATGGTGCTGGCGATGGTGCTGGTGCTAGCGATGGTACGGGTGCGGGTGCTGGTGTGATCGTGCACTGCGACGACGGGCGCTCCATCCGTGGTTCCCATGCCCTCCTGGCCATCGGCTCGGTGCCCAATTCGGAGGGGCTAGGCCTTGAGACGGTGGGGATCGACGTCGACGCGGCCGGGCACATCCCCATCAACCATCACTGCCAGACGGTGGTGCCCCACATCTACGCCGCCGGTGACCTCTCGGGCAAGCTCCCACTCTCCTCGGTGGCGTCGATGCAGGGTCGGAAGATCGCCGAGCACGTCGTAGGCGGTCACTCCGTCGCCCACCGGCACCTGAACTACGACAAGGCGGCCTCGGCCATCTTCACCGAGCCCGAGATCGCCGACGTCGGGATGGCCGAGGCGGACGCCTTCGCCGAAGGCCGGAAGATCCGGGTGACCAAGGTGCCGTTCGCCGCCAGCCCGCGCGGCCTGATCGACAACGACCCCCGGGGGTTCGTGAAGATCATCTCCGACCCCGCCACCGGAGTCGTGCTCGGAGGCTCCATCGTGGGACACAACGCCGCCGAGCTCATCGCCGTCCTGGCGGTGGCGGTCACCGCCGGGCTCCGAGTGTCCGACATCGTGGAGTCGATGCTCGTCCATCCGACGCTCTCGGAGGCACTGGCCGAGGCAGCCGAGTAGGCCGAGGCGCAGCAGCCGAGCCAGCCGAGTAGGCCGAGTAGGCCGAGGCGCGGCGCCCACCACTGATCTCCGCTGCCCGCGGTCGCGCCCGGTCCCTACGGTCGGCCTCTCTGTGGTGTCAGTTAACGTTATGTCTTGATGTTCCTTGTCTTGCCCTGATACATCCTCCTGTGATGATGAACTTCATGACGTTCGATTCTCTCCAGCGTGTCGCCGACGACCTCCGGGGAATTGTCGGCGCCTTGGAGCCTGGATGCATCGAGGGAGCCGACGCGTCACGTCTCCTCGGTTGCTTCGTGGAGATCGAGCGCCTGGCCGCCGCCGGGAAGCTCCTCATGGCACGCCGGGTCGAGTCCTCCAACGCGTGGCGCCGATCCGGTCATCGGTCAGCGGCGGCCCACCTCGCCGAGGCCACGGGAACCGGCCTCGGGACGGCGATCGATGCGTTGGAGACCGCCCGTCGGCTGGAGGCACTTCCCGCCACCGAGGAGGCGGTCAGGGCGGGCAAGCTGTCCGAGGTGCAGGCCCGGGAGATCACGGGAGCGGCCATCCTCCGGCCCGCGGCAGAGCGAGAGCTGGTCGAGGCGGCCGGTGAAGGCTCCCTCAACGTGCTTCGACTTCGATGCCGCCGGGTCCGCGCCACCGCCGAAGACCAGAACGCCACCTACGAGTCGATCCGTCGATCCCGCTATCTCCGCCATTGGACCGACACCGAGGGTGCCGTACGCCTGGACGCCAGGCTCACGCCCGACGAAGGGGCCCGCATCCTTGCGGCAGTAAAGCGGGTGTCCGCCCGTTTCGCCGAGCAGGCTCGCAAGTCCGGCCGTCTGGAGCCGGCCGCTGCCCACGCCGCCGACGCCCTGGCGGCCATCGTCGGGCACTGCGGGGCCGACGTGATGCCCTCGGGAACGCGTGCCGGGGTGACGATGACCGGCGAGCCAGGCCGTCGAGTGAACCGAGGAACCATGCCACGCGGAAGCGATGTCCCATCGGACGATCGCGGGACCACGACGGGCGGTGACGGGCCGCGGCCAGGCGCGGGCCCTCAGGCGGTCGTCCATGTACGGGTCGACCACGAGGCGCTGGTGCGGGGTCACCTGGAGGCCGGCGAGGTATGCGAGATCCCCGGGGTCGGTCCGATCCCGGTCGCCACGGCACGCCGGCTGGCCGAGGACGCGATCCTCCACGTGCTGGTGACCGACGGGGTGAACGTGCGGGCGGTGGTCAACGCCGGACGGTCGATCCCCGCTCCCGTCCGGGCGGCATTGGTCGAGCGAGACCAGACCTGCGTGGTTCCCGGTTGCGATGCCCGGGACAGGCTGGAGATCGATCACGTCGTGCCGTTCGCCTCGGGCGGACCGACGTCACTCGACAACTTGGCCATGCTCTGCCACTGGCATCACTACCTGAAGACGCACCAGGGCTACCGGCTCTCACGCGATGGCGGTACCTGGTGGTGGTCGCCTCCCGATCCAACCGCTCCGGGGCCGGTCTTGGGTCCCGGACAGGGCCGGAGACCAGACGACGGATAGGGACGACTGCTCCGGATGACGACTGTCGGGTGCCCGTCGAGGGGGTCCACTGCGCCCGAAGCCAGCCGCCGCTCTCGCCCGCGAAGTGACTCATCCGACCGGTAGTGGCCGGCGGCAACCGGGCTGACGGCGTGGTGCGGCGCTGACGGCGTGGTGCGGCGCCAGCGGCTGCCACGTTCCCGGCCGCGGGATGCATCTCCCGCGGTGCGGTGCTCATGCGCAGGCGATGGGGCCGGGCGCGATCGCGACCCGGCCGGCCGGCCACGGGCTTCGGCTCCATCGAGAAAGTGACCGGGGCCGACTTCGTTGCCGCCGCGAGCTCCTACTTGTCGGCGGTCATCGCTCCGACGCCAGCTCACTCGCCGGGACCGACGAGCGCTTCGGGGCCGCCAGTCGGCATGTCCCGCCCCGCCTCCCATGCCTGCTCGGCCAGGTGCGCAACCTCCCGCAGCGGGAGCCCCAACTGCCGAGCGACCCGGGCCACGTCCTCGTACTCAGCCTTGCCCCGGTCGGCGCTGACCTTCACCCTCACCAAGCAGCCTCGGACCTCGACCGTGTCGGTATGTCGGGCGACCGGCCACCGCTCGATCTCCCCACCGCGCACGCCGAGCGTTCCGGTCTCCGAGCGGAGCAGGGACCGCAACGACGGTGCGTCGACCGGATCACACAGGACGTGGACCGTGGTACCCGGTCGGCCTTTTTTCATCACCACCGGCGTCAGCCAGGCGTCGTGGGCTCCGGCATCCAACAGCTGTTGGACGGTGTGGGCGAGCTGCTCACCGGTGACGTCATCCACGTTCGCTTCCAGGAAGAACACTGGTTGGCCGCGTCCCACGTCCCCCACCACGTCGCCGGCGCGCGCCGCCGTGCCCGCTCCCGTTCGCACCCCCGGCATCGTCTGGCGACCCGTGAGACGGGATGGAGCTCCAGATGCCCCGTGCTCTCGGTCAGGCACGCGAGAGCCGATGACGACCTGTGTGCAGTTGGGGAGCTCAGTGAGCTCACGAGAGCCCGCCCCGAACCCACTGGCCTCGATCACCATCGCCGGGAGGGGTCCCGTCCCCACCGCCAGTGCGGCGACAAGCGCGGCGCCGGTGGGCGTCGTGAGCTCCACCGCGAGGTCACGACCCCATGTCGGGATGCCCTCGAGCAACCCCACGACCGCGGGGGCCGGGTTCGGAAGGAGCCCGTGGGCAGCGCGCACGACACCGAGGCCGGTGGCGACCGGGCTCGTCTCGACATCGTCGACCCCGAGCACCTCCAGCGCGGCGGCGACACCCACGATATCGATGATGGTGTCGTGCCCGCCCACCTCGTGGAAGTGCACCTGGTCGACCGGACGCCGGTGGAGCCGAGACTCGACGGTGGCGAGGGCGGCGAAGGTGGCGAGCGAGCGCTCCGCAACCCGCGCCGGGAGCCGCGCTTCCTCGATCAAGCCCACGATGTGGGCGTAGGTCCGAACGACGACCGAGTCCGTCACCGACACGATGGCCCGGTGGGCAGCGATCCCGCCCCTCGACACCGGCGTCGTCTCGAGGGACCAGCCCGACAGCGGAAGGCGCTCGAGCAACGAGCGGACCTCGTCCAGCTCAGCCCCGGCGTCGATCAGGCTCCCGAGTGCCATATCGCCGGCGATCCCGGCGAAGCAGTGGAACCACGCTACGCGCCGACCACCTGGCCGGTGGGCGAGTGCCACGGCTCGGGCTGTCGCTACCGGTTCGGGTTGGCTCAGTGCGCCCGGTTGGCTCAGTGCGCCCGGCTGGCTCAGTGCGCCCGGCTGGCTCGGTGCGCCTGCCAGCACGATTTCCCGCGTCACGCCGCTATCCTCGCCACGGCACACGCCGCGCCGAACCCGTTGTCGATGCCGACCACGGTGATCCCAGCTGCACACGACGCGTGCATGGCCAAGAGCGCCGTGACGCCCTCGAGGCCGGCGCCGTAGCCCGTGCTGGTCGGGACGGCGACGACCGGGGCCGGCGTGATCCCGCCGACGAGACTGGCCAGCGCACCTTCCATGCCTGCCACCACCACGACAGCGTCCGCGTCCGCCAGCTCGTCGACGTGACCCAGCAGGCGATGGACCCCGGCGACGCCGCAGTCGACGAGAGTCTCTGTCCTGAACCCCAAGGCGTCAAGGGTCACCGCACACTCTCTCGCCACCGGCAGGTCCGACGTTCCTGCCGTGATAATGAGGACCGCACCGTCCCGGCGAGCCGCGGGGTACCAGACCACCGTGGCCAGCTCGCCCCGGCTGCGATCCGATCCAGTCGCCGGCCCTGTCGGCGTGACGGCGCCACCCGGATGATCAGCGAGGACTCGCTGCACCTGCAGCGGATCAGCCCGGGTGAGCAGCACGGGCGGTCCCCCGGATGGTGTGACCGCGACACCGGGTCCGACCGCCTCGGGTAGGCGTCGACGTGCGCCCGCCTGGCGAGGCTCAGCGTGCTCAGCGTGCTCAGCGTGCTCAGCGTGCTCAGTCAGGCGCTCGCCCAAGAGCTCTCCGACGATCAAGGAGCACTGCTCGGGCGTCTTCCCCTGTCCGTAGACCGCTTCGGGAAGCCCCTGTCTCAGGGTCCGGTGGTGGTCGATCCTGGCGAACCCGAGGTCGGCGAAGGGAAGCCGGCGGAGCCGGCGGACAGCTTCGTCGGGACCACAGGATCCCGTACGGATATCCTCAATGAGCAGTCGCAGCGCGGGTTCGTCCATGGCAGTCACTATCCTGCCCGGGTATGGCCCACGACGCACCCCGGCACGTCGGCTTCCTCGGGCCTGCCGGGACGTTCACCGAAGAGGCGCTCTTCACGCAGCGTGACTACGCCACGGCGAAGCTGACGCCCTACGCGACGATGACCGACGTCCTCGACGCCGTCCAACGCGGACAGGAAGACCTCGGGTTCGTGCCCATCGAGAACGCCATCGACGGGACGGTCCGGGACACCATCGACGCCCTGGTGTTCGATACAGACCTCCTGATCCAGAGAGAGGTGGTGCTCGACATCCACCTCCACCTGATGGCGCCCCGGGGGACAGACATCGACCGGCTCGGGCGGGTCGCGTCCATCCCGGTGGCGATCGCGCAGTGCCGGAAGTTCCTCGCCAGCCGCCTCCCGGAGGCGGAGATCGTGGCCACGACCTCGACGGCGGAGGCTGCCCGCCTGGTCGGAGAAGGCAGCCGCGATGGCCTCGGAGGGGACCGCGTTGCAGTCGCCGCCATCGCCCCGCGGCTATGCGCCGATCTCTACGGCCTCGAGATACTGGCAGCGGACGTCGAGGACCACCCAGACAACCAGACTCGCTTCGTCGCCGTCGCCCGATCGGGGATCCCGGCACCCACCGGCCACGATCGGACCAGCATTGCCTGTTTCCAGTCCTCCGATCACCCGGGCAGCCTGCACGGGATCCTGGGTCAGTTCTCAGCCCGGAACATCAACCTGACGAAACTCGAGTCACGTCCGACCAAACGAGTGCTCGGCGAGTACTGCTTCATCATCGATCTCGAAGGGCACGTGGCCGACGCGGTTGTCGCCGACTGCCTGAGGGAACTCCACGTGCTCCTGCCGGAGGTGAAGCTGCTCGGTTCCTACCCGGCCGCCGGTGCGACAGGGCCGGCTCGCCGCCGGGAATTCACCTCCGCCCGCCTCGAGGCGGACCGCTGGCTGGACAGCCTGTTGTCACAGGTCAGCCGTCCCTCGCCGCCAGGCGTGCCGAGCGAGCCTGAGCGCTCCTGAGCGACCGCCCGAGTGACCGTGGTCGCGTCGGAGCGCCTGAGTCGGAGCGCCACGGGTACAAGCGGCGGGTGCAAGGGGCACGAGAGGCACGGGCCTTCGGCCACTCCGCACCACTCCGCACCACGCAGCGCCTCGACGACCCGGTGAGTGGACGCCTCCGGTCAGGACGAGCCGGTACCCTGTCCGTGCACTCGGAGGGATGGCAGAGCGGACGAATGCACGGCTCTTGAAAAGCCGCGAGACGCGAGTCTCCGTGGGTTCGAATCCCACTCCCTCCGCCGTCCGGGCTTCGCTCCGCTGGCCCTATTGCACCGTCCGCTCGCCCTCTTGCACCGTCGGCTCGCCATGTTGCACCGTCGGCTCGCCATGTTGCACCGTCTGGCGATCCCACCTGGTTCGATCTCCTCGGCCGGCGGCCCGAGCCCGCCTGCTTCAGCCCCAGAGCCGTCTGGAAGCCAGGACCGCTCCGTCCCTCATCGCCGCCAGCTTGGCCCAGACGATGTCGGGATCGACGGTCGCCATGCCGGCGAAGGTGGCGAACCCGCAGTCGGTGCCGGCGATGACGCGCTCTCGGCCCACCACGTCGGTGTAGCGACAGATCCGCTGTGCCACCAGCTCCGGATGCTCGATGTAGTTGGTGGTGGAGTCGAGCACGCCCGGGATGATCAGGGTGCCGTCAGGGAGGTGCCGGTCCTCGAACACCGTCCACTCGTGCTCGTGACGAGGGTTGGCGCCTTCGAAGGAGATGCCTGTCGGCCGGGCGCCCAGGACCAGGTCGATGATTTCGGCGAGCGGGAGGTCGTGGTGATGTGGGCCCTCGTAGTTCCCCCAGCACAGGTGCATCCGGAGCCGATCGGGCGGGACGTCACGTGTCGCCGCGTCCAGCGCCTCCAGGCGCTCCGCCACCATGCGCCGATGGGCGGCAAGGTCGCCGGTCCGGGCATCCCAGCCGGCGGTCAGGTCCGGGCAGTCGAGCTGGAGCACGAACCCCGCTGTCGCGATGGCGTCGTACTCCTCCTTCATGGCGTCGCTGAGCGCCTGGAGGTACGCGCTCTCGTCGGCGTAGTACCGGTTGGGCATGAACCGGGCGATCACCCCGGGGGATGCGGCGGTACAGAAGATCTCTGCGGCTCCAGCACCCTTCGTCGCCCGCCCGAGGCGGTCGAGCTCGGCATCCAGGGCAGCCCGGCCCACATAGCGGACATCGTCCACGCAGACCGGCTGGGTCCCGATGGTCCCGGCGGTGTCCCGGGACAGCCGATCTCGGTAGGTGGGGAAGTCGGCCAGGTCGGCTCTCCCCTTCCCGAGGAACGGGGTATCGCTCACGTCCCCGAACCCGCTCAGCCGGTCCAGGACGTAAGTGGCGTAGCTCGGCTTGCCCACTTCCCCGTCGTTCACCACGTCGATGCCGGCCGTGCGTTGCCGGTCGACGATCTCGGCCACGGCCCGCGCCACGTCCGCTCCCGATGCCTCCGGGGTGAGCCACGCCGGCCGGGGAAGGCTCCCCGTGTGCGTGGTGAGGATCCGCTCCGTGCTCGTCTGCATGCTTTCTCCCTGGAAGGCGCTCGGCGTGATGCCCATACCGGTGTACCACGCCGGACCACGCCGGACCACGGGCTGCCCCGGCAACCAGTGGCCGCCGACCAGCTCCCGCCCCGCCCGAGCCCCGTCCCGACCAGCTCCCGCCCCGCCCGAGCCCCGTCCCGACCAGCTCCCGCCCCGCCCGAGCCCCCACCGATCGGCGTCCGTGATGCCATGCTCATGAGCATGGACAACTTCGGCGAGGCACTGGGCAACAAAGCCTTCCGGTGGCTCGAAGGCACTGCCGTGTTCTCCAACACATCGATCTGGATCCTGACCCTGCTGAGCGGCTTTGTCATGGAGACCCTGACCAGAGCACCCCTCCTCATCACCCTGGTGGCGGTCATCACCTCGCTCACCGGACTGGCATCCGCCTCGGTGTCGGGCGCCGCCGCCGAGGCCCGTGACCGCCGGATGGTGATCCTCCTGGCCAAAGCCATCCTCCTCCTCTCGGCGGCGTTCCTGGCGATCGTCTCGGCCACGGGAGCACTCACCCCGACGACGCTCCTCATCGGGCTGGCCGGCGTCGGTTTCGCCATGGGCACGTCATCACCGTCCTGGTGGACCACGGTGAGCAGCCTGGTCCCCGCCCGCCTCGTCCCGGTGGCCCTCAGCCTGGACAGCTTCCAGTGGAACATCGGCCAGGTGGTCGGCCCGGTGGTCGGCGGCGCCGTCCTGCGCGCCAGCGGCAGCACCGGGCTCTTCACCATGTGCAGCGTCCTCCTGGTCCCCCTCCTCGCCTTCCTCGCCATCTGGCGGGACCGGAGCGACCTCCACCTTTCGACGCCGGGCAGCGGAGCCACCGAGAAGACCTTGGGCGCGATCTCGGCCGGATGGCAGTTCTTCTACTACACCCCCGAGCTCCGATCGATCGCCGCTCGGACCGCGCTGTACGTCACGCCTGCGGTGGGACTGGGCTCCCTCCTCCCCCTGCTCGCCACGCGCTTCCTCCACGCCACGCCGACCGTCTACGGCTTCTACCTCGCGCTGGGGGGCCTGGGGGCGCTCCTCGCCTCGCTGCTGCTCCCCCGTCTTCACGGGATGCTCCATCTGGACGTCCTCGTGGCACTGGCCACCATCCTCGATGCCGGTGCCGTCGTCACCCTCGCCGTCTTCCCGAAGGTCTACGTCGCCATCCCCGCCCTCGTGGCCACCGGCGCGTCGTGGGTCTGGGTGACGACCGTCCTCACCATCGCCACGCGTGACTCCGCCCCCGAATGGGTGAGGACCAGGCTCCTGGCCATCTACTACGTGGTCCAACAGATGCCGTTTGCCCTCGGCGGCCTCGTCTTCGGGATCGTCGCCAGCTTCCTCCCGCTGCGGACCACGCTGGTGATCGACGCCGGCCTCTTCCTTCCCGGCCTGGCCCTCATCCCCCGCTACGGGCTTCCAGTCGTCGACCGCGAGCGCCAGCAGGTCATCGTCCGACCGGCCGTCCCCGTCGGAGACCACGTCGACCCCGACGACGGGCCGGTGCTGGTGCTGATCGAGTACCAGCTGGCCGAGGACGACGTCGACCCGTTCCTCGAGGCTGTCTCCCGGCTCCGCCTCGTGCGGCGACGCCTCGGAGCGTCGCGTTGGGGGATCTTCGAGGACGTCACCCGCCACGGCCGGTTCGTCGAGACCTTCATCGTCTCCTCTTGGGACCGCTACATGCTGCAACGAGCCCACTTCACGGCGGCCGACGCCGCCGTCGAGTCCGAGGTGCAGCGCTTCCACCGCGGTCCCGACGGGCCCACCGTCACCCGCTTCGTCCACCCCGACACGGCCGAGGCGGCCCGAGCCCGTTCCTCGTGGCGCAGGGATATCGCGAAAGTGTTCGCCGACCCCTTCCTGGAGCGTCCCGAGGCACTCGACCGTGTGCTGCCTACCACCTGGCGGCACGGCTCCGGTGACGACGACGGGGCCGGCTCCCCTGGGACCCGGGGTGCCCCGGGGGAGGAGTCCGGCGCGCCTCGGGGGGGATCCCCGGGGACCTCCTCGTCCGGTGACGGGGCACCACCTGACCACGTGGAGCCGGTGGAGCCGGTGGAGCCCGCAGGACCGGTGGAGCCGGGGCAACCGGGAGACACCGGGCATCCCGGACGATCAGACGAGTGACCGGCGGAACCGGGTGACCCGAGCGGTGACGCCGTGGACGTCCTCCACCCGGTCGGTACCGTCGGGCACCCAGCCGTCGACCGCGTAGAAGGCGGCAGCGCGCTCGTTGCCGGCCAGGACCCACAGCAACGCCGAGCCATAGCCGTCCGAGACGAGCCGGCGCCGGGCGTCGATCAGCAGGGCTCGTCCCACGCCGGACCCGAACCGCCGGGGGTCGACGTAGAGGGCGTAGATCTCGGCATCGGCCGGACGGTCGGCGTCCCGGGACGGTCCGAAGGTCACGAAACCGGCCACGGCCTCGGAGGCGGTGGGGTCGAGCGCCAGCGTCGTGACCGGTTGCTCCGGACCATCACCGGCGAAGGTGTAACGCGACGCTCGCTCCTCGGGCCGGAGAGCGTCGAGGAACTCGTCGGGGAGGAGGCCTCGATAGGCGACCTGCCACGAACGGACATGGAGCTCGGCCACGGCGAGCTCGTCACCGGGCACGGCGCGACGGAGCAGCACTCCCATCGCGCCAGTTTTGCCCACGCCACGCCTTGCCCACGCCACGCCTTGCCCACGCCACGCCTTGCCCACGCCACGCCTTGTCCACGCCACGTCTTGCCCACGCCACGCCACGCCTTGCCCACGCCACGTCTTGCCCACGCCAGATCCGGCCGACGGCGGCGGACGCTCGCTGGCGCACCTCCGGTTCGCCTGCGATAACATTTGGACATTCCGATATACAGAACAGAATGGGCACGATGACCTACGACCTGGCGATCATCGGTTCGGGCGGAGCCGGATTTGCAGCAGCGATCGCCGCCACGGTGCGCGGGCACAGGGTGGTGATGGTCGAGCGCGCCACCGTGGGCGGCACGTGCGTGAACGTGGGCTGCATCCCCTCGAAGGCCCTCCTGGCGGCGGCAGAGGTGCGCGCCATAGGCACCGAGCATCGGTTCCCCGGCATCGGCATCTCGGCCGGTCCCACGGACATGGCGGCAGTGGTCGCCGGCAAGGCGGAGATCGTCGACCTGCTCCGGAAGGAGAGATACGAGGACCTGGCCGCCGACTACGGCTGGGAGATCCTCCGTGGTGATGCCCGCTTCGTCGACGGTCCGGCGCTCGACGTGGCCGGCCAGCGGATCGAGGCGACGCACTACCTGGTGGCGACGGGCGCGTCGCCGTGGGTGCCCTCGGTGCCCGGGCTGGAAGACGGCGGCTACCTCACCTCGACCACCGCCCTCGAGCTCCGCGCGCTGCCCGCGTCGCTGCTGGTAGTGGGGGGCAACTACGTCGGGCTCGAACTGGGCCAGACCTTCGCCCGCCTGGGCTCGGAGGTCACCGTGATCGAGGCGCTCGATCGGCTGGCCCCGGGCGAGGAGCCCGAGATCTCCGAGGTGATCACCGGCGTGCTGCGCGATGAAGGCGTCGACGTCCGCACCTCGGCCGGCCTGGGGCGGGTCTCGCAGCGCGGCGGCCGGGTGGTGGCCCACCTCGCCGACGGTCGGCAGGTTCCGGCCGAGGCGATCCTCATGGCCACCGGGCGCCGTCCTGCGACCGCCGGGCTCGGCCTCGACGCGGTCGGCGTGGAGACCGGCCCGATCGGGGAGATCGTGGTCGACCGCCAGCTCCGCACCACCCACCCGAGGATCTGGGCCGCCGGCGACGTGACCGGCGCCCCCCAGTTCGTCTCCGTCGCCGGCCATCACGGCACGATGGTGGTGGACAACGCCTTCGGTGCCGCCGCCCGCACGGTCGACTACGGTCACCTGCCCCGGGTGGCGTTCACCACCCCGAACATCGCCGCCGTCGGGCTCACCGACGCCCAGGCCGGCCAGGCCGGCCTGTCGTGCACCTGCCGGGTGGTCCCTCTTGCCTACGTCCCCCGTGCCATCGTCAACCGCGACACCCGCGGGCTGGTGAAGGTCGTAGCCGAGCAGGGCACCGGCCGGATCGTCGGCGTCCACATCATCGCCGCCAACGCCGGGGACGCCATCCTGGCCGCCACCTACGCCCTGGAGGCGGGCATGACCGTCGACCAGCTGGCCACCACCTGGGCGCCGTACCTGACCATGGCTGAGGGCATCAAGCTGGCGGCTCAGTCGTTCCGTACCGACGTCGCCAGGCTGTCGTGCTGCGCGGGGTGACGGGACGCAGACGCCTCTCGACCACCGGCCGTCCGTCGGCCCATCGACCGAGCCACCGGAGCCGGTGATCCGGGGCCCGCACCGCCCGGCGGCGGGACGGGCAGGCTACCCACGATCGCCGCCTTCCCTCAGGCGGCGTCGGGTCCCGACCTCGAGTGATCACGGGGACTCGAGTGATCACGGGGAGCGGGGAGCACCGCCCGTCGGCGTGGCCCAGCTGTGGGCGGCAGCCTGGAGCACGTCCCATGGACTGCCCAGAGGCGGCGTGTACGAGAGGTCGAGATCGCCGAGCTGGTCGACGCGGAGCCCGCAGAAGATGGCAGTGGCGGCCGTGTCGATCCGCTTGGCGACTGCCGTGGGGATGGCACCCACCATCTGCACGCCGAGCAGCCTGCCGGTCACCTCGTCGCCGGTCGTGCGGACATGCACCGGCCGGGCACCCGGGTAGTAGGCCTTGTGGTCGTCGGCCGCCGACGCCGTCGTCCTGGGTCGGAAGCCCGCCGCCGTGGCCTCGTGGTCACGGAGCCCGGTCCTGGCAGCGACCACGTCGAAGACCTTCACGACCTGGGTACCGAGGCTGCCGGCGAAACGCCGGTCACCGCCGAGGGCGTTCTCCCCGGCGACGCGACCCTGCTTGTGGGCGGTCGTGCCGAGGGGGAGGTAGGTCTCGCCCACGAGGACGTGGTGGGTGACGACGCAGTCGCCGGCGGCGAAGACGTCGGGGGCGCTCGTCGCCATACTGCGGTCGACGGCGATGGCGCCGCCGGCCGTCACCGCGATCCCCGCCCCGGCCGCCAGCGCGACGTCCGGGACGACCCCGGTGACGACGAGCACCAGATCGGCCCGTTCCTCGACATCCTCGCCCGAGACGGTGCGCGTCCCCCGGACGGCGAGGGCGCCGCCACGGGCGTCCATCCGCCCGGCCCGTCCGATCCCGGTGACCCTGGTCGCCGTCTCGACCCGCACGCCGTGGGCACCGAGCTCCGCCGCCACCAGCCGGCCGAGCTCGGGATCGAGCGTGGGAAGCACCTCGGGAAGCACCTCCCACTGGGAGACGGTGATCCCTCTGGTCGTCAGGGCCTCGGCCATCTCCACACCGATGTAGCCGGCGCCGACGACGACCGCCGAGGAGACATCCCGCCGCCCGAGCGTGTCCATCACGGCGTGGGCGTCGGCCATGGTGTGGAGGAGATGGACTCCGTCGGCCGAGCCAAGACGGTCGAGACCGCCGATCGGCGGGCGGGTCGGCACGGCGCCGGTGGCGACCACGAGCCGATCGTAGCGGATGACCACCTCGGTGCCGCCGGGCCCGGTCCCCGACACCCGGTGGGCGCCGGTGTCGAGGTTCCGCACCGTGGTGTCGGTCAGCAGCTCGATGCCCAACGACTCGATGTCGACGCGGTTGCGGTGGGCCAGGTCTCGCCAGTCGGTCACGTCGCCGGCCACGTAGTAGGGGATGCCGCAGATGCTGAAGTTGGGGTAGGCGTCGGCCAGGACGACGGTGACCTCGACGTCGGGGTCGAGCTCACGGGCGCGCAGGGCGGCGGAGATGCCGCCGTCGCTCCCGCCGATGACGAGCAGGTGCATGGGGTGGACGCTCCGAGCTCAGGCCCCACCGTTTACGGCGGGTGCGGACATTGGTGTGGCAGGCCCGTCGGTACCGTCGGTACCGTCGGCACCGCCGGCAGGGAACAACCGCCGGCGGGCCCACAGGGAGACGTAGACCAGGCTCACGAGGACGGGAACCTCGATCAGCGGGCCCACCACCCCGGCCAGTGCCTGACCGGAGGTGACGCCGAACACCCCGATGCACACGGCGATCGCCAACTCGAAGTTGTTGCCGGCGGCGGTGAACGCGAGGGTGGCGGTCCGCTCGTAGGGCAGGCCGATGGCCCGGCCCCAGGCGAACGAGCCGAACCACATGATGGCGAAGTAGCCGAGCAACGGCAGGGCGATCCGGGCGACCTCCGCCGGGTGGGCCATGATCGTGCGACCCTGGAGGGCGAAGAGGATGACGATGGTGTAGAGCAGACCCACGAGGGCCAGGGGGCCGATCCGTGCCAGTAGCCGTCGCTCGTACCACTCCCGGCCCTTGGTACGCTCGCCGAGAGCACGGGTCAGGAAGCCGGCAACGAGCGGTACGCCGAGGAAGATGGCGACCGTCTCGGCGATCTCCCCGACCGACAGGTGGAGCCCGACGGTGGACAGTCCGAGCCAGCCCGGCAAGAGCTTCAGGTAGAAGTAGCCGAGCACGGCGAAGGCGGCGATCTGGAACAGGGAGTTGAGCGCCACCAGCACGGCTGCCGCCTCCCGGTCCCCGCAGGACAGGTCGTTCCAGATGAGGACCATGGCGATGCAGCGGGCCAGGCCCACGATGATGAGCCCGGTTCGGTAGGCAGGTTGGTCAGGAAGGAGCGCCCAGGCGAGCGCGAACATGACAGCAGGCCCGACGATCCAGTTCAGGACCAGAGAAGACACCAGCATCCGGCGGTCCCTGGTGACAGGGCCGAGGTGGCCGTAGCGAACCTTGGCGAGGACCGGGTACATCATGACGAGCAGCCCGACGAAGATGGGCAACGACGTGCCCTGGGTCACCTGGATCGCCTCGAGGTGGCGGTTGAGGCTCGGGATCGCTCGACCGAGGCCGATGCCGACGGCCATGGCCGTGACGATCCACAGGGGGAGGAGACGGTCGAGGAGCGAGAGCCGGCGGACGACAGCAGCCGTCTCCTCGTGACGCGTGCCGAACCCCTGAGGGTCGTCGAGGGTGGTGGTCACCGGCGCCCCTGCGGGTCGTCGAGGGTGGTGGTCACCGGCGCCCCTGCGGGCCGTCGAGGGCGGTGGTCACCGGCGCCCCTGAGGTGCGGGCCGTGAGACGCAGCATGCCGTCTCTCCCGGGGCAGCGGGGGGCAGGCGGCCTGTCGGGGCATCCGCATCGGCGAGGACCGTGTAGACCTCCCACGGCTCCCCACCCGGTCCGTCGACCCAGACCTTGTCCTGGACGGCGTAGCAGCAGGCCGTCGCCGACTCCTCGATCGTCGCCAATCCGGCGGCGGCGAGGCGCCGGTGCGCGCCGGCGACCTCGTCCGTGCCGGAGACCTCGATGCCGAGATGGTTGAGGGTACCGGGCTCCTGGTTGGCGTCCTGGATCAGGACCAGCTCGAGCGGCGGATCGGTGACGGCGAAGTTGGCGTAGCCCGGACGGACCTTCGCCGGCTCCGTCCCGAACAGCGTCGAGTAGAAGGCGATTGCCTGGTCGAGGTCGGCCACGTTCAGGGCGAGCTGGACTCGTGACATCCGGAAGCCTCCTGATAGATTGATATACGTCGATGCTTTGCTCGACAGTATATCGATATCCATAAATGAGTAAAGGGGACCCCCGGTGACCGGTACCCGAACCCGAACCCTGCAAGCGGACGAGGCGCTCTCCTGCTCGATCGGGGGAGCCGGAGTAGGTGACGCGCCCTTGTCAGCGCAGGAGGCCGAAGAGCTGGCCCGTACGCTCGGGGCCCTGGCCGACCCCGTCCGACTGCGCCTGTTCTCCCTGGTTGCCGCCACGCACGAGGTCTGCTCCTGCGAGCTCGAGGCCCCACTCGGGAGGAGCCAGCCGACCATCTCCCATCACACCAAGGTCCTGGCCGACGCCGGGCTCATCGTCGGCGAACGTCGGGGACGGTGGACCTGGTGGCATGTCGTTCCCGAACGGTTGGCGGCGGTGCGGAGCGCCCTCGGAGGCTGAGCCCCGGAGATCGTTCGGGGGCCGCTCGGTGGTTCCCCGTGGCCAGGGTGCTCCCGTGCCCGGCGCGGGCCGGAGCACCAGCCCGAAGCGAACGTCAACGAAAGCTCAGGGAGCCTCGCACCGCCTGACGCGCCGGTTCCCCCGGGTTCACCGGGTCCCCCGGTTGGTCAGCATGCTGCCCGCTTCGGAACGTGCAAGGCCGGGTCCACCGGGTCCACCGGCGCACGATCGACCCGCCGGTCGTGCCCGATCCCCACACGTGGGAGTGGCGTGGTGTCGAAGATGTACCCGATCCCGCGGACGGTCCGGATATGGGTCGGACGGTGATCGTCCACCTCGATCCGTCGCCGTAGGCGCCGGATGTGGACCTCGAGGGACTTGGCAGGCGCTCCCCGGTGCCCCCAGGCGCCGGCGACCAGGTCTTCCCGAGAGACGACGCTTCCCGCGGCGCTCACCAGCATCGCCAGCAGATCCATCTCCTTGCGGGGCATGGTGACGGCGACGCCTCCCACGTGCACCAGTCGGGCAGCCAGGTCGACGGTGACGTCCTGCGCCCGCAGCATGGTCCCGGTCCCGACCTGGACACTCATCCCGGCCACCATTCCCCCTACGTCCCTACGTCCCTACGTCCCTACGTCCCTACGTCCCTACGTCCCTACGTCCCTACGTCCGCTCGACCGCCGGTCACCGGACCGAGGCGGTAGCCACCGCGGGCCCCGGTTCGGGCTCGACCTCGGCCGATGCCTGCTCGAGCGTCTGCCCTTTCGGCTCGGGCAGCGCCACCAGGGTGAGGCCGATGCCGACCACCGACACCGCCGCCATGATGCCCATCACACCACTGATCCCCATCGACGCCAGCAGGTGAGGTACGAGGAGGGCCCCCAGGAACCCCCCGGTCTTCCCGGCTGCGGCCGAGATCCCGTCCCCCGTACCTCGCACCGAGGTCGGGAACACCTCCGAGGGGTACACGAAGGTCGTCATGTTGGGGCCGAACTCGATGAAGAAGTAGCTGATGGCGAACAGAGGCAAGAACAGGCCGACCGCGGTAGCTCCGTCGGGGAGCAACCAGATGAGGGCGAAGGCGGCGGCCATGACCGTGAAGCCCTGCCACTGGATCCGCTTCCTCCCGATCCGGTCCATCAGGAACACTGCCAGCCAGTACCCCGGGAAGGCGGCGACGGCGAAGATGGCGAGCGAGATGAGGGTGTGGTCGAGCAGCGATCCCTTCGGCTGGAGAAGCTTCAGGATCAGCGGACTGGACACCGAGTTGCCGTAGAAGGCGATGTCGAGGAGGAACCAACTCCCGGCCGTGCCGATCAGGCGAAGGAGGAACGGCTTCGAGGTCAACCTGGCCCGGGCTCCATTGCCATCGCGCAACGGGACCACGGGAGCCGCAGACGGGGGCAGGGCGCGGTTCGTGCCGGCCGTCACCGCCGGGGTCCTGGCCGATGCCACACCGTTCGCCCGGATAGCCGGCTGGTTGCCGGTCACCCACTCCACCGTCGTGGCGGTCGTCGCCTCGTCACCCTGGACGCTCAACGTGTAGCGGGGGGTCTCGCGGATCTTGCGGCGGAGGTAGATGACCGACGCAGCCGGGATCGCGCCCAACCCGAGCATGAGTCTCCAGGCCACGTCGTTGGGCACCCCGGTCCCGAGGAAGATCGAGGCGATGGCCGGCCCTGCCATGAGCCCGAGTCCCTGCATGGCGAAGACCGAGCCCACGAGCCGTCCGCGGGACTTCCGGTTGGCGTACTCCGACGTGATCACCGCAGAGGTGGCGTAGTCGCCGCCGACGCCGTAGCCGACGAGGAGACGGAACACGAAGAGAGAGTCGAAGTTCCAGGCAAAGGCGCACAGGAGGGCACCGGCGACGAGGATCGCCACTTCGACGCCGTACATGCGCTTACGGCCCCACATGTCCATGAGCTTCCCGAAGGTGAGGGCACCGGCCACCGACGCCAGGAGGGAGATGGAGTTGAGGAGGGAGATCTGGTTGGTGCTGAGGTGGAAGATGGGCGTGAGCAGCACCGTGACCGTGCCGATGATGAAGAGGTCGTAGGCGTCGGTGAAGAACCCCATCCCGGCGGTGAACACTGTGAGCCAGTGCTTCCGGCCCACCTCGGCATCGTCAAGCGGACGGTACAGCTCCGTGATGGATGCCGCTCGATCGCTCATGTGGTGTCTCCTCTCCCGCCACGCTGGCGGGCTTCCCGTGGCCAGCCCTCGCTGACTCTTCCAGGATGCCGGGGTCAGGTAACCCGAATGCGATGGGGAGATGTCCAGACGGCGATCTTCCGGTGAACGTTTGGTGAACGACCTGCGGGAGCGGGAGCGGGGCATTGGCACGGGCACGGGCACGGGCACGGGCACGGGCACGGGCACGGAGCGTGGCGACGGAGGATGCGCCTGCGACGGCTCAAACGGGCAGGCCGGCCACCTGCCGGTTGGCTGCGAGCCGCGGGCCGGTTGCCTGTCAGTCGCGGGCGAACGCGGCGATGTCGCGGGCCGTGTCCCGGCTGATGTCCGGGCAGGCGATGGAGAAGATCTCCGTGCCGTGCATGGTTCCCATCATCTGACGGCACCGAGCAGGAACGCCGGCGGCAAGGAGCATCCGGTAGAAATTGATGCCTTCGTCACGCAGCGGATCGCACTCATTGACGTTGATGACCGTCGGCGGGAAAGCAGCCACCTGCTCAGCGGTGGCGAACGAGGGCCATGCCAGCGGATTGCGCTCGTTGAACGCCTCGATCCCGTACCCCATCGCCCCCCGGTTGTTGTGCAGATCGAGGAGGATGCCGTTGTTCTCCGTCGACGACGGGCTCTCGGGAAACGGCCAGCGCCCGGCGATGTAGGGGCACAGTGCATAGAGGCCCTTGACGATGCTGATGTCGCCGTCCCGACAGAGCGCAAGCCCGGTCGCCAGGGTGAGATTGCCGCCACCGCTCTCCCCGGCTACGACGATGCGTTCCGGGTCCACGCCGAGCCGGGCGGCGTTCGCCACCACCCACCGAAGGCCGGAGAGACAGTCGTTCAGGCCCGCCGGGAACGGGGCCACCTCCGGGGCGGACGACGGAACCACCGAGTTACGGAAGTCCACCATCACCACGGCGACGCCGTTGGCCGCGATGATCTTTCCCCAACCGCGGTACATCCCGTCGAAGCACGACATCGTGGCCATCCCGCCGCCGTGGATGTAATAGACGCAGGCCAGTGCCTCCTCGGTCTCCGGACGGATCACCTGCAGCTTCACGGTATTGCCATCAGGACTCGATACGAGCTCCTCAGTCGAGATCCGGAGCCCGGCCGACGGAGCGTTCTCCTCGGCATCGCACAGGTCGGTGAAGGCCCGCAATGCGGCCGAGGCCGCCCGGGCCGCATCGGAATTGGCCTCTGCCAGGAGCGCCTCCCGACTGTCGACGTCTCCCGGATTGACCTGAGGGATCCCCGCCAGCATGGCCTTGATTCGGGGGTCGAGACGAGGGTCGGCTTCGATGTCGTAGGCCATGATGTCGGGCTCCTCGTGTCTCGAATCTCTGGACTAACCCGTCTACCGGGAGACGGGTGGCGTTCTTGGACAAATCGGGCAGGCACCCGACCAACCCCAGGCACGGGTCGGAGCTGCCCGTTCCGGGTCCCCCACGAGAGGAGGCTAGCCCACGCGTACGCGAGCTGGCGTCGACGTCGGACGCGCCGTACCTGATCGACGGCAGGCGGCTTCTCTGCCCACAAACGTCGGGCCAGAGGCTCCTCGTGTCTCTGCCCGGTGACGGAAGGTGAATTAGTTGCTTGCCAGCAAGCACTAGACTGCTCGTATGGTCGGTTCGACCCCACAGGCTTCCGACACGGTCCCCACTCCAGTGGTCATTCCGACGCGGGGGGACACCGGCGCCCTTGACGGCGGAGATACCCAGGGCGTCGAAGGCGTCCGGGACGTCCGAGGCGTCGACTGCACCAAAGCGCCGACCGGGGATCCCCTCGAGGAGGTCGCTCGACTACGAACGGCGCTCGTCCGCGTGGTACGTCGGCTCCAGTCGGTCGACGTGGCCGCCGGTGCCGGGTTCACCCCGACCGAGCTGTCGCTCCTGGGTGCGGTCGTCCGGCGCGGGCCGGTTCGCTCGTCAGACCTCGCCGCCTGCGAAGGCCTCCATCCGACCATGGCATCCCGGCTGGTCGCCCGATTGGCGGAACGGGGTCTGGTGTGCCGTGACCCCGCCGCCTGCGATGGCCGGTCCACGCTGGTTTCGGCCACAGCCGAAGGCCACGAGCGGTTCGCCCAGCTACGGGCGCAGCGGGCTGCCTCGCTGGCGGCTGCGCTCCAACGCTTGCCCCTCGGCGAGCGGCGAGCGTTGGAAGCGGCCCTCCCTGCGCTTGAGGCGCTCGGTGACGAGCTGGCGAGCTCGTCGTGGTAGCCGGCTCCGCTGCCGGGGGAACCGGGGGAACCGGGGGAACCGCTCCAGGTCAGGCACGAGAGCCGGCCAGGTCTGCCGGGCGCTCCCGGGGCGAGCGCTGGCGCGGCGTCCTCCTGCCGGCGTGGGGCAACCGGGACCTGAACGTGATCCTCATCGCCCGGGGAACGATGAGCGCTGCCCGGGCCATCGCCGGCGTCGTCACCGCCCTCTACCTTGCGGCTGTCGGGTTCTCAGCGGTCGAGATCGGCGTGCTGTTCCTCTTCGTGACCATCGCGTCGGCCGTGCTCTCGACCGTGATCGGCATGGCATCGGACCGGATCGGTCGCAAGCCGTTCCTGATCGGGATCCCCCTCCTGGCCGCGGTCGCCGGTGTGGTCTACGGGGTGAGCGACACGCCGGTCGTCCTGTTCGTCTTCGCCGCTCTCGGGAGCTTCGGGCGCGGTGCGGGCGCCGGAGGTGGCACGGTCGGACCGTACCAACCGGCCGAGTCGGCGATGGTCGCCGACCAGGTGGCACCCAGCTTCCGGGCTGCCGCGTTCGGCCGGCTGGCATTCATGTCGTCCCTGGGCGCCCTGGCGGGCGGCCTCCTGGCCGGGCTCGCCTCGACCCATTCGCATCTGCGGGCAGCCCAGGCGATGGCCGCCTACCGTCCGGCCTTCCTCGCCGCCGCCGGCCTCTCCCTCGTCGCCGGGCTGGTGGCCCTCGCTCTCCACGACTCGAAGGGAACGATCGACCGCGCCCGAGAGACGGGGAGGCGTCGCGCGGGCGGATCGCCAGCCCGGAACCGCTGGCCCCGCCGGTCCTGGCCGGCACTGTGGCGGCTCTGGATCACCAACAGCGTCAATGGCTTGGCCATGGGACTGACGGGCCCGTTCGTGAGCTACTGGCTGTATCGACGATACGGCGCCGGTCCCGGGGAGATCGGGCTCCTCTTCGCCGTGGTGAACCTTGGTTCGTTGGTGTCCACCCTCGCCGCGGCGGGTATCGGGCGGCGCCTGGGGACCGTACGGGCGATCGTGGCGGTCCGCGCCTTTGCGGGCGTCCTCTTGATCCCGATGGTGCTCGCTCCGACGTTCTGGTGGGCCGGCGTCCTCTATTTCGTGCGCATGCTGGCCCAGCGCGTCGGGCTTCCGCTGCGCCAGTCCTTCACCCAGGACGTCGCAGATCCGGAAGAGCGAGCCAGCCTGGCGGCGCTGTCCAACGTCCCCGCTCAAGGGACGATGGCGTTCAGCCAGGTTCTGGCCGGGTACCTGTTCGACGACATCGGACTGGCCGCGCCTTTCGAGCTGGGGGCGGTCCTCCAGCTGGTCAACGCGATCGTCTACGGCGTGCTCTTCGGCCGCTGGCAACCGCACCTGTCCGGCGAACGACCGGCGGCGGCCAACACCGCTCCAGCCCCCGCAGCCAACACCGCTCCAGCCCCCGCAGCCAACACCGCCCCACCCCCCCCAGCCCACACCGCTCCAGCCCCCGCAGCTCCGATCCTCGGAGCTGCGGAACCGTCGGAGGGCGCGGCCCGCGCCGACCCGACTGTCTGGAACCCGAGCAGGGTCGGTCCGGGGGCAGCAGAACCAGCAGGTCCAGCAGCGCGACTCCGCACCGGTCCGGCCGTAGCAGAACCAGTCCGTGCCGCCGGCGACGTAGACCGCTGACCCGGAACGACGCAACGCGCCCGGGCAACACACCGCGCCCGGGACCCGGCCGCAGAGGCCAACAGCCGGACAATTCCCTGCACGGCCGGTGGGGGGAACGTGAGGCTCGTACGATAGGGAGGCCATGAGAACAGTCGGATCCCACCAGGTTTCGACGCCCGACCCGTTGCCCGCCAGCGAGTACCGTACCGCCCTCGCGGACCGGCTGCGGTCGGATGCCCTCATGGACCGTGTCACCACCGAACTTGCCAATCTGGTGCCAAGCGCGGACGGCGTGCTCGTCGGACTGGTCGAAGAGAGCGGCGTCATCCGTCTCGTCCATGCCTCCGGCGCCCTGCACGGGCTGGTCGGCGCCAGCGTCGATCCCGCCCGCAGCCTGTCTGGTCTGTGCATGAAGGCAGGTTTCGTCCTGCGCTGCGACGACGCCGCCACGGACCCCCGAGTGGATCGCGTCATCCTCGACCAGATCGAGATGGCATCCCTCGTGGTGGTACCGCTCGTCCGGAACGGGGAGACCTTCGGCGTGGCGAGCGTGGTCGCGGCAGCGACGAATGCGTTCTCCGACCACGACGTGACGACCTGCCAGGCGGTGGCCGAGATCCTCGCAGGGATCATCTCTTCCGGTGCCGACATCGCCCGGCTCGTCGGGTTCCTCGGACCCGATCAGGTGTCCGTGCCCGAAGCGGCAGGCGGGGACGGCGCCTACTCCGATTCGATCGCCCGCTTCGCCAGTCGCGTCCTCAGCCCGGCGACAACGCTCCAGGTCGAAGTCCGCCACCGTATCCACAATGTCCTCGCGCTCCACCAGTTCGCCATGGTCTTCCAGCCGATCGTGACGCTCCGGGACCTGCGGCTTGCCGGCGTGGAGGCACTGGCTCGATTTCCCGGACCGCCGGCCCAAACGCCGGACCGTTGGTTCGCCGACGCAACCACGGTCGGGCTCGGCGTGGAGCTCGAGGTCGCTGCCATCGATGACGCACTCGGTGCGCTCCGCCATCTCCCCGACGGCGTGACGCTGGCCCTCAACGCCGGACCGGACGCACTGGCATCGTCCGAGCTGCGCTCGGCGATCGCCCGGCACGATGCCTCCCGGGTGGTCATCGAGCTGACCGAACATGCGCCTGTCATGGACTACACGGTGATCCGTGCCGCGGTGGGAACGCTGCGACGGCTGGGTGCCCGGCTCTCCGTCGATGACACCGGAGCCGGGTTCGCCAGCCTGACCCACATCGTCCACCTCGCACCGGAGCTGATCAAGCTCGACCGGTGGATCGTGGCCGGGGTCGATGCGGATCCGGTCCGGCGGGCGCTGGTCACCGCTCTCGTCGGCTTCGCCCACGAGCTCGGGGCCGAGGTGATCGGGGAGGGCATCGAGACCCAGGGGGAGCTCGATGCCCTTCGTCAGCTCGGGGTCGACTACGGCCAGGGCTACCTCCTGGCCCGGCCCGGTCCGCTCGCCACGGTGGTCTCTGCAGTCGGCGCTCTCGGGGGCTGAGCAGTCGTCACGTCCGGTACGGTGCCCAGCCGGAGCACACGACCCGAGGTCCGACCCGCTCCGAGACCCGGGGCGGGGGAGCCCGGGAGACGGCACACCCGTGCGGGGGACTGGACCTTCTGGTAGACAGGCGTAGGCAGGAAAGGGATCCGATAAAGCTGGGGGGCTGGTGGGCCTACGAGAGACCATCACCGCGGCAAGCGACCCCACTGCCGCGATGCACCGGGTGCTTGAGGCCGCCCTCGTGCTCGTTCCCTCCGCCGGAGGGGCGGCGGTCGAACTATGTGCGGGACCGGACCAGTACGTCTACGCCGCGACGGCTGGCTTCCTGGCCGGAGATCTCGGAACCGAGGTGCCGCGGGACGGGAGCCTCTCCGGGCTGGCGGTGGAGAGCGCGACGACGCAACGCTGCGACGACACGAACAGCGATCCGCGCGTCGACCGACAGGTCTGCGGTGCGCTGGGGATCGCCTCGATGATCTGCGTGCCCCTGATCCGAGCACATACAACGGTCGGGGTGTTGAAGGTCGCCTCTGCGACCACCGCCTGCTTCGACGCCGCCGACGAGGCGGTGTTGGGCGAGCTGGCGGAGTTCGTGGCGGTCGTCATCGGTGCCGCCGTGGAGCTCTCCTCGGTCACCGCCAAGCTTCTCGATGCCGGCAACCAACAGCGCGTGGCCGTCGGCGCTCTCCGGTCCGGCTCGGTGGATGCGGTCCGTCATGCCCGTCACAGCTTCGTGGCGGACGTCATCCAGCCCGGGGCGGTGGTCGACGCGAACGCGCGAACGAGGATCGAGCGCACCCTTGCCGACGGAGGCCTCATGATGGCAGTGCAGCCGGTCTTCTCCTTGCCGGACCACGCTGTCGTCGAGGTCGAAGCGCTCGCCCGGTTCACCGGACCACCGGAGCGGACCCCAGACCTGTGGTTCGCCGAGGCCGCGGCCGTCGGGCTCGGTCTCGAGCTCGAGTTGCTGGCGGTGGAGCGCGCCCTCGAGCTCCTCCCTCGACTCCCGCCTTCCGTGCGGCTCGCAGTGAACGCGGGACCGAGCACCTTCTGTGCTGGCGCATTGGTCGAGATGCTCCGGGATACAGATGCCGATCGCGTCGTCGTCGAGCTGACCGAGCACGTGGACATCGAGGACTACCCGGCGTTGCACCGCGCATGTCTCGCATTGCGAGACCTCGGCACGAAGGTAGCGATCGACGACACGGGGAACGGGTTCGCCAGTCTCTCCCTCATCCTGGAGGTCGGCCCCGAGATCATCAAGCTCGACCGCCGGCTCACCGCCGGTATCGATCTCGACCCGATCCGGCGGGCCCTGGCCAGCGCGCTCGTGACCTTCGGGAACGATACGGCAGCCGAGGTCGTGGCCGAGGGCATCGAGACGGAGGGCGAGCTTCAGACGCTGACCGAGCTCGGGATCGCCCGCGGGCAGGGGTTCTACCTGGCTCGGCCGGGCACCCTCGAGGACGTGCTCCCGCTTCTCGCTCGCGCCGGCCCGGACGCCGTCCCTTGAGCCCGCGGTACCCTGTCTCCTGCGCCGAGCCGGCCCGGGGCCGCGCCGGGGCGGGACTCGGCCATCCCCGCGACAGCCTTCACGGCCCGAGGACCGCCCCGGGGCCGTCCCGGCGTCCGCCGCTTCCGTGGTGCCTGCGCGGTGCTTCCGCGGTGCCTGCGCGTTGACGAGGCCCACTGTGACCAGCCACGCCACCTGACACACGCCTACCTGCTCCTAGAGTGCTCTACACCCACGACGACCGAGGATGGACGACCATGGAGATCCTGCGAACTCCCGACGACCGCTTCGACGACCTTCCCGGGTTCCCGTTCGAACCCCGGTACGCCGAGGTCGCGGCACCGGACGGTGGGACGCTCCGCGTGCACTACCTGGACGAAGGACCGACGGAAGGGCCTCCCGTCCTGCTCATGCACGGCGAGCCGTCCTGGTCGTACCTGTACCGGAACATGATCCCGGTGCTCACCGCGGCCGGCCACCGCTGCATCGCGCCCGACCTGGTCGGCCTGGGGCGGAGCGACAAGCCCGCATTCCCGGACGATTACACCTACGCCCGCCATGTCGACTGGATGGCCCAGGTCGTCTTCGGCCACCTCGACCTGGAGAACACCACGTTCTTCGGCCAGGACTGGGGCGGCCTCATCGGGCTGCGCCTGGTCGCCGCTGATCCCGATCGCTTCGCCAGGGTGGTGGTGGCCAACACCGGCCTACCAACGGGAGAAGAGCCCCTGAGCAAGGCCTTTCTGTCCTGGCAGCAGTTTGCCCGGGAGTCTCCGGTCTTCCCGGTGGGCTCGATCATCTCTCGCGGATGTGCCACCGCCCTCGATCCCGCGGTCGTCGCGGCCTACGACGCGCCGTTTCCCGACGAGCGCTTCACCGCCGGGGCTCGGAGCCTGCCAGGGCTCGTTCCGACCCGACCCGACGACCCGGCCCACGACGACAACCGCGCGGCCTGGGAGGTGCTCCGGCGCTTCACGAAGCCGTTCCTGTGCGCGTTCTCCGACCGTGACCCCATCACGGGCGGGGGAGACCGGATCTTCCGTCGCGAGGTCCCGGGCACGACCGGAGTCCAGCACGTGACCATCACGGGGGGTGGCCACTTCCTCCAGGAGGACTGCGGCCCCGAGCTGGCCCGAGTCGTCAGGGATTTCGCCGCGAACACGTGAGCCAGCCGATGTCCGACTCAGGATCCCCATTCGACGGATCCACCGACCCCCGTTCCCTTGACCCTGACCCTCGTCCCTCCGAGGTCGACGCCGGGGTTGGTGGCGCGGGCTCCAACCTGGCCGCGGGCTCCGACCTGGCCACGGGCTCCACGGACGAGGGGGACTTCCCGTCGCCCGTGCCCGGAGGGCGGACGTTCACCGATTCCCGGACGGTACGGCTCAGCGACACGTGGACGAACGGCCGCCTCCGGCTCGACGCCCTCGGCCGTTACCTCCAGGACGTCGCCGGCGACGACGTCGACGACGCAGGGCTCCAGGACACGGTCTGGGTCGTCCGGAGGACGGCGGTACGGATCGGAGGACGTCCCCGCATCGGCGAGCGCGTCGTGCTGACCACGTTCTGCAGCGCTCTGGGGACCCGATGGGCTGAGCGGCGGACGACGATCACCGGCCCATCGTCCCGGATCGAGGCGAGCGCGCTCTGGGTGCACGTGGATCCCTCCAGCGGACGGCCGGCTCCCCTCACCCATGACCTGGTCGCAGCGTACGGCGCGGTCACTGCCGGCCGGCGCGTATCGACCCGCTTCGTGGTTCCCCTCCCTGACGCATCCGCGACACGGCGCCGGCCCTGGCCGCTCCGGGCGACCGACTACGACGTCCTCGGGCACGTCAACAACGCCGTCTACTGGGCCATGGCAGACGACGGCGAGGACGACGGCGAGGACGGGGGCGAGGACGGCTCAGCCACCGTCGAGCACCGGGTTCCCATCGAACCCCACACCGAGGTCGAGCTCGTAGAGTCGGCCGACAGACGGCTCCGGTGGCTCATCGGCCCGCTCGGCGTTCACGCCGCATGTCGGGTCGGATGGGTACCCGGCGGTGCACGGTAGCCTCGTCGAGGGACGAGGGAGGTAGCACGTGAGCGAGCACGACGACTGGAACACGAAGATCATCGAGGAGTTCCGGTCCAACGAGGGCCGTGTCGGCGGGCAGTTCGAGGGGTCGCCGGTCCTGCTTCTCCACACGGTCGGCGCGAAGTCAGGGATCGAACGGGTGAACCCCATGATGTACCTCGATCTCGACGGTCATCGCTACGTCTTCGCTTCGAAGGCAGGGGCCGACTCGAATCCCGACTGGTACTACAACCTCCTGGCACATCCGGAGGTGACCGTCGAGGTGGGGACCGAGACCGTCCACGCCACGGCTGTGCCGCTTGCCGAGCCGAAGCGGACCGAGGTCTACGCCGAGCAGGCCCGGCGCTTCCCGGGTTTCGCCGACTACCAGCGGAAGACGACACGTGTCATCCCCGTCGTCGAGCTCGTCCCTCGCTCCTGAACGAGGGCTCGGCGGTGGTGCTCGACGAGCTACCGGGCGCCGTAGCCGGCGACAAACGCGTTGAGCGCTGCCGTGCACTCCGGTTTCGCCGAGCTGGGGAGCGTACACGTCTCCAGGTAGCTGCCGTCCGGATTGCCGGGATGGAACGTCATCACACCGTTCGCTGCATAGGCGCCTCCGGAAGGGATCCCGTCACCCGCCACTCCGGCCGGGTCTTGAAAGGCGACGATTCCGGAGCCGAGCGTGTCCACGATCTCCTCCGGCGGTTTGGTCCCCGGGCACGGTCGCCCGTTGTTCGAGGCGAATTCCGAGATCGCGACGGGGAAGAGCGGGCAGGCCTGACCGGTCGTGCAGTTGAAGCACGCCGACGTCTCGATCCCCACGACCGCCACGTCGGTTGACGCCACGGGGATGCCCCACGAGCTCGTCCACCGCGCCGGGACCACCTCCCCCGGCGGAGTCGCCACCACCCCTTCACTCCCGTCTGCAGCGATGCTCGCAGTGCAGAACCATCCGCATGGGCCCACCACCTCCATGGTTCCCTCGTTGTTGCTGTAGACGGCCAGCTCGCCAACGACCGAGGCGAGGACGGGGATGATCACCGAGGTCGGGAGCGGTACAGGGGCCGGCGCAGGTATCCCGAAGGTCGTCGGGCACACCACGAGAGAGAGGCTGGCCCGCACCGTGGTCGGCAAGGCCGGGGGCGCCGAGGAGGACGTCGGGGCAGTGGCGGGGCTGCTCGCCTTCGAGGAGGAGTGCGACCAGCTCCCCCGCCGCACGGTCGGGGCGGGCGCGTGCCGCAGTGCCGCCGGGGGATGGCTGGTCACCTGGGCGGTACCGACCACGGCCAGAGCAATCGCGCCAGCAGCGATACATGCGGCGATCGCCAGAGTGCGCGGACTGCGGAGCGAGTCTCGACGGCGAGCCGCGCCGCGGACGACCTCCCCTGACACCCGAGGCACGCGTGACTCCGCGTAGTCCCCCATCGCTGTCAACCGAGCGCTCACCATCTTCTCGATCTCGGTGACCCCAGGCTCGACGCCCGATCCGTCACGGTCTCGTCGCACGTGCGATCACCTCCGATCCGGGAGCGCCGGATGTTCTTCGAGCCGGTCCGCGACCGCGCGTCGCCCGCGAGAGAGCCACGACCTGACGGTGCCGGGTGGGACGCCCATGGCACGTGCCACCTCCGCAACCGTGAAGCCGACGGCATCGTGCAGGACGAGTGCCTCACACTGCAGACGCGGGAGCGCCGTGAGGGCGGCGACGAGGCCCAGATGGTCGGGCACGGGCTCAGCGGTGATCCGGAGCTGAGGTACCGCCGCCGTCACCACCGGACGGCGCCGGTGGCGACGGTCGTTCAGCGCCAGGTTGAACAGAGTACGGCAGACCCAGACCAGGGGAAACTCGCAGCCCCGAAGCGCACCGCACCGAAGCGCACCGCACCCCAGCGTTGCCATGCCCGGATGAGCGCCTCTTGCGTGAACTCCTGCGCCGTCCCGAGGTCGCCAGTCAGTGCGTAGGCCTGCCGTGCCAGACGGCGCTCGTTTGTCCGCACGAACGCGTCGAACTCCCGAACGTCGATGCTCTCCGTGATCACCCGCGTGCCGATGCCGTCATGCCCGAGTTAACACCCCAGACCCTGAGTTGGTTGCAGGATCACACGCAAATTCCCAATTTCCCTCTCCCCGGCTAGGGTGGGAACCCTCTCGCCGGCCGTTGTAGGGCCTGGTCGTGGCGTTGGTCGGTGGATCGGAACGAGGAGGGTCTGGTGGCGGCAGTAGGCGGAACGGCGGCGGCGTCGGCGGCGGCGGCAGTAGGCGGAACGGCGGCGTCGGCGGCGTCGGCGGCGTCGGCGGGGGCGCGGGGCCAAGGGTGTCCTCGGATGCGCATCCAAGGGCTGGCGATCGGGCTCGTGGTTGCGGCGAGTGTGCTGGCCGCATGTGGTGGCGGCGCTGGGTCGTCGAGCTCGCGGGGGCCGGGTGGGCTGAGCGATGGGCGCGGGAGCACGACGACGGTGGTGCGG
>JAKADK010000092.1 GCA_021820665.1 Actinomycetes bacterium | reverse complement strand
GCCCCGCTCGCCGTAGTCCTTCTGCAACTTCTCAAGACCCTCGTACTGGGGGGTGAGGCCGCACTTGGAGGCGACGTTGACGACCAGGAGCGCCCGGCCGCGGTACGCGTCCAGCGCCATGGGCTCGCCCGAGAGGGACCGGATGGAGTGGTCGTAGATGGCCATGCGTGCATGCTAGGGGGAGCCGGCACGCCACGACGTCGCAGACCGTGGACGAAGCGGACAGATATCGTTGAGCTGTCCTCACCGTGTCCGGCGTCGCCGGTCCCGTGAGGCCCAGGCCGGACGGCCGGTGCCGGCCGGAGCGCTCGGCGGCCCGCACCCCCGCCCGGTAGATTGCTCATCTAATGTGGTTGCATTACCACTTATTGTGGTAATATTGCGTACCGTCGCGAGGCAGGGCGGCAGGGAGGTGGATCGGTCCGATGACCAGCGTCTTCTCGGGTGGGCACGCTGCCTGGTCGCGGCCCCGGGGCACGGCGGACATCTCGGGAGCGGTGACGGCCGTGCTCATCCGCTACGTGCGGTCTCGGACGGGGAGCGCCGGCCTCGAGCAGCTCATGGCCCTGGCCGGCGAGGGTCGTGCACTCGAGGAGCTGGAGGATCCCGCCAGTTGGAGCTCCCACGACGCGGCAGTGGCGCTGTTCCAGGCCGGCGCCCGCATCACCGGAGACCCGATGATCGGGGTGCGCGTGGGAGAGGAGATGCTGCGTCAGCACGACGGGACCGAGCTGGCCAACCGGTTGCGCGCCCTGGGGTCACCGGCCGCGCTGCTCCACAACGTCACTGCCGCCACCGAGCGGTTCAACACCGTGGCCGCGGTGGAGCCGCTCGAGGTGGGAGAGGCCCACGCCGTCGTGCGGTCCACCGCCCGCGCCGGCCACGTCCGGAACCGACACCTCTGCGACTTCACCAAGGGGATCCTCTCCCAGGTTCCCGTCCTGTTCGGCCTGATCCCGGCTGTCATCACCGAGGCGGAGTGCCAGGCTCACGGCGGGCGGTTCTGCCTGTACTCGGTGGCGTGGGAAGCGCGCCAGTGGTCGTCGTTCGTCGACGCTCGCTCCAGCCTGTTCACGACGGCGTGGACCGGCGATCCCAGCCGATCCCCGACGCCGATCCCCGACGCCGATCCCGGGGCCGACGGCCCGACCGACGCGACCGGCCCGGCCGCCGGAGCCGGAGCCGGAGCCAATGCGGAGGCGACGATCCGGGAGCTGTCCGACCAGCTCGCCCAGATGGGTGAACGGCTGGAAGGCGTCTTCTCCACCGTCACCGAGCTGCTGGGCGAGGAGGACATCACCACCCTCCTCGGCCGGATCACCTCCCGGGCGGCCCACGCGGTCAGCGCCCCCCAGTACCTTCTCGTCGCCCGGACCGCACCCGACGCCCCCGTCCAGCTCCACCACAGCGGGTTCAAGCCCGAAGAGGCCCAGGCGCTGGCCAACGAGCTGTGGCGGGAGCACCCCGACGACGCCGGAGGCTCGCGGCTCATCGCCGACATCACCTCGTCGCGCCGCCGCTACGGCCGCCTGGCCGCCGTCCACCCCCCCGGCTTCCATTTCATCGAGTCCGAGCGCCAGATCCTCCGCCTCTACGCCAGCTACGCCGCCACCGCCCTCGACATGGTCACGGCACTCGAGGACGCCAGGCGCAACGACGCCACCGCTCGGGCGCTGCTCGAGTTCGCCCGGGCCCTGTCCCGTACCACGTCGACCGACGAGGCCGCCCAACAGCTGGCCGACATCGTGCCGCTGATCATCGGATGCCAACACGCCACGGTCATGCTCTGGGACAGCGCCCGTGAGGAGATGACGGTGCGCGCCCGGACGGCCGAGGACCCGGGCCCCCTCCCCGGGGACGTCGCCAACCCGCTCCTGGCTCCCCTCGGGTCCAGGGAGCTCGCGCCGAAGGGGCCGCGGGGCTCCGTCAAACCCTCGGAGTCCCCGCTCCTCCGCCGGATGGTGGAGGAGCGCTCGCTCGCCATCGTCGACCGGGACGTCGACGACCCCCGGATCCGGGGAATGTTGGAGGACACGGACACGAGCGTGTCCGTGGTCGCGCCGCTGTGCACGGGCGAGGAGTTCCTCGGCGTGGTGGCGGCCAACTTCCGCGACCCGGTGGACGACTCGGTCCTGCGCGGCAAGGACCTCCAGAGTCGGCTCCTCGGCCTGGCCGATCAGGCGGTGACGTCGTTCCAGAACGTGCGGCTCCTCGAGCAGATCTCCCACATGGCGTGGCACGACTCCCTCACCGGGCTGCCCAACCGACGCCTCCTCGAGGACCGGGTCAACCAGGAGCTGGTCCGGGCCCGGCGCGTCGGGGAGTCCCTGTGCATGTTCTTCATCGACATGGACCACTTCAAGGCGGTGAACGACACGCTCGGGCACGCCGGTGGCGACGACCTCATCCGGCAGGTGGCGCGGCGACTCTGCGACACGGTCCGCCGCCAGGACACCGTGTCCCGCATCGGTGGGGACGAGTTCGCCGTGCTCCTGCCCGGCCTCGGCGACCTCAACGCCATCGAGCACCTCGCCCGCCGGGCGCTCGAGGCGTTGAGCGCCCCGTACGTGGTGCAGGGCAAGGAGGTCCTGACCTCGGCGTCCATCGGCATCGCCCTCTCGCCCCACCACGCCGACACGTACGAAGGGCTCTTCAACCGGGCGGACAAGGCGATGTACTCGTCGAAAGACCTGGGGCGCAACACCTTTCAGCTGTTCTCCGAGGCGGAGGCACGTGCCGAGATCGAGAACGAGTCCACGCTCCGCTCGGAGCTCGAGCGTGCCATCGAGCGCCGGGAGCTCTTCGTGCTCTTCCAGCCCTACATCGACCTGCAGACGTCGAAGGTCCTCGGCGTCGAGGCGCTGGTCCGCTGGCAGCATCCCACCCGAGGCGTGCTCGAGCCCCTGACCTTCATCCCCCTCGCCGAGCAGAGCAACGCCATCGTCGAGCTCGACGCCTGGGTGCTCCAGGAGTCGTGCCGCCAGATCCGTTGCTGGATGGACAAGGGCCTGCCCGCACTCCGGCTCTCGGTGAACATGGCATCGCGCGATCTCGCCAGTCCGACGCTGGTGACCACCGTGGCACGCGCCCTGGAGGACAACGCCCTCGACCCCGAGCTGCTCGAGTTCGAGATCACGGGGCGGATCATCCTGGACGAGGAAGGCTCGGCACAGGACAACATCAACGCCCTCAAGACGATGGGCGTCCGCTTCTCCATCGCCGACTTCGGATCGGCGAGCTCGTCGGTGAACCGCATCGGCACCTTCCCGGTCTCGACGCTGAAGATCGACCGGTCCTTCGTCCAGGTGCTCGGACCCGAGGACAACAGTGGCGCCCTGGTCTCGGCCATCATCACCATGGCCCAACGCCTCGGGCTCCACTGCGTGGCCGAGGGCGTCGAGACCTCCCAGCAGGGGCGCATCCTTCTCCAACGCGGCTGTGCGATCGCTCAGGGCTTCTTCGTCAGCCCGCCCCTGTACCCGACCGACATGGAGCGCCTCCTCGAAGACGGGATCGACCCCGTCCTGACCGCGGCCGTCCGGGACGGCGGCGACACCAGCTCACCCGGGTAGACCGAGGGCGTCGAGCACCGCACCTTCCCGGAGACCCCAGTCGCTCACCACCAGCCGGTCCAGCCCCAGGACCGCCACCAGCTCGGAGATCACGACCGCGCCGATCGGGAGCAGCAGGGCTCGGCGCTCCTGCATGCCGGGTAGGGCGAGCCGTGCCTCCAGGTCCAGCCCCGAGAGCCGGGCCGCCAGCTCGTGGAGCTGGTCCGCCGGCAGCTCCACCTGGTTCACCTGGACCCCAGCCGACGGTCTCCCGATCGGGGGTGGACGATGAAGGTTCATCGCCAGACGGGCCAGAGCTCGGACGGTCCCGCCACTGGCGATGACCCGATCTGCCGCCGAGCGGTGGGCCTCCACCAGGGCGGTGACGGGAGCGAGACGCTCCTTGGTCACCGCAGCGATGCGTTCCCGGTCGGCGCTCGACAGCACGGTCCCGATGGAGCACTCACCCCGGAGCCGGGCCGTCCCCAGGGCCACGCTCGCCGTCCCCGAGCACGTGGTGGCGTTCCCGACCGCGGCTTCCAGGCTCCCGCCGCCGAGGTCGATACCGAGGACGGGGTCCCGTCCGACCCAGACCCCGGCACGCTGCCCGAGGAAGCACAGGCGCGCCTCCTCCTCGCCGGAGAGGAGCGAGATGGGATGGCCGATGACCCGCTCCAGCCGGGCGACCAGCCGCGAGCCGTTGCTGGCGTCGCGGAGCGCGGCCGTGCCGAGCGCCACGACCGTATCGGCTCCGGCCCCATCCGCCGCCGCCCGGAGTCGCCGCGCCGACCTGATGGCCATCTCCGCTCGGTCGGCAGGGATGCCGCCGCTCTTGGTCACCTCGGCGCCCAGATGGAGGAACGAGCGGCGGCGCATCACGGGTGCGATCGTGCCGTCGCGCGTCGCATCCACCACCATCAGGTGGAACGAGGAGCTCCCCAGATCGAACACGGCCACGCGCACGGTCGACATCGGCGCGACGATACCGGCATCGCCGGTGCCGGCAGAGGACCCCGGGTCGGGTGCTCCCTTCAGGCGGATGTCATGCCGTGCGGCCCGGTGCGGAACAGGACTGGGCGGCGCGGGGTCGGGCGGCGCAGCTCGGGTTGCCCAGGTGGGGCGGTGCAGCTCGGGCGATCTATGGGAGACTGGAACGCAGTGCCGGGGAGTGGCGCAGCTTGGCAGCGCGCCTGCTTTGGGAGCAGGAGGTCGCCGGTTCGAATCCGGTCTCCCCGACCACATCAGAGAGGCTTTTGTGAGGACTCCCCGACAGCCGTCGGTGGATCAGCGGGCGGCGGTCCAGCGCGGTCGGCGGGTGTGGGGCGTCGCCCCCGAGGCACCGGCACCGGCACGGGAGCCTTGGCCTCCGGCGCGTGCGGACGGTGCCAGGTCGTAGAGCCAACGAGTCAGGTCGGAAGGATCGAGCGGCTCGCTGACCAGGTAGCCCTGGGCGACGTCGCAACCGAGGCTGGCCAGGAGGTCGAAGGTCTCGGCGGTCTCGACCCCTTCGGCGGTGACGCTGAGGCCGAGCTGGTGGGCCAGGTCGACGGTCGAGCCGACGATGGCGTGGTCGGTCGGGTCCGTCGTCAGGTTCTCGGTGAAGGACTTGTCGATCTTCAACTGGGCGACCGGAAGGTGCTTCAGCCGGGTGAGCGAGGACGACCCCACCCCGAAGTCGTCGAGGGAGAACTGCACCCCCAGGGCCCCGAGGGCGTCGAGCACGGCGATCGAGTCCCTCGGGCGGCTGACGAGCGCGCTCGACTCGGTGATCTCCAGGACGAGGGACGACGGCGGCAGCTCGTAGCGGGCGAGCAGCTCGGTCACCTGGACGACCACCTCGGGGTCGTTGATCTGCTGGGGGGAGAGGTTGACGGCCACGTCGAGCTCGAACCCGGCGCTGCGCCACCGCCGCGCTTGGGCCAGGGCCGTGTCGATCGCCCACCGGGTCAGCGGAGCGATCAGCCCGGAGGCCTCGGCGACGGGGATGAACTGGTCGGGACTGATCTGCCCGTAGAGGGGGTGGGTCCACCGGCACAACGCCTCGACACCGACCACCTGACCGGTGGCGAACTCCACGGTGGGCTGGTAGTAGAGCTGGAGGCCGGCCGTGCCGATGGCTTCCCGGAGAGCGGCGATGAGGGACGGCCGGTGGATGCGGTCGCCGCGCCGGTCGTTCTGGACCCGGACGCCTCCGCCGGCGGCCCGGGCGCGCTCCATCGCCAGGTCGGCCTGCCGGAGGAGCTCGAACCGGTCCTCCCCGTGGAACGGGGCCACCGCCACGCCGATGCTGGCCTGCAGCTGGATGGAGACGCTGCCGAGATCGGCCTCCACTCGCAGGTCGCGGTCGATGCGCTGGGCGATCTCGGTGATCACGGCAGCCGACGGCGGGTACGGGAGGACCACGGCGAACTCGTCGCCACCGACACGGGCGACGGTCCCGGCGTCCGCCACCGCCACCGCCAACCGGTGGGCCACGACCTCGAGGGCGCGGTCACCGGCTTCGTGCCCGAGCCCGTCGTTGAGCTTCTTGAACCCGTCGATGTCGACGAGGACGACCCCGACGACGGCTTCGGGCGGGCGGGCGGCCAGGACCCGGTCGACCTCGGCGGCGTAGAGCGACCGGTTGGGGAGCCCGGTCAGGGCGTCGTGGAGGGCCTGGTGGTGCTCGAGGGACACCTGGGCCCGGAGCTGGTCGAGGAGCTCGCAGTTGCGGAGGGCGAGAGCGGTGGGGATGGCCAGGGCCTGGGCCAGGGCCACGTCGTTGCTCCCGAAGCGGATGTGGCGCTCCCCGTGGCGGTCGGCGGCGAGGAAGACCCACCCGGTCGGGCGCTGGGAGCGGAGCCGCAGGACGAGGGCCTCCCGGTGGCCCCAGCGCGCCAGCGCGCCGGCCATCTCGTCGCCGGCGTCGGCGGCCGAGACGACCAGCGGCTCCCCGTCCCGGGGCGCGAGGTCGGCCACCGGGTGGGGACCGTCGGAGACGACCGTCTCTGGCACCTCGGCCCGCCGGGTGTAGCACCGGTCACCGCCCTCGCCCTGGCGCACCAGCTGGACGACGCCGGCGTTGAGCAGGTCGACGGTCTCCGCCAGCACCGCCGACACCACCGCCTCGGTGTCGGTCATCGCCGCCAGCGTCTGCTCGAAGCGGTGGAGCCGGTCCAACCGCTCGTGGCGGGACCGGAGCCGCCCGAAGGCGGCATAGCCGATCCCCGTCGCCCCGGCCAGGGCGGCGAACAGCACGCCCCCGGCCCACCCCATCCACAGGAGGTAGACGGCGGAGAGGCCAAGCACGCCCGCCACTCCGACCTGAAGGGCAACGGTGGCGGCCATCTGGTCGAGACCGTCGAAGGCCACCCGGCGGCTCGACACCATGATGACGACCTCGATCCCGATGTCGGCGATCACCTGTGCCGCGAACACGGCCAGGGCCGCCGCCACCCAGCCCCGGGGCGACAGGACGCGGCCGTGGCCCAGCACCGCCCGGTAGGCGGTCAGGGCCACGGCGACGGCGAACGCGTGGAGGGCGACGTTGAACGACGACTTCAGCACCGGCCGGCGCACCCACACCGACCGGACCACCGTGCCCACCACGGCGGCGAGGAGCACCGGTCCGGGCCCGGCGAACACGCAGGCGGGCAGGAGCACCACGTCGGTCAGGTCGATGGTGTGGGTGCTCCCCCGCGACTCGAACCGGATCCCGGCGAAGTGGCCGGCGGCGAAGCCGGCGGCCAGCAGCGGCCAGGGGACGGCCAGCGGGGCGGGGAGCGGGGCCAGGTGGCGCAGGGCAAGGAGCCACAAGAGGAGGGCTCCGGTGGCCAGGGCCGCCGTGCACCCCCACACCGGGAGGGTGGCCGGCCAGGTGTGCGCCGGACGTGCCCGAGGGAGGGGATCCTCAGCCACCGGGCCGACCGCTGCCTAGAGTGACGGCCGGGGCCCCGACAGCGGGTCGCCGACCGCGCCGGGACCCGGCGCCACGACGAGGGGGGTGGGAACGTGACGGCACCATCGGCAACCGCCGGGCCGACCTGCACCGGGCGCGGCATGCCGTGCCCGGTGGCCCTCCCCGGCGCGACCCGGACAGCCCCCGGCCCGCGGGGCCCCGCTCCGCCCCGCGCCCCGCCCGGGTCACCGCCGCTCCCCCTCCAGGTCTCCGAACCACGAGAGGAGGTGAGACATGGCACGATCCAACGAATGGGGCTGACGGCCTACCTTGCGGTAGGCCGTCAGCGCACCACGAGGTGACCTCTTCCATGGTCTGGTGTGAACGACCGGAGCATGGGTGATGGGAGGCCTCCTCGTTCTTGCATCGACATGGCCGGCCGACAGCCGTCGGTCGGCCATGTCGCGATCATCGGCATCCTGACCAGGAAAGTTGAGCCAATCACGGATACCTCCCGACCGGGGACCACGACCGGCGGCCTCCCCGGCCCGACCGCCCGGCGCCGCCTCGTCACGGCGGTGGCCGCCTCCTCGCTCGGCGACGGCCTCGTGGTCGTCGCCTTCCCCCTCCTCGCCCTGCGGTCGACGACCAATGCCCTGCTCATCTCCGGCCTCGTGGTGGCCGCCCGGTTGCCGTGGCTGCTCGTCTCCCTCCCGGCCGGCGCCATCGTCGACCGGTTCGACAGGCGGCGCGTCGTCGGCGTGGTCGACCTGGCCCGGGCGGCGATCGTGGCGGCGGTCGGCGCCGGAGCGTTCCTCGCCACGCTCCCCGTCGAGGCCCTCTACGCGGCTTCGTTCCTGGTCGGAGCAGGTGAGACGGTGGTCTCGGCCGCCGTCCGATCGGCCATCCCGCTCCTGTCCGCCGACGACGGGGTGGTGGCCACGAACGGGCAGGTGGGCGCCGCCCAGACGGCCGGAGCACAGTTCGCGGGGCCTGCCCTCGGCGGCGTGGCCTTCGCCGCCGCCGCCTCCCTCCCGTTCGTGGGCGATGCCGCTTCGTACGTGGTCTCCGCGCTCCTCCTGCGCTCGACCCTCCCCGGCCGTGACCGGGCCGCCCCCGTGGCCACCTCGCTCGGCGCCGACATCACGACAGGGCTGCGGTGGTTCCTGGCCAACCGGCTCCTGCGGGTCCTCGCCGTCGTCGTCACCAGCTTCGCCTTCTGCCAGGCCATGGTCCTCGGCGTGCTCGTCCTCTACGCCACCCGGGACCTCCACCTCGGTGCCGCCGCCTACGGGGTCCTCCTCGCCGTGGCGGCGGTCGGCGACGTGGCCGCCAGCCTCCTGGCCCGTCGGGTCCACGGGCGTCTGGGCCCCCACGCCACCATCCTGCTCGCCGGGGCCGGGGCTGCCGGCGGTTACCTCCTGTTGTCGTCGACCTCGACGGCCGCCATCGCCGCCCTGGCGCTCGCCCTCGAGGCCGCCGCCACGTCTCTCGGCAACGTGGCCACCCTCTCGGCCCGGCACCGGACCATCCCCGCCGAGCGGTTCGGGCTCGTGAACAACGCCTTCCGCATGCCGGTCACCGGTCTCATCCCCCTCGGCGCCCTGGCCGGCGGCACGCTCGTCACGCTGGTCGGGCTGCACACCACATTCGCCGTGGCCGGCCTGGTCCAGCTGGCCGTGGTGGCCGCCACCGCCCTCCCCCTCCGGCTGGTCTCCTCCCCTCCAGGCGCCCCTCCGGAGCCTGCGGGAGGTCTCAGGCCCCCAGCGCCAGGTTGAAGTCCCGGATGAGGGTCACGGCCGGGACGGGCCGGGAGAAGAGGAAGCCCTGGGCGAAGTCACAGTTGAGCTGCTGGAGGACCTCGAGCTGCTCGGCGGTCTCCACCCCCTCGGCGACCACCCGGAGCCCGAGCGCGTGGGCCAGGTTGATCACGGCCGCCACGATCTCGGCGCCCTCCGCCCGCACCCCCAGCTCGTCCACGAAGGCCTTGTCCACCTTCAAGATGTCCAGCGGGAACCGCTGCAGGTAGCTGAGCGACGAGTACCCGGTCCCGAAGTCGTCGATGGCCAGGGACACACCGAGGCTTTTCAGCGCCCGCAGGACCTGGAGGGCGGACTCGGCGTCCCGCATGAGCGCGCTCTCGGTGATCTCCAGGGTCAGGTTCTCCGGCGGCAGGCCGGTGGTGGCCAGGATCTGCTCCACCGTCCCGACGATCTCAGGGTGGTCGATCTGCCGGGCCGAGAGGTTGACCTCGACCGAGCCACGCGGTCCGGTCGCTCCCTCCGCCTGCCAGTCGCGCAGCTGGTGGCACGCTTCCTCCAGCACCCATGCCCCGATGGGGATGATGAGCCCGTTCTCCTCCGCCACCGGGATGAACCGGTAGGGGGCGACGAGCCCCTGGTCGGGATGCTGCCAGCGGATGAGCGCCTCGACGCCGATGGCCCGGGAGCCGTTGATCTCCACCACCGGCTGGTAGTAGACGAGGAGCTCCCGGCGCTCCAAGGCCCGATGCAGGGCGTGCTCGGTCGTGATGCGGTCGAGGACCTCGGCCCGCATCGACTCGCCGAAGACCTCCACGCTGGACCCACTCCGCTGCTTGGCCCGGTACATGGCCGCCTCGGCGTTGGACAGGAGCGTCGTCGCCTCCCGGACGGTGGCCGAGGTCGAGGCGATGCCGACCGACACCGTGAGGAAGACCTCCGTCCCGTCGACAGCGAAGGGCGTCTCGAACATCTCCAGCGCCTGGGCCGCGAAGGTGGCGGCGCGGGTCTCGGCGTCGAGCCCCTCTTCCTCGAACATCGCCAGGAACTCGTCTCCCCCGAACCGGGCGACCACGTCGGCGTCGACCGTGCTCAACCGGTCGGCCACGCTGATGAGGACGCTGTCTCCGACCTCGTGGCCCAGGCCGTCGTTGATCGCCTTGAAGCGGTCGACGTCGAGCAGCACGACCGCCACCGCCCCGGCCCGCCCCCTGGCCTTGGCCACGGCATAGGCCAGCCGGTAGCTGAACAGCGCCCGGTTGGGGAGACCGGTCAGCGAGTCGTGGAGGTAGGCGTGCGCCAGGGCCTCCTCTGCGGCCCTCTCCCCACTCAGGTCGTAGACGAAGCCGCCGATCCGGTAGTCCTGACCGGACGCGGTCACGAACATCGATCCCGAA
>JAKADK010000091.1 GCA_021820665.1 Actinomycetes bacterium | reverse complement strand
AGGTCCGGAAGCCGGGCGGTGGTGGCGGTGGGCGCGGCTGCCGGACCAAGGTGGACGGTAGCGAGCTGGGCGATCCGGGCGGCCAGCACCGCGGCGTCGCCACCGGGAACGAGGAACCGGTAGGTCGTCATCGGGGTGCGGAGGCTGACGAGGGCACCGGGCTCGGCGTGCACCGGCGTCCGGGCTCCGGCTGACGGGTCGGTGGCGACGCGGTCGAGCTCTCCCGTGGCGCCGGGGTGGTGGAGCTCGGGATCGACCCACCACTCCGGGATGATCCCTCCTGACCACGGCTCGACCACGTGGGTGACGATCGAGGTCCAGGGGAGCAGGTGCTCAGTGGGGTCGGGCGGCATGCTCACGGTCACTCCGCGCCCGTCGATCCCGAGGGTGATCCCTGCCATGGTGGCGGTGGTGCCGTCCCGGGGTCCGAGCAGCAGGGTGTCTCGGATGATGACGGATCCGCGCGGTCCGGGTCCCGGATCGCGACCAGACCGTGCCGACGCCGAGCGGCTTCGTGCCCGGCCTATCCGTCCGTTCGCCGGGGTGTGGGCGCCCATCGCTGAGTCAGGTCCGCATGAGCCGTCGGAGCGACCGGTAGCCGATCGTCGCCACGCCGGCTCGGGCTGCCACCTCGGCGATGGTCGGCGGCCCGACGACCGAACGAAGGTGGTGCACGCGCTCCGACCAGTCGGTCGTCGCCGCTCGGAGCTCGGGCGTGTCGACGGCGGGGCGGACGGCAACCGCGGTCACGCCGGCCGGCAAGGCGTCCAGGAAGTGCCGGATCTGGTCGGGACCGGCGTCGGCCGGGAGTGCCCGGTGGGCATCGGGGAAGACGACGCCCTCGGCGTCCGCCAGGCTCCGGAAGGGAAAACCGGCGTTCGCCTCCCCTTCGGCGTCGGCCAGGCGGACCGGTAGGGCGAACTCGATGGCGAGGTCCAGGTAGACGTCGAAGAACTCCGGACGGAGGAGAAGGGCGTCCAGGTGGGTGTCGAGATGGGTGACGTCGAAACCCCACAGCACGGCGCGTTCGATCTGGGCCCGGCACTCGCGGCGCACCTCTTCCAGGTCGGCATGGTCCCAGATGTCATCGACGGTCCGGGGGAACCCACCGTCGCCGTCGAGCAGTGAGGGGGACAGAGTGAGGGGACCCCACCGGTAGAGGTCGTGCTCGGCGTTGATCGTCAGCTGGACGCCGATGTCGTCACCCCGGTAGCGCGCTGCCGACTCGCGGGCCCAGGGCGCCGGCACCATGAGTGAGGCGCTCGCGGCTATCCCTCGGTGGAGCACCTCGAAGACTCCGACGTTGACCGCGTGGCAGAGGCCCAGTTCGTCGCAGCTCAGGAGCATCACCCGGGCATCGGCGGCAAAGCCAAGGTGTTCGAGCAGGGCGGTCATGTCCGCGACGGTAGCGCTCCCGGCTGGTCAGGCGGCGCGTCGGGTTCCGAGGAGGAGGGCCCGGGCGGCGGCGACGCCTTCGCGTCCGATCGACCGGGTGTGCTCGTCCAGGCGCCAGCGGCGCGGGGTGTCGGTAGTGATCGGCCCGTCGGGGCCTTCCGCGGGTGTGCCGGTGCGCGTGCCGGTACTCCGGGTTCGGGCATCGATCTGCTCGTTGAAAGGCAGAGGTGGTTGGTTTTCGTTCATGGAGCCAGCATGGACCGGGGGTGTGACGTTCAAGCCGCGAGAGTCCGGGAGCGGGCGCTCCAGCTACCTCGAACCGGGGGAGAGGAGCCCCATCTCGTAGGCCGCGATCACGGCCTGGACCCGGTCGCGGAGCTGGAGCTTGGTGAGCAGGTGGGAGATGTGCGTCTTGACCGTTGTCTCCGAGATGAAGAGCGCTTCGCCGATCTCGGCATTGGATCCGCCTGCGGCCAGGAGAAGGAGCACCTCTCGCTCCCGGTCCGTGAGGAGCTCGAGAGCGGCCGCACCGGTGGGCGACGGATCGGGCGTCGAGAGGCTGGGGAGCACCCGGGCGATGAGCCGGGTGGTGACGGCGGGAGAGAGGAGGGCATCGCCCCCGGCCACGACGCGCACGGCGTGCACCAGCTCCTCGGGTGTGGCGTCCTTCAGGACGAACCCGGCGGCCCCGGCCGCCAAGGCCCCGACGACGTACTCGTCGTGGCCGAACGTGGTGAGGATGAGGACCCTGCTGGCCGCCCCTTCCGCTGACAGACGGCGAGTCGCCTCGATCCCGTCCATGACCGGCATCCGGATGTCCATGAGCACCACGTCGGGTTGCTCGTCGCGTACCCGGGCGATGGCGGCGACACCGTCCCCGGCCTCACCGACGACCCGCAGGTCGTCTTGAGCGCCGAGGATCATGGCAAAGCCTTGCCGGATCAACGGTTGGTCGTCGGCGATGACGATCCGGACGACGCCGGCGCCTCCCGGAGCGGCCGTCACCGTGCCGTCACCCCGTCACCGTGCCGGGGCGGCAGCGATGTCGGGCGGGACGAAGGAGCCGGTGCCCGTCGTCGAGTCGCCGGTGGGCTGCCCGGCGGGGACCAGCGGGAACGCGGCCGCTACCTCCCAACCTCCCGGTACCGGCCCGACCCGGATCGTTCCCCGGGCCAGGGCCGCCCGCTCGCGCATGCCCACGACGCCATGGCCCGACCCCACGGTGACCTGCGTCCCCGGCGACCGGGTGGGTGCCCCGTTCGTCACCGTGGCCTCCACGCTGAGCGGGTCGTAGCGGAGCCGCACGATGGCCCCGGCGCCACGGGCGTGCTTGACGGCATTGGTGAGCGCTTCTTGGACGATGCGGTAGACGGCCAGCGCGGTGGCCGTCGCCACGGGGACGACCGGTCCCTCGACGTCGTAGGTCACGGTAAGGCCGGCGCAGCGCGCTCCGTGCACCAGGACCGGGATCTGGTCCATTGTGGGCTGCGGTCGGAGGGGCCGGACGATCCCGGCGCTGGTCGCCGGTTCGGCCGGCTGCTCGCCGCCCTCGTGTTCCAGTTGAGCGCCACGTTCGCTCTCGTCGTCGAACCTGAGGGCATCGAGCATGGAGCGCATCTCGGCCATCGCCAGGCGCCCGCCGCCGATCATGGAGTCGAGCACGGCACGGGTGGGGTGTTCGGCGGGGAGGTTCTCTCGCACCGCGCCCGCCTGGACGACGAGGAGGCTGACGTGGTGGGCGACCACGTCGTGGAGCTCGCGGGCAATCCGGGCCCGCTCTTCGGTGACGGCGCGGGCGGCCGTCCAGCGTTGTGCCTGTTCTGCCTGTTCGGCGCGGGCGCGGTAGCTGGCGAGCAAGGCCCGATGCGAGCGGACGTAGAAGCTCACCGCAGTCACTGCGGTGAGCAGCAGGAGGTCAGGAGCGAGCCCGTGCACCTCGCCGCTGTGCAGCACCTCCGCCCCCAGGATGGCGATCGCCGCTCCTGCCGCGCCGAGGGCCGTACGAAAGGGGGGGTGGAGCGTGCCGAAGTTGTAGAGCGCGACGACGACGAGGAAGGTGGCGCCGTTGTGGACGACGCCGGGCGAGAAGAGGTTGGTCGTCACCACCGCCGCCACCTCGAGAGCGAGGACCGGCGCCGGCCAGCGACGACGCCACAGGAGGGCAGCGGCACCCGCCACACTGGCCGAGGCGCCGAGCGCCGCGCCGGGGCCCGGATGGGCCAGGAACCCGTCGGCGATCGTCGCCCACGCGACGGTGAGGGTGAGGACGACCACGGCACCGGTCACCCCTAGGCGCCACCAGCGGGGAGCAGAGGTGACGGGTGCTCCCTCGCTCATCGGTCCCACGGATGTCCGGCGCTCAGGCGTCCCGGCGGCGGAGCGTCACGTCGGCGACGGCGAGGACCAGGATGGTGAACGCCACGAGGACACCGAAGCCCGACCACGCAGCCAGGGTGTGCGCCCCGCGTACGACGGCGAAGACCTGGCTCCCGGCCTGAGTTGGCCAGAACTCGGTGATGGGGTTGGCCCAGGAGCTGGGGAGGGCTTGGACGACACCGGGGAGGACGAACAGGAGGGCGACGATGGCCGAGATGCCGGCCGCCGTGTTGCGTACGAGAGCGCCGATCGCCGAGGCGAGCAGGCCGATCACTGCCAGGTAGAGCCCCGCCCCGATCACTGCTCTGAGGACGTCAGGCGCACCGAGCGTGGTGCTCGGGGCGTTCAACCCGATGACGGCCTGACCGGCCAGGAAGGCGGCGAAGGCCATCACCTCTCCCACCACCAGCGCCACGGCGGTGTACACGAGGGCCTTGGACAGGAGGAAGCGGGTCCGGCGGGGTGTCACGGCCAGGCTCACGCGGATCATGCCGGTGCCGTACTCGGACGTGACGACCAGCACGCCGAGGACGGCGATGGCGAGCTGGGCGATGACGATGGCCCGGAAGCTGACAGAGGTCGGGTCCCAGATGCCGTGGTGCCCGAACCCCCCCGTGGCGTGGTGCGATCCGGACAGGTACGAGATGAGGGTGCCGAAGCCGACCCCGAGCACGAGGGCGACCAGGAGCGTGATCCACGTCGACCGCACGCTCGTCAGCTTGATCCACTCCGACCGCACGGCATCGCCGAACGTGGCGGGCCGGGCCGGAGCGGTGCCACGCCGCTGTCCGGGGGAAACGGGGACCGGATCGGTGATCGTGCTCATCAGGCCACCTCTCCGGTCGAGTACTCGACGCTGTCCTTCGTCATCTCCATGAACACCTCTTCGAGCGAGGCCCGTTGGGGCACCAGCTCCTCGACGACGATACCGGCAGCGAGGGCGAGCTCGCCGATCGTGCCAGACGCCATGCCGGTCACCTGGAGGCCGCCGGCGACCGCCGGGACCACCGCCCCTCCGGCGCCGGTGATTTGCTGGGCGAGGCGCTCGTTGTCCCGGCTGCGAACCAGGACTGACAGGGCGGAGTCCCTGTCCAAGAACTCCTGTACGCCAGCGTCGGCGATCAGCCGGCCCTTGCCGATGACGATGAGATGGTCGGCGGTCAGCGCCATCTCGCTCATCAGATGGCTGGAGACCAGCACGGTGCGGCCTTCGGCTGCGAGGCTCCGCATGAGGGTACGGACCCACACGATTCCTTCGGGGTCGAGCCCGTTCACTGGCTCGTCGAACATCAAGATCCCAGGATCGCCCACGAGCGCGGCGGCGATCCCCAGGCGTTGGCCCATCCCGAGCGAGTAGGCACCGGCTCGCCGCGAGGCGACGTCGTGGAGCCCGACGATCCGGAGCACCTCGTCGACCCGGCTCTCGGGGAGGCCGTTGGACGCGGCGATGACCCGTAGGTGGTTCCGGGCGCTTCGTCCGCCGTGCACCGCCTTGGCGTCGAGCAGTGCACCGACCTCGGTGATCGGCGCGGCCAGGTCGCGATAGAGCCTCCCGTTCACGGTCACCGAGCCGCCGGTGGGCCGGTCCAAGCCGAGGATCATGCGCATGGTCGTCGTCTTTCCGGCCCCGTTGGGGCCCAGGAACCCGGTGACCTGGCCGGGGGTGATCCGGAAGGAGAGGTCGTCGACGGCGGTGGTGGCGCCGTAGCGCTTCGTCAAATGTTGGGCTTCGATCATCGGCTTTCTCGTGGTGCCGCCCCGACGGTCAGGAACGTAGGCCTGTCCCATTGTCTACCAACCCGGGTGTTCCCACATCCGGCGCAGGGATGATCGTGTGCTCATCCCTGCGAGGGAGGGAGGGAGGGAGGGACGGAGGCGGACGACGCCAGCGGCGGCCACGACCCGGTTGCCGCCGTTCCCAGAGGTTCGCCGGTCGCCGCTCGAACCCGCAGTGGACCGGCGAAACGTGGCGGGATGAGCTGCTAAGCATGGCGGTATGAGCGACCCGACACCAGCGATACGATACGGCATGACGGTCCCCTTCGACGGGGTCCCGTTGCACCAGCACCGGGAGCTTTTCGAGCGGCTGGCGGCGACCGGGTACACCGACGCGTGGTCGTCGGAGACCGACGGTACCGATGGGTTCACCCCACTCACCCTGGCGTCGGTCTGGGCTCCCTCCCTGCAGCTCGGCGTCGCCATCATCCCGGCGTACACCCGCGGCCCGGCACTGCTGGCCCAGAGCGTGGCCGGGATGGCCGAGGCCGCTCCCGGCCGGTTCGCGCTGGGGTTGGGGACGTCGTCGGACGTGATCGTGGGCCGGTGGAACGGGATGGCCTTCGACCAGCCCTACAAGCGGGTGCGGGACACCATCCGCTTTCTTCGTGCTGCCCTGGCCGGGGAAAAGGTCGACGAGGACTTCGAGACCTTTGCCGTCCACGGGTTTCGTCTCAGCCGGCCGGTGGTGGATCCTCCGCCGATCTTCCTGGCCGCCCTCCGGCCCGGGATGTTGCGGCTGGCCGGCCGTGAGGCCGACGGAGCCATCCTCAACTGGCTCGCCGCCGGAGACGTGGCCCGTGTCGTCTCAGAGATCGGGGCGGACAAGCCGGTCGCGGCCAGGATCTTCGTGTTCCCGACCGAGGACGTCGAGGTAGCCAGGTCGGTGGCCCGCCGGATGATCGCGGCCTACCTGAACGTGCCAGTCTACGCCGAGTTCCACCGCTGGCTCGGGCGTGGCCCTGCCCTGGAGGAGATGTGGGCGGCATGGAAGGCTGGTGATCGTAAGGCAGCCCTGGCCGCCATCCCCGATCGGGTCGTCGACGACCTGGTGGTGCACGGTTCGTACGACGAGTGCCGGGCGCATCTCCAGTGCTACGTCGACCAAGGCATCACCGTGCCGGTCATCGGTCTCGTTCCTTTCGGGATCGAGCTCCACGACGCCATCGATGGCCTGGCGCCGACACGGTGACACGGTGACCGAGCAACGGCGGGGGCCGAGACGGTAGCGAGTCCAGCGCCGAGGAGGGGAACCGCTGCCTCGGTGTCAGCGGGGGGTTCCCTTTGGCACCGACAGCCGGACCGGCTCCATCGACGTCGGGATCTGTACCTGCACCGTGACCGGGAGCGGTCGGTCAGAAGGAAGGGATTGCCCTGTCGTACCGATGTCCCGGGGGATCGGGGGAGCTGAGCGGCGCCATTCGGTCGCAACTCGGAGCTCGTCTGGTCGCGAGGGCGGCACCGGCGGGTACCGTGGGGCGTGAGTGATGGGCGTGCTGCGCCCAGGGCGGTCCGGGTCGACCGGGTCGAGCCGGAAACGAGACCGGGGCGTCGCCCCGGAGGGGAGGGGACCGTGCGAATCGGGGCGATGTTCGACGTCGGCCAGTCGGTCGACCAGGTGGTGGAGCAAGTCGGTGGGCTGCGCCAGGCGGGGATCGAGGCAGCTTGGACCTCCCAGATCTTCGGCTACGACGCCCTGACGCTGTTGGCCGTGGTGGGAAGGGAGGTTCCCGACATCGACTTGGGCACGGCGGTGGTTCCGACCTATCCCCGTCACCCCCTCATGCTGGCTGCCCAGGCCCTCACGGTCCAAGCTGCTACGGGGGAGCGCCTCATCCTCGGCATCGGCCTCTCGCACAAGACCGTGATCGAGAACGTCTTCGGACAGTCCTTCGAGCAACCGGCCCGGCACATGCGCGAGTACCTCTCGATCCTCATGCCCCTGCTCCGTGGCGAACAGGTCTCGTTCGCCGGGGAAACGCTGAAGTCGAGCACGTGGGCGCCGCTGTCGATCCATGCGCAGGCACCTCCGGTGCTCGTCGCCGCTCTCGGAACGACCATGCTGGGACTGGCCGGACGCTACGCATCCGGAACGGTGACGTGGATGACGGGTCCGAAGACCATCGAGGCGCACACCATCCCCACCATCACCGCGGCGGCAGCCGAGGCCGGGCGGCCGGCACCTCGGATCGGCGTCGGTCTGCCGGTGTGCGTCACCAGGGACGTCGATGACGCGCGGGAGCGGGCGGCGAAGGTGTTCGCCATCTACGGGCAGCTGCCGTCGTACCGGGCCATGCTCGACCGCGAAGGAGCCGCTGGACCGCCTGATGTCGCCATCATCGGCGACGAGGCTCACGTGTCCTCCAGGATCCGAGATCTCGCCGCCATCGGAGCGACGGACTTCTGCGGAGCGCCTTTTGGCACCGACGACGAGGTTCGCGCCACGGTGGCCGCGCTGGGCGGCCTCGTCGGAAGCTGAGGGCGGTCACTCGCCACCCCACGGTGCCAGCGCGGCGAGCAAGAGCCGCGGAGCACCGGGCGGGCGGCTGCCCGGGTGCCGGCAGCGCTACTCACGCCTGCAACGCTGGGGGCCGATCGCGGGAGACTCAGCGCCCGATCTGCGTGTGCTTGAACTCGTTGATCTCGGGGTGGTTCTCGAGGAGGTCGAGGACGCGATCGATGGTGCGTGTCGCCAGGGCTGCATCATCGTTGGGACGGGTCATGAGCCGCACGAAGACGGCCTGGTCTCCGGCAATGAAGGTGGGAACGCCGAAGACGTCGAGGGTGTCGACGGCGCGGGAGTGCTCGTCGCGGATGACGTCAGCCGGCCATCCCGCGTCGACCTCGGCGAGGACGGCGTCGGCATCGGCGCCACCGCGGCGGAGGGCGCTGGCGACGACCTCTCGGCTTCGCAGGTCACCGGCGTCGTCGTGGCGGGCGCTGAAGAGAGAGCGATGAACGGCGCGGAATATGTCTGGGAAACGGTCACGGACCACGACACCGGCCGCTAGGGACAAGAGGTCCGGTTGGTGGGCGGGGTCGTCCCAGGCCGGGGTTCCACCCTCTTCGACGTGGGCCTGGTTCAAGAAGAACGGTACGAACCGGATATCCCAGCTGGCACCATCGGCAAGGCCGGCGAGGAGGTGCTCATGGGCATTCCGGGCGAACGGGCAGCGATAATCCCAGGTCACGGCGAATGTGCGCTCAGATGGCATGCCTCGTCAACCCCAGCGGGCGCGCGATCATTCCCCTGCCTCGCTTCAGAGGGTCCCTGGTCGTTTAGGCTCTCGCGTTACTGGTCGTGTCAGGTCCGGCGACGGCCGAGCCAACCGAGAGCAACGCCGATCACCGCTCCTCCGGCGACGTCGGAAGCGTGGTGAGCACCAAGATGGATCCGACTGGCGGCGATGGTTCCAGCTGCCGAGAAGAGCAGGACCGTGCTGACAGGGTGGTCGCGCTCGGCCAACACGGTTGCAGCACAGAACGCAGCCAGGGTATGGCCACTGGGGAAGCTGGCCGAGGTCGGTGCGCGCACAGGGACGATCTCGGCGGCGAGCTGGAGGTCGACTCGATCGGGGCGGACCCGTCCGATTGCTTGCTTCAACGCCGCGTTGACGACCGCTGATTCGACCCCGGTCACGGCCAGGTCGCGGAGCGCCTGGGCGCTTTCGCCGGGACGTCGCGCTCTCCAGGCGCTCACGATGGCCCACAGGAGCCCATGGTCGCCGAGTCCGGATGCAATCTTTGCTGCCGCATCGAGGAGTGGCCGCCCCCGCCGGGCTGAGGCCCAGAGCTCGACACGGTCGTCGAACCGACGTACGGCGGCGCGCCAGGCGGCGCCGCTACCGGTAGACCTACCTGCCTCCAGCATCGTCACTCCCGTCCACCCAAGGGCTGCACCGCGTTGGTGCCGTCGATCTCGTTGGTGCCGTTGATGCGACGGTCCGCTGGGAGGGCCTGCGCAGGTATGGGGTTGGCCCGGTTGGGTCCGGGATCGGGGAGACGGGCGTCCTGGCTCGCCGCCCGGATCGCCTCTCGATTCACCGCCAGCCCGAGATCGCCCCCCTGCGCTGGGCAGTACGGCCGGAACGCGCAGAATCGGCACAATGGCGACACCCGGGGTCTGAAGTCTTCGTCGGCGCAGGCTCGCTCGATGGCGGTCCACACGGCCACAGCTTTTCGACGGTGGCCCCGGAGGGTCTGGTCCGTTGGATGAGCAGTGATGACTGCGGGTTCGCGCAGGTGCAGCAGGCGCACTTGGATGGGGCGCCGGCCCAGGCGCTCCTGGCAGAGGAGCGCGTAGAGATGCACGCCGTTCATCTTCGTTGCCTCGTAGGCGGCAGAGGGCGCACGGCCGGTCTTGTAGTCGATGACGATCAGGTCGCCGTTGTCGGTCAGGTCCAGCCGGTCGATGATCCCACGCAGGCGCACGCCGTCCACGTATGCCTCGACCATCAACTCGATGCCGACGGCACGGACGGCGTTGGGGTCTTCGATCCGGAAATAGTTTTCGACGAGCACTGAAGCATCGAGGACGAACGCCCTCGCTTCGGTGTCATCGAGGCCGAGCCCACGGTACTCGTCGTCTGAACGAAGCAGTCCCCAGGCGTGCTCGAGCTCGGCCCGGGCGGCCTCGATTGTCCGGCTGCCGGGTTCATGGTGCCAAAAGAGACGCTCGAGTACCGAGTGGACGAGGGTGCCCTTTACCGTCCACGCTGTTGGTGGGTCCGGTAGGTGGTCGATGGCTGAGAAGCGAAACGAGAGGGCACAGTCACGGAACGCCGTGATCTTCGAAGGCGACAGTGAGCGAGGCGGGTCGAAGGGCACGTCGCCAGGCTAGGACGGCGGTGTGCCACCTGGGGTCCAGTCGGCTTCGGGTCGGTCGCAACGGAACTCTCCGTGCTGGTCCACGGTCCAAACCTGCGGCGAAGCCCGCGAGGGGAGCGCTGCACGATCGATGCACCTGATGTCCCCCAGGTGTGTTCCCTGTCACACCCTTCTGGTCAACTGGGAGCGTGGCGGAAGAGAGCACCGACCTGATCGGAGAGCTGGCGGCGGC
>JAKADK010000090.1 GCA_021820665.1 Actinomycetes bacterium | reverse complement strand
CCCTGGGAGCGCGCCTTCGCCTTCGCCCCCTCGAGCAACTCCAGTTGCCCCGGCGCCCAGCTCCACCGGTCGGCCCGGTTCTCTCCGAGTCGATGGAACTCCTCGGTGATGGGATCGACCTCGTCACGGATGAACGCGCACACGGCGTCGTAGAGCGGGCGCACGCCTTCCGACATCCTCAGGTCGAGATCGTCCATGCTCGCTGATCTCAGCGCTCCACCAGTCATCCCCTGCTCCTTGTTCTCTCGCTCTTCTCAGTCATCACGTCTCAGTCACCACGCTGCATCGGCCGCGGTGCCGTCCTCGGCGCCGTGGCACTGTCCCGACCGCCGGCCGCCACTGGCTCCGGCTGTCCCTACCGCCGGCTGTCACTGGCCGGACAGGACGTCCAACGACCGCCGGCGCAGCTTGCGCATGCCCCGCAACCATCGGTCGGGATCGCTCGCCTTCCGCTCCACGTAGGTCTGCACCTCGGGGTGGGGCAGGACCAGGAACCGGCCTTCGGCCATCGCCTCCGTGAGCACGTCGGCGACATAGGACGGCTCGACGATACCGTCGGTGGCGCCGTCGCCGAGTTGCCTCGGGGCCATGGCGGTGTTGACGCCCTGCGGGCACAGGACCGAGACGCCGATCCCGTCGTCGCCGTGGGCGATGGCGATGGTCTCGGCCAGCTTGATGCAGGCGGCCTTGGTCACGCTGTAGGGGGCGGAGCCCACGGCGGCCAGCAGGCCGGCGGCGCTGGCCGTGTGGACGAGATACCCCTCCCCCCGCGCGGTCATGGACGGGATCACGGCCCGGGCCGCGTAGACGTGGGCCATGACGTGGAGCTCCCACGAGGCCTGCCAGGTCTGGTCGGGCGCCTCGATCCCGCCGCCGCCGAAGCCGGCGCCGGCGTTGGAGAAGAAGATGTCGATCGGGCCGAGCTCACGTTCGACCCGCTCGACGAGCCCGGCCACCGCGGGCTCGTCGGTGACATCCAGCTCGACCGCCAGGCATCCGAGCTCGGTGCCGACGGCCCGGACGGCGTCCCCGTCCCGGTCGACCACCACCACGGCCCGGGCACCACCTTCCTGCCACCGCCGGGCCACGGCCGACCCGATCCCGCCCCCGCCGCCCGTGATGACGGCCACCCGACCTTCGATCTCCATCCCCACTCCTCGCTCGACGGCACGCCGACCGGCGCGCCCGGTGGCACACGTATGCCCACCTCCACCTCCGTCTCCGACCCTAACCCCGATCCGACCGCCCTCACTCGGCGGTGCGCGCACGAACCCGGCGGTGCGCACGAGCTGGGACCATGTCGGCTCTCCGCGCCTACGGCAGCTCGATCACACTCCGGACGACGTCTCCCGCCCGCATCGCCTCGAAGGCCTCGTTCACGTCCCCCAATCCGATCCGCCGGCTGACCAGTCCCTCCAGGTCGAGCCGGCCGGCCTGCCACAAACGGAGGACCCGGTTGAAGTCCGTCCGGACGTCGGCGGATCCGTAGAGGCATCCGACCAGGCGCCGCTCCGTCGAGAACAGCTCGCCGGCGCTGAAGGCGACGGGATCGTTGCGGCTTCCCGCACCGACCACCACCGTCGTCCCCCCACGCCGGGTGGCGTCGTAGGCCAGACGGATGGTCGACGACCGCCCGACGACCTCGAAGGCGTAGTCGAAACCTCTTCCCTCCGTGAGCTGCCGGCTCACCTCGAGGAGATCCTCGGGAGTGGCGACATGCGTCGCCCCGAAGTGCCGGGCCGTCTCCCGCTTGCCGGGAAGGGGATCGATGGCACAGATCGGGTCCGCTCCGGCCAGGCGCGCCCCCTGGAGAACGTTCAACCCCACGCCGCCACAGCCGATGACGACGACCGACTCCCCCGGAGCCACCCGCGCCGTGTTGACCACCGCTCCCACCCCGGTCATCACACCGCAGCCGACGAGGGCCGCCACGGCATCGGGCACGTCCGCCGGGATCGGGATGGCCGCCTCCACGGGGACGACCGTCTCCTCGGCGAAGGTGGCGGTGCCGAGGCCGGCAGCAACGGGACCGCCGTCGGAGGACAGGTGGCCCCTCCCCGCCTGGCGCTCCCGGACGGCGGTGCACAGGTTCGCCTGGCCCGACCAGCAGTACCGGCACCTCCCGCACGGGGGAATCCAGGACAGGATCACGTGCTCGCCCACAGCGCGGTCCGCGACCCCCGCACCCAGCTCGGTGATCTCACCGGCGCCCTCGTGACCGAGCACGACGGGGAAGCTCCCGCCGAGCGTGCCGTCCCAGATGGACAGATCGGAGTGGCAGACGCCACTGGCCCGCAGCCTCACCCGCACCTCGCCAGGGCCGGGCCCGGCGAGGTCGAGGTCCTCGACCTCGAGACGCCCACCCTGTTCACGTGCCACCACTGCCTTCACCCGCTGCTCCTCCTCCCGCTCCTCCTCGTCCCGCTTCTCCTCGCCCGTCGGCGACCGTCGGCGGCGGTCACGCTGCCACCGGGCTCGGGTAGTCGGCCGGCACACCCGCCATCACGCCGAGCAGCTCGTAGACGAAGTACACGATCCTCAGGAGATCGAGGGCGGTCCCCACCGCGAGCGGGAGGCGATGGTAGGTCATCGCCTTCCCGACGTCGTAGCCACCCACGATCTCGAGCCAGTCGGCGTAGTCGCAGACAAGGCCGAGGGTCACCTCGTCGTCGACCCTTTCCTCTTCCACGAGCTCCACGGCCGCGCAGGTCCCGCCGGAGAAGCGCAGCGCCACGTAGACGGGGCCGTCACCACGGCCAGGTACACCTCGGATACCGAGGGCGAACGCGCCCTCGAAGGCGCTCCGCTTCCGCTCCACGTACCGCCAGTACGACTCCGCCTTGCGCGGGTCGCTCCGAGCCGCGTCGTCCGGCCATGCCGCCAGGGACACCCGCAGAGCCTCCAGCCACCCCTCGCTCAGGAAGTCGGACGCCTCCGGGGACGCGTGCCCACCGGCACCGCGCCGCGCCGCACCACCCGCGCCCGTCATCCTCCCGTCACCTCGGGGTACATGCGGTTGATCACGTCTTGCAGGTCCGACGGCAGCGGGATGCCGACGTCGGCGAGCTTCCGGGTGAGCTGGACGATGTTGAACCGCCGCACCTCCTCGGTGTTCAGCCCGAGGGCCTCGAAACTGGCCTGGTTGCCGTTGGCGCTGTTCATGTCGAGGATGGTCCGCAACATCTCGTAGACGTCCTCGGCCAGCGCCGGCGCCTGCCGGATCGAGTCCTGGAGGAAGCCCATCCCGTACTGGACGTGACGAGCTTCGTCCCGGCACGTGGCGGTGAACCCCTTGTAGTACGCCGGGAGGAAGCCACGGCGCCGGCAGTACCCCAGGGTGATCTTCATCGTCGAGAGCGCCCCGACACCCTCGATGAAGAGGTGGTAGATCGTGGCGTACCGCACCCGGTTCCGAGGGTTGTACGGGTCCTTGACCAGCTCGTCGGAGACGTAGGACAGTAGCCCGGTCACCCCTGGTCCGGCGTTGGACCGGAACTCGTAGCTGGCGTCGAGCACGTCCATCAACGATCCCTCATCGAGACCGACGGCTTCGGTGAAGAAACGGTCGAAGAAGACGGTATGACGCGCCTCGTCCTCGAGATGGCTCGAGATGAACACCTTGTCCTCCTCGTCGGCCCCCATCATGAACGTTGGAAGCTCGGCCTCGACGTTGCGCTCCCCGTGGTGGAACCCGGACGCCACCCGCTGGAAGACGTCGCGCTCGTCGTCGGTCATCCGCTCCGACCAGTCGATCCGATCCTGGGTGAAGTCGAGCTCGTAGACGTCCCAGCGTTGCCGGAGGTAACGGCGGTAGAGGTCGAGGGGCGGCGGAATCGCTCGCAGGCCCGAGTTGACGTACTCGATCACCTCGTCGATGTGGATCTTGCTGAACCCTTCGAGATCGCTCTGCGATATCTCCTCGTCACCGACGCCCTCTACCGACTGTTGCGGCTGGGCAGCCATGCCGCACCCCCCTTCGCGCTCGAGCGTGGGAACGGTCGGGCCATCGCCAACGATCGCCTGCCCCATCCGGCAGGACCCCCGGCCGAAGCCCCACCACCCCCCGTCCTCATGTTAGCGCAGCGCTAACTTTACAAGTTTCGCAGAAGGGCCAGCCACTGTCAACGGGACCGGACGGGACCGGCCCGGTCCAGCTCTGGCAAGCCCGGCACGTCCCTCAGGCGGGCGTACCGCCATCAAGGCCCGTCTCGGCGAGCAGTCCCGGGAGCACCTCGCTGACCCGGTCGGGGAACACGGCCGGTCGGTGGGCGAGGAAGGCCTCCACGCCCTCTCGGATGTCGGCCATCCCCCCTCGGGCGAACATGGCGCGGGACTCGACCCGGTGGGCGACCTCCGGGTCCGGGGCCGCCAGACCGCTCCAGAGCATGCGCCTGCTCAGCGCCACGGAGACGGCCGAGGTCTCCGCCCCCAACGAGTGGGCGAAGTCGTGGGCCCGGTCGAGCAGGCGCTCCGGAGGAAGCACCTCCTGGACGAGCCCGCCCGACAACGCTTCTGATGCTGGGAAGACACGTCCGCTGGTCACCCACTCCAGGGCACGGGCGATCCCCACCAGGCGGGGAAGGAACCAGGTGGAGCACGCCTCGGGCACGATCCCCCTCCGGGTGAAGACGAACCCGAAGCGAGCCGTCTCGGCTGCCATCCGATAGTCCATCGGCAGGGTCATGGTGACCCCGACTCCGACGGCCGCACCGTTGACCGCGGCGATGAGCGGTTTCAGCGAACGGAACAGGCGCAGGGAGACGATCCCACCCCCGTCTCGATGGGGCACGTCGCTTTCCCGCTCGCCGTAGTCGAAGGTGGCTCCACCCCGGGCGAGGTCTGCCCCGGCACAGAACGCCCTGCCGGCGCCGGTCACGATCACCGCTCGCACGGCGTCGTCCTGGTCGCTCCTGTCGATGCACTCCGTGATCTGACGGCCCATCGAGGCGGTGAAGGCGTTCATGCGCTCCGGCCGCGACAGCGTGAGCACCGCGACACCGTCGACGACCTCGTAGTGGACCTGCTCTTCGTCCGTCGGCGTCACCACGGAATCCCTTCCTCTCTCGTGTCGGTACCTGGTTTCCGCGTGCCGAGCATGGCACTCGGACCCCGGGCGACCCGGAACCCCAAGTTCCCCGCGGAGCTGCGCGGGGTGTTGGAGCTACGTGCAGCCACCCGGTACCGGTAACAGTAGGACCGGTGGCACAGGTAGGACCCACCACGCATGACCTTCCCCTCGCCGCGTTGCGGGCCCACGGGGTCTTCCCGTTGTCCGAGCAGTGCCACTGCCGCATGGAACCAGTCGGAACACCACTCCCAGACGTTCCCGACCGTGTTGTAGAGACCGAAGCCGTTCGCAGGGTAGGCGTCGACGGGGCAGGTGCCAAGGAAGCCGTCCTCCCCGGTGTTCCGGTCGGGAAAGCTCCCCTGCCAGACGTTGCAGCGGTGAACGCCACCGGGCACCAGCGTGTCGCCCCATGGATAGCGGGCCTGGATCAGGCCACCCCGAGCGGCGTACTCCCACTCCGCCTCCGTGGGCAGTCGGACCCCGGCCCAGGCGCAGTAGGCGACAGCGTCGTACCACGAGACGTGGACGACCGGGTGGTCGTCGCGACCGTCCAGGTCGGAGCCTGGCCCTTCGGGAGCGGACCAGCATGCACCCTCGACCTCGCGCCACCACGGTGCCGCCGCCACGCCTCGGGTCGGCGGGAAGTCGTCGGGTAGCAGGCCGGCGAAGACGAACGACGCCCCGAACCGTTCGGCATCGGTCTGGTAGCCGGTAGCGGCGGCGAAGCGGGCGAACTCGCCGGTCGTCACTGCGGTCGCCGAGACGGCGAACCGGGAGAGGGCCACCTCGCGCACCGGGCCCTCCCCGTCTTCGGCATACCCCTCTCCGGCCGGCGCGCCCATCAGGAACCGGCCGCCCGGCAGGTCGACCATCGCACCGGCATCCCCGCTCGCCGTACCGGTCCCACCCGCCCCCTCGGCCTCAGCCGCGCTGTCCGTCACACCGGTGACGGCCGCCGGGTCGGCCGGGTGCAGCACGGTGCGGCGCCCGGAGGGCGGGGCGCAGCACGCCGGCGTGGCGCGCTCCGACGCCGTCACGTCCCCAACCCCGCCAGGAAGGCCCCGACGGCGGCGGCCAGGGCCGCCGGCCGCTCCGGAAGCAGGGCATGGCCGGCGCCGGGGATGATCTCCACCCGGCAACGCGGCCCCAGCGCCCGCGCCAATTCGATGGCGTTTCCGGGCGGCGAGATCCGATCGGCGGCGCCGACCACGGCCAGCACGGAGACGGGTTCGGGAGGGAGCCACCAGTCGTCGACCGGCGTCGCCGCCGAGGCGCGTGACTGCGCGGCGGCGGCCTCCGGCCACCACCCCACCTCCCATGACGACGGGACCTCGTTCCCCGGGCCGAAGAACGCCTCGGCGACAGCCGCCCGGTGCCGCGTCGTCCCCTCTGGCAACGAGAAGCACTGGCCGAGCGCATCCCGGGCCGCGGGGTCGCCGGGCACCTTCCCACCGCAGCCCAAGAGCACCAGCGACCGCACCAGCTCCGGATGGTCGGCGGCGAGGCAGCGGGCCACCCGGTTGCCGAAGGCATGGCCGACGACATCGACTCGGCGACTGCTCGGTTGGGGAGAGCCGGACCGTCCGGGCCCGTCGGGCGGATCGAGCCGTGCGACACTGGCCACGACACGGGCGGCGACATCGGCAGCAATTGCGTGGAGGTCGTCTCCGGCCCGAGTTGCACTGCCGGCCGCACTGCCGGCCGCGGCCGCGGCACCGACTCCGGGGAGATCCAAGGCGACCACCCGGTGCCCGGCAGCCCGAAGATCGTCCGCCAGGCGGTCGAAGTCCGAGGCGGGCCGACCGAGCGAGGGCAGCAGGACCACGGTCACCGGCGCGCCACCGTCATTGCCGGGACATCTGCGCCCGGGCGTCCGCTGCCTCGGCCTCGGCCTCGGCGGCTCGTGACCGTTCGGGGATCTCGAAGACCAGACGACGGATCGTCCCCCCGAAGGGGAACGGCGCCACGTAGTCGTCGCACGCCGGTGAGCCCGGGTCTCGCCCGACGTCCATGCCGAGCGCCGAGATCATGCGCAGCACCCCGGGGATGGCGACCGTCTCCCCCTCCACGCCGTCGACCACGACGACGGCCTCGGCGCCCACCCGGCCGAGCCGCGAGAATCGCACGCCCACCGTGGACTCGCCGACCGGGACGTCGACGGAGGAGGTCGCCCGGTAGTGGTGGGTGTAGAGGTTGTAGTCGAAGACGACCCGGTTGTCCTTCAGGTACAAGCAGAACCCGCTCGTGGATGCTCCGTAGGCGACGAGCACGCCCTCCTCGCCGGTCCCGGACCGGGCGATCTCGGCACCGAGGACGAATGACCGTGCCCCGAGCGGCGGGGCGGCATCGGCGTTCACGTGGGCAACCGGCGGGTAGAACACGAACCGGCGGCCGATCTCGGCCAGGTGACGGCGCCCGGCCGCTCCGAAAAGCTCGCCACTCCGGTCGTCGAGGGGGAGACCGCCGTGCCGACCGGCTTCGGCCCACCACCGCTCGACAAGCTCGCGGAGCTTCTCGGGACGTTCCGTCGCCAGGTCGTGGCATTCCGAGAAGTCCTCGTCCAGGTGGTACAGCTCCCAGGTGTCGGCGTCGAAGTCGGTGCCCTTCTCATGGTAGGCGACCGCCTTCCACCCGTCGTGCCAGATCCCCCGATGGCCGAACATCTCGAAGTGCTGGACGTCCTTGCGCGTCGGCGCATCCGCACCCTCGGCGGAGAGCGTGTAGGCAAGGCTGGTGCCGCTCACCGGCTGCTGGGGCACGCCCCGGTAGACGTCTGGCGTGGCCAGGCCGGCCAACTCGAGCACGGTGGGAGCGACGTCGGTCACGTGGCAGAACTGCCGGCGGATCCCCCCGGGATCGGCGATCCCCGCCGGCCAGTGGATGATGAGCGGGTCCCGCACGCCTCCACCGTGGGTGTTCTGCTTGTACCGCTTGAGCGGGGTGTTCCCGGCCTGCGCCCAGCCCCACGGATAGTTGGCGTTCGACCGCGGTCCCCCGATGTCGTCCAGGCGGGCCACGCTCTCCTCCAGGTCCTCGGGAACCCCGTTGAAGTAGCGCATGGTGTCGAGCACGCCGATCGGCCCGCCTTCCTGGCTGGCCCCGTTGTCCGAGAGGAGCACGATCATCGTGTCCTCCAGCACGCCCAGCTCCTCCAGGGTCGCCACCACCCGTCCGATCTGGGCGTCGGTGTGGTCGAGGAAGGCGGCGAACGCCTCCTGGAGCCGGAGGGCCAGTCGCTGCTCGTCCACCGAAAGCTCCACCCAGGGCCGCACCCCGGGGTTCCGGGGTGCCAGGTCGGTCCCGGGGGGCACAACCCCCATCTCGATCTGGCGAGCGAACCACTGGGCCCGGATCTCGTCCCATCCGGCGTCGAACCGGCCCCGGTACTTCTCCAGGTAGGCCGGAGGAGCCTGGTGAGGTGCGTGGGTGGCGCCGAAGCAGAGGTAGAGGAAGAACGGATGATCGGGGGCGAGCGACCGCTGGTCGCGGAGCATCGCCGCCGCCTGGTCGACCAGGTCCTCGGAGAGGTGGTAGCCCTCCTCCGGCGTCGCCGGGGGGTCGACGGGCCGGTTGTCACAGTAGAGCTCCGGGTAGAACTGGCTCGTCTCACCCTGGAGGAAGCCGTAGTAGCGGCCGAAGCCCCGGCCGAGCGGCCACTCACCGAACGGGCCGGCAGCCGAGGTCTCCTCCATCGGCGCCAGGTGCCACTTGCCCACGGCCAAGGTGGAGTACCCCCCGTCCCGGAGCACCTCGGCCAGGGTGGCGGCGCTCGACGCGATCCGGCCGGTGCAGTTGGGAAAGCCACTCGACCAGTTGGACAGGCCGCGCATCCCCACGGCGTGGTGGTTCCGGCCGGTCAGCAGGCTGGCACGGGTGGGGGAGCACAGGGCGGTGGTGTGGAAGTTGGTGTACCGCAGGCCGCCTGCGGCCAGCCGGTCGATGTTGGGTGTCTCGATGGTGGAGCCGTAGCACCCGAGATGGGAGAACCCGGTGTCGTCCAGCACGATGAAGACGACGTTGGGCGCGCCGGGCCCTGGGCGCGGCGTCGGACGCCACCACGGGACCGACTCCGCCACCGTCCGGCCGATCACGCCGCCGAAGTGCTCGTCGCTCCCCGTGCTTCCGGTGCTCCCCATCAGTCGCCTTCTCCTTTCGGACCGGCCGGGAGGGCCGGCTCGTCCGTCGGACCACCCGTCGGACCACCCGTCGAGCCTGGCGCGGACGCCTCCGCCGCGGCGCCGAAGATGCCCCTCGCCATGAGCGAGACCTCGCCGTCCCGCCGGGCCCGGTAGACCTCGGCCCGCGCCGCCTGACACTCAGCGCTCGCCGGGGCCGCCTGGGTCGCCAGCTCGGCCAGGTGACAGGCGAGCCGGAGGTCACCGGCTGCGGCCAGATCCGTCGCCCGCGACGCCAGGCGTCCGGCGCCGCCGACCAGGTCGGCGAGCTCGGCGGCGAGCTCGGCGGCACCGGCCGGCTTGAGGTGGGCGGGGTCGCCGTCCCACCAGCCGCCGTACAGCCGCCAGATGTTGCGGACGACGAACTCGGGCTCGTCGTAGGTGGCCCGAAGGTACGGCCGATCGGCGAGCTCGGCCGGCACCCGGACCTCTCGGACGACGTCGTCCAGTCGGGCACCGGCGTTCATGAGCGCCACGGTCTGGGTCACCAGTGACTCGAGCGCCGTAGCGATGTCGTCGAGCACCCGGGCGACACGCTCCGCTCCCGAGATGGGCAGGCCATGGGCGGGCAGGAACAGCTCCGGGTGCAACGAGGCCATCTCCCGGAGCGCCAGCGCCCACTCGCCCGGGTAGCGCTGGACCTTCTGGGGGTTACCGGCGTTCGGGAACACCCAGGTCAAAAAGTCGCCGCCGCAGATGATCCGCCGGTCGGGCATCCACAGCCAGGCATGGTCGTCCGTCTCCCCCCGGGCATGCCGGAGCTCGACGACCTCCCCTCCCAGACGCAGCGTCATCCGAGCGCTAAACGTCGTGTCCGGACGGACCCACTCGGTCGGCCAGTCCCCCTGCCCGACGCCGAGCGCTGCCCGCCGCCCGAACTGCCGGGCGTTGATCAAGGCGTTGTACCCGTGGGTCAGGTCGTAGCGCGAGAAGCGATCGTCCACGGCCTCGTGAGCCACCACCCGGGGACGCGCCTCCCCGGCATCCGCCGCCTCGTCGCTAAAGAGCCGGGCGCCGCCCACGTGGTCCACGTGACCGTGGGTGTAGATGATCGTCCGGACCGGAGCGTCCGACCAGGTCCGCAGGGCGGTCCGGGCCCGGGGCGCCAGGGACGGCGAGCTGGTGTCGACAAGCGCCAGCCCACCACCGCCCTCGACGGCGATCACATGGGAGAACGACAGCACGAGGGCCACCCCACCCCCGAAGTCGCCCACTCGACCGTCGATGGGGCTGACCGATGCTGCGCCCTCGAAGATCCCCTCGTCGATGTAGCGCGAGGATGCTTCCAGCAACTCGGCGGCGACACCGCTGCCTGCCCGTTCGACTCCGGTCACCTGGCTCTCCTCATCTCATCCACTCGTGGTCGACCTGCTCATGCGCACCGCTGGCCCCTCCCGTCCCCCCGCTGCGGGACCGGCTCCACCCAGCCCTGTTCCCCCGGGGCGCCTCAGCCCTGGGTGCCCCGTAGCTCGTAGGCCTGCCACCGCAGCAGGTGCTTCTCGAC